>JBOGIG010000001.1:0-5725 GCA_050742455.1 Acidimicrobiales bacterium
TGGCCGCCCGCATGGCTTGGTCGTAGACCCGACCGGTGCGGTCCCCAAGCCGCCCGGCCTGGATGGCCTCGGCCCCGAAGCCCTTGACGGCGCGGATGCCGGTGACCGTCTCCTCCACCACGGTGGCCACCTCGGCCAGCTCCCGCTGGAGCTGCATGGACGCCGGGAAGATGGCTGTGGAGAATCGCTTGGCCGCCACGTTGAGGAAGGGCAGGGCGGCCAGGGCCAGGGCGGCAAGTCCGGCATTGATCGAAAACAGGATCACGGCGATGGCCACCACGGTCAGCCCGTTGGCTATGCCGATCGGAATGAGTACGACGAAATTGTTCACCTGCTGGAGGTCCGACGCCGATCGTGACATCAACTGGCCTGTCTGGGTCCGGTCGTGGAAGGCGAAGTGAAGGCGCTGGAGGTGGGCGAACATCCGCCCCCGCAGATCGGTCTCGACCCGGTATGCCACCGAGAAGGCCAGGTAGCGCCGCAACCCGGTGCAGGTCCCCTGGGCAAGGCCCAGGACCAGAATTAGGAGGCACCAGTGCCACAGGGCCCCGGGGAGAGCCTTGGTGATGCCCTCGTCGATGGCTCGCTGCGTCATGGACGGGACCGCCACCTTGGCCGCCGTCCACCCGATGCCGGCCAAGATGCCGAGGACCACCAGGCGGCGGTTCTCGCCCACCGTTCGGGCCAGCAATGCCCAGCCCGACCTGGGCGGGTCGGGCACTACCTCGGGCATCTCCCCATCATAGTTGACCAATCGGTCAAGTCTGGGGGCCCGCCACATCCACTACAGCCACGCCCACCAATCCCCCCACGGCCCGGATCAGGCGGGCATCGGTGGTGAGCAGCTCCGCTCCGAGCATCTCGGCCAGGGCGACGTAGCAGGCGTCATAGACCGTGCACCGATCCCGTAGCTCCCAGGCCCGAAGGCGCAAGGGGCCATGTCCGTGTCGGATGAGGGCCAACTCGCCCAGCTCCTCAATGGCGCGGGTCCCGGCGGCGGGCTTCAACCAACCTTTGTGGGTCCAACGCCGGACTACGGCGATGACTTCCGGATCGATCAGTTCGGGAGCATGCACCTGGCTGACCGATCCCAGTGCCTGGGCGATCCCCCTGGCGCGTTCCGTGGAGAGGAGAAGGTCGACGGCTGCCGAGGCATCCAGAACGATCACCGCCGGTTGGTGGGCGAACGCTCGCCGGCCAGCGCTTCGGCCGAGGACTCGGGTACCTCGATCACGGGTCGCCTCCCCAGGCGATCCAGCATCTCCGACATGGGGGGGTGCCGGGCCATCTCGACGATCTCGGACCTGATCAGCTCTGACAACGAGCGGCGCTCCGCCCTGGCCCGGATCGTGAGGCGCCGGTGCACCTCGTCAGGGACATCGCGAACCTGGATTGTCTTGCCCATGATGACAACATTACACCCACAGTGGGTGCAGATTCCCGAGGTCCTAACCCTGCCCGGCTGCCTGCGGGTCGAGGCCCTCATCCAGATGAAAGGCTTGGCGGGTGAGCACGCCACCTCCAGCCCCGTCCAACCGCGCCCCGACCGATCCCATAGGTCCCCCCGTTCCGGCCGTGCGCCCCGCCCAGGTGGGTGCCCACGGCGACAGCCGCCTGGACGACTACTACTGGCTACGGGACCGGGAGAGCCCCGAGGTCATAGCCCACCTCGAGGCCGAGAACGCCTACACCGCGGCCTGCACGGCCCACCTGGGCGAGCTGGGTGAGGCCTTGTTCGACGAAATGGTGGCCCGGATCCAAGAGACCGATCTCAGCGTGCCGGTGCGCAAGGGTGATTGGCTGTATTACTCACGGACCCATGAGGGGAACCAGTACGCCGATCAGTGTCGACGACCGGCCACCGGCGGGCCATCAGACTTCGAGATCGGCCAGTCGCCCGGAGAGCGGGTCGTCCTGGATCAGAATGCCCTGGCCGAGGGCCACGAGTTTTTTGCCGTGGGGAACTTCAACGTCAGTCCCGATCACGCCCGCCTGGCCTACTCCGTCGACACCAACGGCTCCGAGCGCTACACCATGCGGATCCGGGACCTGGATACCGGCGTGGACGGGGACGAGTCCATGGCCGACACCTACTACGGATCGGCATGGTCGAAGGACTCGACGGTGCTGTTCTACACCCGCACCGACGACGCCATGCGACCCTTCCAGTTGTGGCGCCATCGGGTGGGGACCCCGGCCGCGGACGACGCGTGTGTTTACACCGAGGAGGACGAGAGCTTCTATCTCGGAGTGGCCAACACCAAGGACGAGGCCTACGTGGTCTTGACGCTCGAGTCCAAGGTGACGACGGAGGTCCACGTGCTCGACTCCACCGATCCCTCGGGCCCTTTCAAGGTCATCGAGCCCCGCCGAGGTGGGATCGAGTACAGCGTCGATCACCACGCCGGGCGCTTCCTCATCGTCACCAACGACGGTGCCCTCGACTTTCGTCTGATGGCGACCCCGGTTCCCTCCCCGGGGCGGGTCAATTGGACCGAGCTGATCCCTCCTGAGCCCGGGGTCCGCTTGGAGGGCATCGAGGTGTTCGGATCTCACCTGGCTCTGGCCGAACGGGCCGGGGGATCAGCCCGTATCCGGATCCTGGAGCTGGCCAGTGGGGCCATCTCCGAAGTGGCTCAGCCGAGCGACGTCGGGACTCCGGCGCTTGGGGGTAACGCCGAATTCGCCACCTCAACTGTGCGCTACGAGTACACGTCAATGGTCACCCCCCGCTCGGTGTACGACTATGACATGGCGTCGGGCCAGGCCCGCCTGCTCAAGCGCCAGCCGGTGCTGGGTCCCTTCGACCCCGACGCATACACCACCGAGCGGCTGTGGGCCCCGGCCAGCCAGGGCCACGCCAGCCAGGGCCACGCCGACGTGGACATCCCCATTACCGTGGTCTACCGCAACGACCGGGCCGGGGCATTTGGTCACCCCGAGAACGCCCCCCTCCTCCTGTACGGCTACGGCTCCTACGAGGCCAGCATGGACCCCTACTTCTCGTCCCTGCGACTCAGCCTGTTGGACCGGGGCTTCGTCTTTGCCACAGCCCACATCCGGGGGGGCGGCGAGATGGGCCGGTCCTGGTACGAGGAGGGCAAGATCGGCCACAAGACCAACACCTTCGACGACTTCGTGGCCGCGGCCCGCCACCTGATCGATACGGGGTGGACGACACCGGATCGGCTGGTGGCCCGGGGGGGCAGCGCCGGGGGCTTGTTGATGGGGGCGGTCGCCAACCGGGCACCCGAGCTGTTCCGGGCCATCGTGGCCGAGGTCCCCTTCGTCGACTGCCTGACCACCATCTTGGACGAGTCGCTGCCTCTGACCGTCACCGAGTGGGAGGAGTGGGGCAATCCGGTGGCCGACCCCGACATCTATGACTACATCAAGTCCTACTCCCCCTACGACAACGTAGAGGCCCACCCCTACCCCCTGATCCTTGCCACGGCCGGTCTCAACGACCCCAGGGTGGCCTACTGGGAACCAGCCAAATGGGTGGCCAAGCTGCGATTGGCCGATCCCTCAAACACCGTGTTGCTCAAGACCGAAATGGGCGCCGGCCACGGTGGTCCCTCCGGCCGCTACGACGCCTGGAAGGACGAGGCCTTCGTATACAGCTTCATCCTCGACGCCGTCGGCCAGGCCTGAAGGGTGGCTGTCCTGGTCGACCTGGACCGGGTCGGCATGCATCGGCCGGGACGGGTCCTGTTCTCCGAGGTGTCCCTGACCGTGGGGGACGGGGACCGACTCGGCCTGGTCGGACTCAACGGCACGGGAAAGTCCACCTTGCTGCGGGTCATGGCCGGGGTGCTGAGGCCGGAGGGGGGGGCTCGACGCACGGCCCGAGGCCTAAGAGTCGGATTCTTGGACCAACGCCCCGAGCTCGATGCCCCCACCGTGGCCGAGGTGGTCGGCTCCGGCTGGGAAGGGGCCGCCGTCATGAGCAGGCTGGGCGTGGCGGAACTCGCCTCCCGAGCCCCGTCGACCCTGTCGGGAGGACAGGCCAAGCGGGTGGCCCTGGCCCGCTTGCTGGTGGACCCGAGCGACCTGTTGATACTGGATGAACCGACCAACCACCTCGACATCGGGGCCATCGTCTGGTTGGAGGAGAGGCTGGCCCGCTTCCCCGGGGCCGTGGTCCTGGTCACCCACGACCGCCACCTTCTGGACCGGGTCACCAACCGGGTCTTGGAGCTGGACCGGGGAGCGGGCTATGTCCACGAGGGGGGCTACGACCGCTACCTGGAGAACAGGGCTGTTAGAGAGGAACAAGCGGCGGCAACCGAACGGACCCGGCGCAACCTTGCCCGCTCGGAGCTGGCCTGGCTGCGCCGGGGTGCGCCGGCCCGGACGTCCAAGTCCAAGGCCCGGCTGACCTCGGCCGCCGCCGTGATCGGCTCCCGGGCCGCGCCGGCGGCTCGCAACGAGGAGCTGGCCCTGCGCCGGGATGCCCCCCGGCTGGGGAGCAAGGTCATCGAGGTGGTCGGCGTGGGGCACCGCTTTGTGGCCCCGGACGATCCCGATTCCTCCCGTTGCTCCTGGCCGCCCCCACACCCGCCACCGGCCCCGTCTCCGGACGTGGATCATTCCCCGTGGCTGTTCGATGGTCTCGATATCAGCCTGGACCGCCGGGAGCGCCTGGGCATCGTCGGGCCCAACGGATCGGGCAAGTCCACCCTGCTCGACATCCTGGCCGGTCAGCTGGCGCCGCTTAGGGGGGCGATCGAGGTGGGCTCGACAGTGGCCCTCGGCTACTACGCCCAAACCGACGCGGACCTGGACCCGGCCCTTACCCCCCGGGCCGCTCTGGGCCAGGAGGTCTGGCTCCTGGAACGGTTCTGGTTCGACTCCGACTCGGCTCGGGCACCGCTCTCCGACTTGTCCGGCGGTGAATGCCGGCGCCTGCAGCTGTTGATGGTGCTGGCCGAGAGGCCCAACGTGATCCTGGCCGACGAGCCCACCAATGACCTCGACCTCGACACCCTGCGAGCCCTGGAGGACTTCTGGGAGGACTGGCCCGGCGCCCTGGTGGTGGCCAGTCACGACCGGGCCTTTCTGGAACGCACCGTGGATCGGGTCCTGTACCTGGACGGGCACGGAGGGATCACCTTGGTGGGGGGACTAGATGCCGCCTGGGGGCCGGTCGTTCCCCCCGGGGATATGGGGCCGTCCCCCGCTCCCCGTCCTGGAGGTCGGGTGCGGCCCCGGGCCACCGGCCAGTCCGGGAACCAGCCGCTCTCATCGAGGCCATCGGCGCCGGGGGCCGGGTCATCGCCTCGCCCTCGTTCGACCAGCACGATCGGACGGGACATGCGAAACGCCGAATCAGACATGCGCCGCCTGGAGGGGCGCCGGGACGAATTGGCCCAGGACTTGGTCGTGGCGGGCCAGGACCGGGGCGAGCTGGCCCGGATCGGCACCGAACTGGCCGGGGTTCAGGCCGAATTGGTCGCCGTCGAGGACCGCTGGATCAGCCTGGGAGAAGAAGCCGAATCAGGAAGGTAGCGTCAGGTGGTCGGCATCTAGGTCCGCAGTCCCCAGTACGGGACCCGGTCCACCGGTAGTGCCGAGCGCCGCGGATTGGACCGGTCCCGCTCGGACAGAACGGGGTCGGTCACTCCCCAGTCGGCCCCGATGGCCGGATCGTTCCAGGCCACTCCCAATTCGTCGTCGGGGTTGTAGTAGTTGTCCACCAAATAAGTCAGGGTCATGTCGGACA
>JBOGIG010000002.1:0-39571 GCA_050742455.1 Acidimicrobiales bacterium
CCCCCCGGCCCTTGTTGAGCGGCCTCGGAGCTGAGCACGCGATAGACGCTGCTCGTGTCGTCGTTGCCGGGGGCAACCCCCCGGCCCTTGTTGAGCGGCGCGGCGGCTGTGGGACCCTTCCTCCAACGTGTTGCGGTCGTTGCCGGGGCCAGGGCACCAATGGGCTCCGCCGAAGGGCGACCTGTCCGCGGGGCCACCGGTCAGCCGGCACCTGCCTCCAAGAAGTTCAATGAGGCATCGATGAAGCCAAAATGATCCGCCGTCCGGAAGTGATCGACACCCTTGAGCGTCACCAGGCGGGCGTCAGGCAGGGCGTTGACCAATTCGTCGGACGGCCCGGCAAAGTCCTGGTCACCCAACACCACCAGCACGGGGATGGTTACGCGTCCCAGTCGTTGGGCAGTCATGGGCTCCTGTGGCCGGCGCAACACGGCAGCCAGGGCCAATGGATCGCTCCCTGGGCCTTGAGCAAAGCGGGCGAAGGCCAGGGCCATGGCATCCTCGGTGGCCAGGTTGCCTTCAACCACCCGGGCCAGCGCCTCGCCGTCTTCGGGCCGGAACAGGTTGGCCCCCACTCCCCCCACGACGATGCGCCCGAACCGCTGCGGATAATCGGACGCCACACCCAGTAGCGTCCGAGCCCCCAGCGAGAATCCCACGGCATCGAGGCGCTGGTGTTGGACAACCACTTCGGCCAGATCGCCTTCCAGATCGGCGTAATCGGCCGGATCGTGAGACTTCTCCCGCTCGCCGTGTCCCGGCAGGTCATAGGGGATGCAGGTGCGGCCGGCGTCGTTCAACAAGTCAACCCAACCGGCTTCCAACCAAGTGCGTTGGTAGGAAGTGGCGAAACCGTGCACCAGCAGAACAGGGGGTGGATTCACCCCCATCACCATACGGGGTGCACGAGACGGGCTGTAGCCGAGGTAGCTTGGCCGGGTATGTCTCTTAGGATCGAGATCGAACTGACCAGCGCCCGAGGCGACGGCACGTGGACGTGGCGCGCCGCCGGAGCCCGCCAGCCCAAGGGGGTGCTGAACGATTCCATCCTGTACCCCGGAGCAGTGGCCGGGGACGTCGTGAGGGCGGAAGCCACCGTCGGGATTGATGGCACCACCATCAACTCCGTTCAACCTCCCAAGGCAGCCAAAAAGGCCGAAGCGGTGATCGAGCTGATTCCTTCCAATGGGGAGTTCCAGGCCGTCACCTCGACATTGACCTCAAAGGCCTCCGGCCGGCCGCGTCCCCCTCGTGACAAACGACCGACTCGTCTTGGCGAACGTCTGCCCTCAAGGAACTCAGGCGGTAGGGCGGCCAATGGTACGGCCTCGCACACGGGCATGGGCACGGGCCAGGGCCACGGTCGTTCGACGCCCGTCACTGGTCCGGCTGGGACACGCCGGTCGTCGGGTCAGCCGGTGGGATCGGATGCGGGGGCTCGGAGCCGGATTGGCGGTCGTGCATCTCCGGCTCCCGATAGCGGCACGGGCGCGCAACGAGGGCGCCCCGCTCCGCGGGAGGATGCCAGGTCGAGACGGTTCTCACCCGGCACCAAGCACCGTCGCGCAGCAGTGGAGGCGATGTTGCCCGAGCAGCGTCCGATCGCCGAACAGTTGCTCAAGGCCGGGATGCCAGGAGTCCGCCAGGCAATCAGCGCGCAAAATGCCCAAGCAAAAGAGCAGGGGCTTCCCGAGGTTGCGCCGGAACCCCTTTTGACCATGGCTGAGACCCTTCTGCCCGTCCTCAAGGCAGCAACTTGGCGGGATCGGGCCGAAGCTGCCATGGCCGAACTGGCAACCATCAGCTTGAGGGACCTTCGCTCGGTGGTCACCGGCTCCGAAGCCTTGGCCCGCGACGACGAGACCCGGATGCTGGTTGGCAACTTGCGTGAAGCTCTCGAGGCCCGGGTGGCCAAGCTCCGGCAGAACTGGGTAGATGAGATAACCCGGGCCATCGACGAGGGCAAGCTGGTGCGCGCCCTAAGAGCGTCGGCCCGAACCCCCGAACCCACGGCCCGGTTTCCCGCTGAGCTGGCCGTTCGGCTGGGAGAGGCAGCCGGCACCAACATGTCGTCGGAGCTCTCCGTGGCCCGGTGGGTAGCCATGATGGAGGCAGTGGCCGACTCGCCTGTCCGTCGCAGCGTCAAGCCGGTGGGGCTGCCCCGTGACTCCGATGCCGAATTCGTCGAGCATGCCAAGCACCTGTGCGGGAAGATACCGGGGTTGGCCTCGCTGCTGGGAATGAACATGCCCCCGCCGCCGGGTCCATCCCGTCCCAGCGCCCGTCCCAACGCTCGACCTCCCCGCCCGCCGACCCGAAGCGCACCGGCGGCTCCTCTCATAATCACCCAGACCACAGAGCCGACCGGACCCGAGTGCGAGGCTACAGAGCCCACCGTGCCCGAGGGCGAGGCCACAGAGCCCACCGTGCCCGAGGGCGAGGCTACAGAGCCCACCGCTACGAGGCCCCAAGCCGAGGTCGCCGCGAGCGAACTTCATGTCGGCGGGCCAGAGGTGCCATCCCACCCACCTGTTGGCTAAGGTCCCCCGTCATGGTTGAATACACCCTTGACGGGAACATTGCCGTACTGACCATCAATCGACCCGAGGCCCGCAACGCGGTCAACGCCGAAGTGGCCACCGCCATGGAGGCGGCCATCGACCGCCTGGAGAGCGACGACGACGCCTGGGTTGGAGTGCTGACCGGCGCTGGACCCGTGTTCTCGGCCGGAGCCGACCTCAAGGCCATCGCTGCCGGCCAGGCCGGCGGGCTGGCCACGGCCCGGGGGGGCTTTGCCGGGGTGACCCGTCGGGATCGGCTCAAGCCTCTGATCGCAGCCGTGGACGGGCCGGCCCTGGCCGGGGGCTGTGAGATAGCGCTGTCGTGCGACCTGATCGTGGCTTCGACTCAGGCCCGTTTCGGCCTGCCCGAAGTCAAACGGGCGCTGGTGGCGGCTGCCGGTGGATTATTTCGCCTGCCTCGGGCCCTACCCAAGGCAGTGGCCATGGAGATCATTCTCACCGGGGATCCGATTTCGGCTGAGCGGGCACTCGAATTGGGCATGATCAATGAGCTATGCGAGCCCGGTCAGGCCCTCGTCGCCGCCCTGGCCCTGGCTTCCCGCATCACGGCGAATGCCCCACTCGCCGTACGGGAGAGCCGCAAGGTGGTGCTGGCAGCTCAAAGTGCCGATGACGACACGTTGTGGAAGATGAGCGCACAGGGCATGATGACCATGGCAGGCACAGAGGATTTTGCCGAAGGTCCCATGGCCTTCATCGAGAAGCGCCCGCCCGTGTGGAAGGGTCGCTGAGAGGCTCCTGGCGGGCCCCAACCGAAGCGATCGGATTCACCGCCAAGCGTTGCGATTGGATCAGACGATCACATCGATAATGGCATGGTCGCTCAGGAACTCGGCCAAGCCATCGACCAGATCGAGGTCAGCCACGTCCCCCAGCGGCACCCAAGCTGCTTCGGTCGCATCATCGCCGGCCGTTGGCTCGACGGGGCCAAGCACGGTCATGGCGAAGTCCAAGATCACGTAGTGATAACTCTCCGAGATCGTCTCGACCCATCCAATCAGCTCATCGCAGACTGCCTCGATGCCCGTTTCCTCCAGGAGTTCGCGCACCGCGGCCTCGGCCAGAGTCTCCCCCGACTCCAGTCGGCCACCGGGCAGGGACCACCGGCCGGCTGCGGGGCCGTGACCGCGACGAACCATCAACAGGCTGTCTCCGTCGCGTACGATCCCTCCCACGCATACCTGCGGTACCGGCATGGTCATGTCAGCAGGCGGTTCATGACCAGCAAGCGGGCCTTGAACCCGGCCGTTTCGAAAAAGCTCTTGGTGGCCCGGTCACCGGGCAGGGCCTGGGCATCTACCTGGGTGCAACTTTTAGAATCGAACCAGGTCATCAGCTCACCCAGGAGTTGCTCGCCCACTCCCACCCCTCGGGCCTCGGGCTCGACGTAGAGGTGGTCGATGGTACCGACCAGAACGTGGTCGGGCTCCCGGGCCTGTCGCGGAGACCGGGGCAAGTCTCCCGAGCTCGCGGTGGCGAATCCGACGACAAAGTCGTCGATGAGACCAACCAGCAGCTTCGAGGACGGATCGCTCAACAGGTCGCCCAGGGAGTTGGAATCGGGTACACCGGAAGGAATAGCCCCGAGGAGCTGGGGTCCACCTCGAAGGTGGATCACCTCATTGCGCGCCTGGGTGCACAGCTCTTCGAGACGCTCCAGGTCGGACCGCTCGCCCGATCTGGAACCGACCAACGGGTCAGCTCCCCTGGTCGGCAAGCAGCTGCGTGGAACGGTTCACGATGGTCTTGCGACCCCTGGTGTGGTCCTCGTAGCTGCGGACGGCCTCCAGCTCGGAAGTGGTCAGACCAGCCAGCCGCTGGACCACCTGGGAGGCCGACAAGGAGTCGTAGCCGGGAATGGCCAGCCCCGAGGGGTCTGCTCGTCGGGCCTGAGCGCCTACCGGACGTCCCGGAACAGTCCTTGCGGGGCGCCTAGGGTCGACCGAGCCGGTGCGGACCCCTCGGGCACGACCCGTGGAGCGAGCCCGAGATGGGCGGAGCTTGTCAGGTCCGTCACTCGAAATCTCTCCGGCCGGTCCATCTGATCGACCGGCCCAAAATTCGTCGTCGCCGGAATCGTCGTGACTGGATCCCGGCCCTTCGCCGCCCCCGGATCCGGTGGAAGGGCGGAGAAGATCCTCCATATGCCCCACCAGGTCTTCGACCAGTCGGGCGGCTCGGGTGTGTCCCTGATTGACGGCAAAATTCCCGACCAGCCGGGCTAGGGACACCTCCCCCTCCAGCTTGTTGCGACCCTTCTCCACCAGGCCGGACAGGTCCTCGCTGGCGCTCACCAGTGCCCCAATAGGGGCATAGATCAAGAGGTCGATCACCTGGTCCCGCAACGACTTGTTCTCCGGCATATGGTCGTCTCCCACCTCAGGCGTCCCCCACCTCAGTCGGTCCGCACGATCAGGACGTCGCAAGCGGCATGGTGACTTATGGCATTGGGTACGCTACCCAGCAGGAAACGACTGGGCGAGGTCATTCCCTTGGATCCCACTACGATCAGATCGGCATCCAACTCCTCGGCCACGTCCAGGATCACCGAGGCCGGCTCGCCCATCTGGGACCTGACGCTCAAGACGTCGGCCCCCAACTGCCCGGCCCTATCGGCGCCCCGGCGGGCCAGACCTTCGGCTTGACCGGCCAGCGTGGTGCTCCATTGGATATCCGAAGGAGCGTCGGCAGCGTCAGGGGGAATCTCGGCATCCTCGCTGTATGCCGTCACCACTACCAGGCGAGCCCCTTGGGCCATCACCATACGGGCTGCATGGTCCACGGCCTGGTCTGCCGACGGGGATCCGTCGGTTCCCACGACAACCAGGCGGTATTGAGGTATGGCCTCAGGGGAGTTCATCAGACGCAATCTCGGCACAGCATCTTCCGGGCATCAGCCAGTTGAGTGGGGTGCTTGACCAGGAAGCAGGACTGGCAGACGAACTCGCCGGGCTGCTTGGGCAGGACCTTGGTAACGCTGTCGGACCGGTCGTCGGTCTCGACGGTGTCCTCGTCATCGTCATCCTCGACCACCAACCGCTCCTTGAGGATGACGTCCAGGCTGGCCTCAACGTCATCCTCGATCACCTCGTCGTCGTCGTCGTCCTCATCCTCCTCGTCGTGGTGGCGATCGGACTTGGACTTGACCTTGGAATTGGCTTTGCTCTTGGCCGCCGTGGCCGCCGCGGCCGCGGCGGCCACGGGCTCGTCATCGACCAAAACGCCGTTGCCGTCGCCGTCGCTTTCCAATTCGGCATCTATGCCGTCACTGTCGAGATCCATGCCGTCACTGTCGAGATCGTCGACATCCAGGACGTCTGCGTCCAAATCGTCTTCGTCGAGCTCCTCCTCGATCACCGAATCGGTGGAAAGGTCATCGAGATCACTCTCGTCCAGCACCTGGGGTTCGTCCATTTCTCGTTCCTCTGTGATCCGACATCTGTGTCCGGTGGCCACGCTGCGTCATTGCGCCGCACCGTCATGCGGCCGGAGCATATACGCCTTGGCCACCGACCATGCGCATTGGGCATGGTGAGGCGATGGAGCGGGCATTGTGAGTGGCCTGGTGCGCGCTCTGGGGCGAAGCGCCCGGTCGGCGAAGCGAGGCTCGGGGGGCCGAATTGCCTTTGGTGCCGTCTCGCCCGACCGCAGGGCCTCGGCCCTTCGGTCCCGGCGTGCATCGAGACGTTTTCTACTCGGCTATTCGTGCCCCCCTGCCACCTAGCACCCCCTCCGGTGGTGACGATCCTCCCACTGGATACCCAGAGCGGCTACGAAGTTGGGGCGATCTGGATGGGCATAGTTATGCCGGAAATCCACACCTATCGTCAAGTCGGTTTCCGTAGCTCTGAGCAGGACAAATGCCTATTCTCCCTGCTAGTCGGCATCAAAAATTCTCCGACTTTCCTCCTCGCCTTCAGCACCTGTCGCCCCGTCGGACCAGTCGGACCGGGCGGAACTGATCGGTCTCAGAGCCTCGGGCCGGGCCTGGCGACGGTCCGTCGCATCTCGGCCTGGCGCTCCGCCTCGAGACGCTCCAGGGTCGGTTCGGAATGATCGACGAAGGACATCATGGCAGCGATGGCCGAGTGGCCTGCCTTCTCCCCGATCAGGCGATGCATTTCCTGGGCTACGGCCCGGTAGGCGGGGTGTCCTTGCGGCCCGGACCGTAGCTCGATCAGGTGGAGCGCCTGACGGGCCGTCATGTCCATGGAATAGCGGATGCGATAGGCCAGGCTGACGGCGTAGGGGGCCTGCTCGGGAAAATCGGGCAAAAGTGCCTCGTACAAGGCTGCCGATCGGGTCATGCACTCCTCGAACTCCCCCGCCAACCCAGCCTGGGCCACGGCCTCGGGAATTCCATAGCCGTGCGCGATGCTCAGGGGCTGCCACTGTATGGTCATCATTCGATGACGTTGAAGGTCGCGAAATGCGCCATAGTCCGACACCACGTCGAATCGGTAGGAGGTAGCCTCCAGGGCTCGACCCGGGCGATGGCGCCGGTTGGTGCGCTCACCGGCATAGGCAACCAGGACACGGGCCCGCTGGTCCGGCGTGAGACCATGCACCAGTTCCATCAAGCGCCCCTCGGGCATCGCACTGTGGGGGTACAGGGCGGCCGTGACCACCTTGGCCTCCCCGTCGGGATCGAAGTCGACCAGTTCGACGTTCGCCTCCCGGCTGGCCCAGGGTTCTCCGATCAGTTCCTGGGCCACCTCGGCCATGGCCGCCGCCTGGTCCCGGAGGTAGCGGGTATGGGCCGTTCCCCGATCATGCAGATCCACCCGGCGCAGAAAGGAAGGGATTACCTTTCTCAGCTCTACAAGCATCATTTCGCCATAGAGGCGGACTTCGGGCAAGGGATGGCCCCGCATGCGCACCAGCAAGGCTTCGTAGGACTGGCCATTGCCATAGATCCCCAGGTTCGATAGCGAGGCCGCCGGCAGCAGGCCCCGGAGGGAATCCAGGGCCTTGGCCTTGATGGACTGGCGATGGACGAAATCGGAGTCCTGGGGATCCTTGGGAAAGGACTCGGCAAAGTAGCCAGACATCACGGGCAGGAGCCGGGCATAGGTATCAAACATGCGATCCATGTCGCCCACGTAGCGGGTTCCCATCGCCGAGCTGAGCACGTCGGAGTCCCGGTAGTAGCGGTAACGCCCGGTGGACAGGCGTGAGTCGTAGGCGATGTAGCGGGTCGACTGCTCCAGGTAGGACATGAGTCGACCCCACTCCAGGACCTTGGTCAGGATGTTCGATGCCTGTTCGCAGGCCAAATGAACCCCACCGAGCTGGGCCACCGAGTCGTCACCGAACTCGAGAAACACTCGCTCGTAGAGTTGCTCGGCTCGTGCCACGCCAACAGTGGCGTCGACGGTGATGTCACCCGTGATGTCGAGATCCCCGACGAACTCATCGAGAAACAGCCGTCTCAGGCTCTTGGCCGAGCGGGAATAGCGGGCGAACAGTGCTCCCTTGACAACTTCTGGCAGGTTGACTAGGGCAAACACTGGTAGATCCAGGTTGGTAAAATAGCGTCTCAGGATGTCGGATTCCTCGACGCTGAACTGCTCCTCGGCATATGGGTTCATGCCTCTCCAACACTATGACCAACCGGGCTGTTGAGTGGCGGACCCACCGTGGCGTTGGGTGGCGGACCCACCGTGGGCACTAGGGCCTGTGGTGGATCGGGTCGGGTGGTGAGAACCGATGAGGCTTCGACAATGCCCCTGAACAGTGACTGAGCGGCATCGGCGGCCGAAGCTCTTGTTCGGGGGTCCTGGGCCACCAGAGCTACCTGGCCGACGAGGTCGAGGAGCTGCTTGATGTTGCGCACGAAGTCGCCCCCGCTCAGGCCCGATTCACCAAGGACCGATTTCAGGCTCCGACCCGAGCACCACGACCAGGAAGCCACGATCAATCCGGGGTCGAGGGGCCGGGTTGGCGGCAGACCAAACCGCCTCTCCATGGTCCCCAATCGCTCGGCCCGGGCCTGAACCTGTTCCCAACGAGCCCAGACCTGATCCCCAAGAGCCCGCCCCCGTCCGTGGGATCCTTCCGACCATCCAAGAGATCCTGTTGCCTGGTCACCCAACGGTGAACCGGAACGTTGCCTGGATTCGAAGGTGAAGACAGAAACCAACCCCGCCAGATCGGGAGGGTCAAGACTGTCGAGGAGGCCGTCGCCCAGACACTGGGCAATCAACAGGTCGGTCTCATGGTAAATGCTGGCTAACTGGTACCCGGATCCGGTGAGGTTCCAGCCCTGGACAAAACCCACCAGATCCAAGAGGTCCAGGATGGTGTCGAGCTGCTTGGATAGGGACTCCTTGCGCCCGGACAGTCGGCGGGCCAGGCGATGTGCCTCTGATTCCTTGTTGGTTCGACGGGCATCGTCGAGTCGCAGCTGCAGGCTGACCACCAAGGCGTCCGTCTGGTATTGGGCAAAAGAAAGGTTGAGCAGCTCATGGGCCATCTCGCTGGGGTAGCGTCGAACCAGGTTGGCGACCATGTTGTAAGTGGGTCGGAACGATGACCTGAGGGCGTAGCTGCGGGCTCCGGCCAACCCGGCGGTTTGGTGGAAGCTGATTTGAGGAGACCACAACACCACGGCGAAGCCCTCATCGTCGAGCCCCCGTCGCCCGGCCCGGCCCGTCAATTGGGTATATTCCCCTGCCGTGAGAAGCTCTTTGGTCCGGCCATTGAACTTGATGAGCTTCTCGATGACCACAGCCCGGGCCGGCATGTTCACCCCGAGCGACAGTGTCTCAGTGGCGAAGACGACCTTGATCAACCCCTCCTTGAAGCCTTCCTCTACTGCTTCCTTGAACGGTGGGACCAGCCCGGCGTGATGTGAAGCCAGCCCCGACTCGGCCGCTTCAAGCCAGTCTTGGTAGCCCAGCACACCCAAGTCGGAGTCGGATAGCGACTCGACGTGAGATTCGGCCAATTTCCTCATACGCAGGCGATCCTCGGAGCCGTTGAGACGGATGCCATCGCCAAGGCACTGTTTGACGGCGGCGTCACAAGCGGCTCGACTGAATATGAAGTAAATAGCAGGCAGCATCTGCGACCGGCCCAGGGATTGTATGACCTCGGACCGTCGTGGTGCCCGAGCCCGGCTATGGCGCATTCCTCGTGTTTTGTCCCGAGCCAGGCCGCGACGGTTGGGTTCTCCATCGACGAATGTCTCCAGCAACTGGGGATCCTGGGCGCCCCGGTCCTTGACCATGTAGAGGTTGGAGAGCCGAATTGGGCGCTCCTCTTCGATTATCACCTCCACTTCACCCCGCACCGTTGACATCCACGCTCCGAACTCCTCGGCGTTGGATACAGTCGCCGATAGGCAGACCAGGCGCACCGGACGGGGGCAGTGGATCAGCACTTCCTCCCAAACTGCTCCCCGGTACTGATCCTGTAGGTAATGGACCTCATCCAGCACCACGTAGGCCACGTCATCAAGGCTTTGGGGTCGTTCGTAGATCATGTTGCGCAAGATCTCGGTGGTCATCACTACCACCGGGGCATCGGGGCGGACCACATTGTCGCCGGTCATCAGGCCTACCCGGCCGGAGCCAAACTTGTGGGCCAGGTCGGCATACTTCTGGTTCGACAAAGCCTTGAGGGGGCTGGTGTAAAAGACCCGCTGATCGAGGGTCAGAGCCAGGGCCACGGCGTACTCGGCCACCACCGTCTTGCCCGACCCCGTGGGAGCGGCCACCAGGACCGACGCCCCCCGGTCCAGGACGTCTAGAGCCTGAACCTGGAACGGGTCCAGACCGAAGCCGAGTTCGGCCTCGAAGGCCAGGCGGGTCTCGATCATCGCGATTCCAACCTGGTCGCCCCGAGGAGCGGAATCAGCCCCTGGTGTGAAGATTCCCTGGGGTCCGAAGGAATGGCCCCCGACAAAGTCACTTCTTGAACAACCGTCCGATAAGGATCGAACCCTCGTAGAATATGCACATCGGCACGGCCAGGGCCAGCATGGAGAAGGGGTCCGAACTGGGTGTGATGACCGCGGCGAGAGCGAAGATGATGACGATGGCGCGTCGCCGCCAGGCCTTGAGCACGGCGGTGGACAAGACCCCGGCCAGCTCCAGAGACACCAGCAGGACTGGGAATTCAAAGGCGACACCGAAGGCCACCATCAACAGGATGATCAGGCTCAGGTACTTGTCCGGGGCATAGATTTCCTGGAGCGATGGACCTCCCACCGAAATCAGGAACTTGAGGGCATGGGGGAAGGTGTAGAAGGCCACCACCGCTCCGCAAACGAACAGCACGATGGAGGCAACGATGAAGGGGACGGCATAGCGCTTCTCCCTGGGGTTGAGCCCCGGAGTGATAAAGCGCCACAGCTGCCACAACAATATTGGCGACGAGAGGAACACACCGCCGTAGGCGGCTACCTTCAATCGAATGGAGAAGCCGTCCAGCGGACCGGTCACATAAAGGCTGCAGGAGTGATGGGCTTTTCCGGCCACAGCCTGGCAGTAGGGGTGCTGTAGGAAGCTCAGGATCTGGGGGTAGAAACCGAACGCTACGGCCCCGCCGGCAAAGACGGCCACGATGGAGATGATTAGGCGGCGACGAAGCTCGCCCAGATGCTCGGCCAGGGTCATCTCGTCCGGAACGGGACGATCGGCGTTTCGGCGGGTCAACCCCCGCAACCGGGTAGCCATCAGGACCGGGCCGCCATCATGACTGGGCCGCCATCATGACCGGGCCGATTGGCCCACCGGCCCCGGCCTCAATTGAGGCTGGGGTCATCGGCCACCACGTTGTGGCCAAAGACCGGAGGGGCTGGGTGATTACCAGCGACCGGGGCGGGATAATCACCGGCCGGGGCGGGATGCGAGGGCGCCGTGGGCGCGCCCGGGGCGGGTCCGAATGCAGCGGTGTTGGGCGCGGCCATGGACGGGCCGTCGCCAAGGTCGGCTCCGGCCACGACCTGGCTCCCGGCTGAAGCCGTAGTCGTGGAGTTCGGGGCCGCGGTGGCGTTGTTCAACCACGCCATAGGAGACCGCACCGAAGCCATGGCCGCCGGCACATCGCCGAACACCTCCCGTACTTCGTTCTCCAAGCCGGACCGGACCTTGCGGAAATCATTGAATAGCTTGCCCGCCTTGCGAGCCATGTCGGGGAGCCGTTCGGGCCCGAGCACGATCAGGGCGACCAGCAGTAGGAGAAGAATTTTTGCCGGACTGATGCTGCCCATGGCGTCAATCCTAACGATTTTGCCCACCGATGCGGGCATCGGCCCCAACCTCGGGGGTGAGTCACGTCATGGTGTGCCCCTGCCCTCAAAATATGTGGATCCTGGAGACGGGCCATACCCGCATGAAGACATGACCGACGAAGAGGGATCTGTCTACCGGCCCGAAGAACCTCGAGTCCTTGGAATCGCCCCGATTGTCACCCATCATGAAATAGTGGTTGGCCGGTATCACCTGCTTGGTTATGGGCGGCCCAGGATTGACGCCGTTGGGCAGGTACGGCTCTTGGAGTGGTACCCCGTTGATCAACACATGTCCCGAGGCCGATGATATGGTCTCCCCGGGCAGCCCAATTACCCTCTTGACCAGGTCTTTTACCTTCGGATCACCCTGGTCTCGGGGAGGTTTGGCAAAGACTACGATGTCGCCCCGATGTACCCCGTGCAGGTGGTAGGCCACCTTGTTCACCAAGATGCGATCGCCCACCGCCAGCGTGGGAGTCATGGAAGCCGACGGGATGTAGTAGGGCTGGATCAAGAAGGTCTTGATCCCGAAGGCCACCCCCAGGGCAACGAGGACAACCACTACCCATTCCAGAACCGAACGCCACGCCGGTCTTGGAGCAGCATGTCGGCCCCGGGAAGATGAACCCCGGTCGGTCGATGAGCCCGACGGGGAAGTCGATAATTCCAGCGGGGATGAGGCCGACGCGGATGAATCCGCTGGCGGTGAGGTCGACGAGGATGCTGGGGTGCCTGGGGCCATGCCGTAATCCTCAGTCACCCCAGCGGGCTCGGATTCGGGCCGCGGGCCGGTGCCGGAGTCAGTCACGGTTGGTCGAGGCTAGCAGGACTACAGACTGGCGATCAGTCGGTCGACCCGATCGTCCTGGGATCTAAATGGGTCCTTGCACAACACCGTGCGCTGGGCTTGATCGTTGAGCTTGAGGTGAACCCAGTCCACGGTGAAGTCCCGGCGCCGTTCCTTGGCTCGTTTGATGAACTCCCCCCGCAGCCGGGCCCGGGTTGTCTGCGGGGGGTTCACTACGGCGTTTTCAATCGCGCCCTCATCGATGACCCGCTCGACCATGCCCTTGGCCTGAAGAAGGTAGAAAAGTCCTCTCTTGCGGTTCACGTCGTGATATGCCAGATCCATCAGCGATATCTGGGCATTGGAAAGGGCCATGCCGTGGCGGGCCCGATAGGCCTCCAGCAGGCGATACTTGATGACCCAGTCGCACTCCCGGTCCAGGCTCATGGGGTCCTTCTCGATTCCCTCCATGCAGTGCTGCCACATCCGGAGGGCCCTGGTCTCCATTTCATTGAAGCCGCGCTGCTCTGCGAAGCGCAGCGCCCGATTCAGGTACTCGCTCTGGATGTCCCACGCGCTGGCCTCGCGTCCGTTTGCCAGGCGAACTTTGCGCCGGCAAGAGGGATCGTGGCTGATCTCACGGATGGCTCGAATCGGGTTCTCCAGGGACATGTCCCGTAGGACGGTCGAGTGGTCCTCCAGCATGTGCAGCACGATGCTGGCAGCCCCGAGCTTGAGGAAGGTGGCGTATTCGCTCATATTGGAGTCGCCTACAATCACGTGCAGCCGTCGATACTTCTCAGCATCGGCGTGAGGCTCGTCCCGGGTGTTGATGATGGGCCGGCTCCGGGTGGTGGCTGAAGAAACCCCCTCCCAGATGTGCTCGGCCCTCTGGGACACGCAAAAAGTCGCTCCTCGGGCGGTTTGGAGCACCTTGCCGGCCCCGGCATAGATCTGGCGGCTGACGAAGAACGGAATCAGGACCTCTGAGTAGTGCCCGAAGTCGTCCCGGCGGTTGGTCAGGTAGTTCTCGTGGCAACCGTAGGAATTGCCGGCCGAGTCGGTGTTGTTCTTGAACAGGTAGATGATGCCCCTGATGCCTTCCTCTTTGAGCCGTTGCTCGGCCGAGACCAACAGACCCTCCAAGATTCGCTCCCCCGCCTTGTCGTGGGCCACCAGATCTTCTATGGAGTCGCACTCGGGGGTGGCGTACTCGGGATGGCTCCCTACGTCCAAGTAGAGCCGGGCACCGTTCTCCAGGAACACATTCGAGGAACGACCCCAGCTGACGACCCGCCGGAAGAGATACCTGGCTACTTCGTCAGGGCTCAGTCTGCGCTGGCCCCGCAGAGTACAGGTCACCCCGTACTCGTTTTCGATTCCGAAGATGCGCTGGTCCACCAGGGCCACCGTATCGCTCCACACCGCCCCTCTCGGCCATGGTTGGCTTCGGAGCATTACCTTGTGGACTATGGAACCGGTCAACATGGTGCATCTGACTGTGGCTCCAAGTCCATTTGCCGCCCGTGTTCTCATGGCCCGACTGGGCACCGAGGGCATCATCACCGAGGTCCGCGGCTTTCTCGACGGACCCTACCCGGCCATGGGTGAGGTCGAGGTGTTCGTGGAGGCGGCCCAGGAGAACTGGGCCCGTGTCCTGCTCGTGGCCGTGGACGAGGCCAGTGATGAATACGACGACACCGAGGAGTACCAGCACCCTGCGTGGGTGGTGCGCAGTTCGGACCATCGCTCGGCCTTGACTCGCCGATGGCTGGGCCTGGCCATTGCCGGGATGATGTTGCTGTGCCTGGCGGTGGTCAGCCTGTCCTCGATGTAACTCTGCCTAAAGCTCAGCCCTTCAAAAGCGAGGCGATCTCATCGTCCTCCACCCGGCGAAAGGCTCGCCGGGACGAGGATCGCTCCAGGACGGCAACCTCGAGGTCGGACGGCCCCAGCTTGCGGTCCTTGCCCGCCAGGGCGTTCAGAAGTCCGACCAGGGCCGGAGCGAGGGCCCATCCGGCCTTGAACGTCTCGACCATTCTGGCCGTGATGGCATCGGCGTCCCCGCCCAGCACGGAGTAGCGCTCCTCGTCCACCACCGTCCCGTCGTAGAGGATGTGGAATAGCTGGTCGGCGCCACCATCCACCCCGACCTCGGCCACCAGGATCTCCACTTCCAGGGGCTTCATCTCGTGGGTGAAGACCTGGCCAAGGAACTGAGCATAGACATTGGCCAAGCTGCGGGCATCGACATCCTCCCGGCTGTAGGCATAGCCCTTGGTATCGGCATGACGGACCCCGGCCACCCGCAACTGATCGAACTCGTTGTACTTGCCCACCCCGCCAAAAGCGATCCGGTCGTAGATCTCGCTGACCTTGTGCAGGCTGCGGGACGGGTTCTCGGCGCAGATCAGGATGCCGTCGGCATAGGTGGTGGCCACCAGCGAACGGCCTCGGGCTATGCCCTTGCGGGCATAGTCGGCCCTGTCCTTCATGACCTGTTCGGGAGCTACGTAGTAGGGCATGGTCATGGCGCTGAGGGTTCCTCGGACTTTGATCGGATCAGGGATTGGAAATATTCGGCCACTTCTTCTTCGTCGACGCGTTCAAAACCGCTCTCGGTAATAGTGGCCACCGACGGGTAGATGCCCCGGATCACATCAGGGCCCCCGGTGGCCGAGTCCTCATCAGCCGCCTCGTAGAGCCCCTTGATGGCCAGGCTGATGGCCTCGGCGCCCGTCATCGCCTCCCGGTAGCCCAGCTTGATCGTCGTACGGGCGTCGCGTCCCCCCGAACCGGTGGCGTGCAGGTCGGCTTCCTCGTAGCGACCTCCGGTGACGTCGTAGGTGAAGATGCGGCCCTTGCCCCGCTTGGTGTCGAAGCCTCCCAACAGGGGAACCACCACCAGGCCCTGCATGGCCATAGCCAGGTTGCCCCGGATCATCTGTCCCAGCTGGTTGGCCTTGCCCTCAAGGGAAAGGGCCATGCCCTCGACCTTCTCGTAGTGCTCCAGCTGGGTCTGGAACAGGCGAACCATCTCGACGGCCGGTCCCGCCGCCCCGGCGATTGCAATGCCCGAATGACGATCGGCCGGGAACACCTTCTCGATCCGGCGATGGGCAATGGCGTGTCCTTCGGTGGCCCGCCGATCCCCGGCCATTACAACCCCGTCGGCGTAGCGAAGGGCCACGATCGTGGTGCCGTGTCGAATCTCCAGCCCAGGCCCTGATGGCCCGCCCCCGATGGTGGGCCATGCCGGACCAACTCCGGGGCTGCTGCCCCCACCGGGGGCGCCGCCGGCCGCTTCTGTCGGCTGTACACCCAGCGGATGTCCGGTACGGCGCAGCAACAGGGCGAAGTCGGGGCCCGGGTCGGACGAGGCGGGAAAGTTGAATAGCGTCATCGGACCCGCACCCTACCGGTTATTGACCCCCCTTTTGCACGTAGTTGCGCACAAATTCCTCGGCGTTGTCCTCCAGGACCTCATCGATCTCGTCCAGGAGGTCGTCCATCTCGGCCTTTAGCTTGTCGCCCTTGTCCGATGTGGCGGGCGCCTCCTCCACGGCCGTCTCGGATCGCGCCGGAGCAGGCTTTCTCTTGAGTTCCCGTTCAGTCATGACAATCTCCTATGAACCGAGTCGATCCAGCAGTTCGGCTGGCGTCGAACACTCTTCCAACAACTTATCGACATGAGCTGCCGTTCCCTTCAGCGGCTCCATCATCGGCACCCGGCGCAGCGGGTCGGTGCCCAGATCGAAGACCATGGAGTCCCAATTGGCCGCGCTCACGTATGACGACCACCGCTGCAGGCATTTGCCCCGAAAATAGGCTCGGGTGTCCCGAGGGGGCTCGGTCACTGCCTTCGAGATCTCCTCGGTACTGAACAGCGTCTCGGTGCCCAGCCGTGCAAACAAAGACTTTGACGGCCGCAGGTCGTGATACTGCAGGTCCATGGCAGCCAAGCGATGATCGCTCCATTCCAGCTCGTGACGCTCCCGGTAGGCATCGATGAGACGGTACTTAGCCACCCAGTCCAGTTGGTCCGCCAAACTGTCGGGGTCGGTTTCCAGGCCGCCCAGCACCGCCTCCCACCGGTCCAGGAGGCGGCGACCATCGACGTCGCCCCCGATAGCGTCCAGACCGATCTCCTCGGCGTACTTGCGGGAGAGATCGAACAATTCCCACTGCAACTCCAGGGCGGTGATGGTGCCCCCTTCCGCCAGGTCCAAGGGCCGGCGCAGGGTCAGGTCGTAGGACACCTGGTGCATGGCTTCGACCGGGTCGGCCAGACCGAGGTCTCTGGCCGTGGTGAAGTCGTCCTCGATCATCGCCAGGATGAGTGCTGTGACGCCGATCTTGAGCCAGATAGCCACCTGAGCCAGATTGGCGTCACCCACGATCACGTGAAGCCGTCGGTACTTCGACGAGTCCGAATGCGGCTCGTCTCGGGTATTCACGATCGGTCGCTTGAGCGTGGTCTCCAGGCCCACGGCCTCCTCGAAGAAGTCGGCCCGTTGGGTCAATTGAAAGGTAGGCGCCTCATCGGGGCCGTTCCCCCTCGATCCCGGACGCGGCCCGTGCCCACGCCCTCCCCCGAATCCGGCCTCGCTGCCCACCTTGCCCGCGCCCGTGTATATCTGTCGGGTCACGAAGTGGCTGGTTATATGCCTCACCACTTGGTCGAAAGGCACCGTGCGATCCATCAGGTAGTTCTCGTGGGCTCCGTAGGAGTTGCCCTTCCGGTCGGAGTTGTTCTTGTAAATGACAAATTGTTGACCGGGCTCGCACATCTTGGCTGCGGCGGCCATCGATCGGATGAGTATCTCCTCACCCGCTTTGTCGTAAAGAACCGCCTCGAGGGGGTTGGCGCACTCTGGTCCGGAATACTCGGGATGGGCGTGGTCCACGTAGAAGCGGGCTCCGTTGGTGAGCACCGCATTGACCAGGTGCGTCTCAACCTCGGGGGCCATGTCCCCTTCCCGGGTGAACCCGCGGGCATCTTGTTCGGGGGACTCGTCCTCGAAGTCCCAGCCGACCCTGCGCGCCAATCCGGAAACGTAGGCGTTGATCAGGACCGACGAGGCAGCGATGGGATTGCTTTCGCCGCCCGCCCCCGTAACCTGAATCCCAAACTCAGTCTCGGTGCCACAGACCTTTACTATGGCCATTTCGCGACCCTAGCCCGCGGCGGCGGCCCCCAGGTACTGCCCTGCCCCTCGCGGTGCGGATCCGAGGACGGTGCCGGGGAGGGGAACCCTACAGGTACTGACCTGTTCCCACCGTCTCGATCGATCTGCCGCCCGTGGTCCGCGTGCCCTCGGACATGAGGGTGCGGACGTAGACGATGCGCTCGCCCTTCTTGCCCGAGATCTTCGCCCAGTCGTCAGGGTTGGTCGTATTGGGGAGATCCTCGTGTTCCTTGTACTCCTGTTGAATCGACTCCAGCAGATCGGAGGTCCGGATCCCTTTGCCCTGTTTGGCAATGGTCCGCTTGATGGCCAGCTTCTTGGCCCGGCGAACAATGTTCTCGATCATGGCCCCCGAAGCGAAATCCTTGTAGTACAGGATCTCCTTATCGCCATTCTGGTAGGTGACCTCCAAGAATCTGTTTTCGGTGTCCGTCCGGTACATCTCGGCCACGGTCGTCTCGATCATGACCTCCACCGTCTTGGCGGCGTCTCCTTCTCCCAACTGGGCCACCTCCTCGGCATCGAGGGGCAGGTCGGGGGTAAGGTATCGGGAGTAGATCTGGCGGGCCGCATCCTCACCCGGACGCTCGATCTTGATCTTTACATCGAGGCGTCCGGGGCGCAGGATGGCAGGGTCGATCAGATCCTCACGGTTGGATGCGCCGATGACTATCACGTTGCGCAGCGCTTCCACTCCATCAATCTCTGCCAGAAGCTGGGGGACGATCGTTGACTCCATGTCCGAGCTGATCCCCGTGCCCCGGGTCCGGAACAGTGAGTCCATCTCGTCGAAGAAGACAATGACCGGTACGCCTTCCTCCGACTTCTCTCGGGCCCTCTGGAACACCAGACGGATCTGGCGCTCGGTCTCCCCCACATACTTGTTGAGCAGTTCCGGGCCCTTGATGTTGAGGAAATAGCTGCGGGCGGCCACGTCTCCGGCGGACGCGGCCACCTTCTTGGCCAGCGAATTGGCCACGGCCTTTGCAATCAGGGTCTTGCCGCATCCAGGCGGGCCGTACAGCAGTATTCCCTTCGGCGCAGGCAGGCGATGCTCGACGAAGAGCTCCCGGTACAAGAAGGGGAGCTCGACCGCATCGGTGATGGCCTCGATCTGGGTGTCCAGGCCCCCCACATCGTCATACGAAATGTCTGGAACCTCCTCCAAAACGAGTTCCTCGACCTCGGGACGAGGCAGCTTCTCCAATAACAGGCCGGTCCTGGAATCCATGAGCAGCGAGTCCCCGGGACGAAGTTTGACCCCCACCAGGCTTTGGGCCAGCTCGACCACCCGTTCCTCGTCGGCGCGACCGGCCACCAGTGCCCGGCCCTCGCCTTCGAGCAATTCCTTCAGGGTCACCACTTCACCCGAACCGTCGAAACTGCGGGCCAGGACCACATTGAGGGATTCGTTGAGGACAACTTCCTGGCCTTTGTGCAGACCGCTCAGTTCGATCTCGGGATGCAGGGATACCCGCATCTTGCGCCCGCCGGCGAAAACATCGACGGTGCCGTCGTCGTTGGTCCCGAGGAATGTGCCATAGCCCGAAGGCGGCTGGGTCAGCTTGTCGACCTCTTCTCTCAGGGTGGCCACATGCTCGCGGGCCTGCGACAAGGTGAACGTCAGCTTCTCGTTGCGCGACACCGCCTGGGCCAGCTGGCCCTTGGTCTCGAGCAGTCGTTCCTCCAGCGTGCGAACCCGCTTGGGGGCATCCAGGAGCTGGCGGCGCAGGGCCACCACTTCTTCTTCGGCCCCCTTGAGCTGCTCTTGGCATTCGGATAACTGACGCTCGTAGGCGTCTAAGCGCCTTTTGAACTCCGAGTCGGACGTGCTGACCACCTCCTTATCCATTCGACCATACACTTGCTTTGAGAGTTGACGTTGGCAAGCAGCTTTCGTTACCTTTCGGAGCGTCCGCCACACCTGGAGAGGCAATCGTATGAAGGTCTGGATAGACCAAGATCTGTGCACGGGGGACGGCCTGTGCGAGGAGATCGCTCCGGCCGTCTTCACCCTGCTCGATGACGGACTCGCCTACGTCAAGGAGGGCGAGTTGGTCAAGAGCGAACCAGGCGGGTCCGAGGGGATGGCGGCGGTGCCATCCGACTTGGAAGATGCCGTCGTGGAAGCGGCCGAGGAATGTCCCGGCGAGTGCATCTTCATAGAGACGACCCCCGGCTGATCTTTACGTCTTTACGCCGGCTCGGTTCATGAGGAGAGGCATGGCCCGGTGGAGACCGCCGAGTTTCCCTGAGTGCCCAGCACGGCACGCAGCTCGGTATCGGCTAGGGCGTAGGACGTGCCCGGTTGATCCGGGGCTATGGCGAAGGCGATCCCCATGACCATACCCGCGGTGTTGACCAGTGCTCCTCCCGAGTCCCCCGGAAAGAGCTGGGATGCCAGGATGAACACGTCGCGCTTGGTGGTGTGGCGACCGTACAGGTCTCGGCCTACGGCCTGAACCTCATCCTTGATCAAGGCCGGAGCTTCATCCAGTTGATCCTGGCCGTTAGGGTGGCCCAGCACCGCACCCGAATCGCCCACCCGGCCCTTGGTCAGGGGCAGTGGCGTTTCCCCCAAGCCGGGCACGCTCAGAAGGGCGATATCCCGGTTGGGATCGAAGGCCACGACGGTGGCGGGCAACCGCCGACCATTGAGTTCGGCCACATATGTCCGGCTCTCACCGGCCACGACGTGGGCATTGGTCACGATCAGATCGGTGGCAACGGCGAACCCGCTACCCTCCTGTATCCGATTGCAGGCCGTGCCCTCGACCTTTACAGTGGACAGGGCAAGTGAGCTGCTCAGGGCCGGGCTAAGGCCGGAGGCCGTCGGAGGGGGACCCACGACAGGCGAGGGGGCCAACCCACTGAATACCTGGGGGAAGTTGTCTGCCCCGACCAGCCGGCGCAGAGCCTGAAGCGTGTTGGGTGAGGAGGGCGCGGCGTGCTCGACCCAGCGCCCGATGACCGAGCCCCGCGCCTGGCGGGACAAACCACCGGGTACCTCGGCCATTGACGGGATCAGCAGCCACACGGCCACCAGGACCCCGAGGACGCCTACCACCGCTCCGGCCGATCGGTCCAGCACCCGCAAGGGTCCCAGCGGGATGATAGAGCGAGCCCTCGATCCCACGACCACACCCAGTGCCTGGCCGGCGAGGGCCCCTCCGATGAGAACCACGGTGGCCACCACCAGGCGGGTGGTCGGGCTGGAACTCGAAAGGGATCGAACGGCGGCCGGCACGAACAGGGCCGCCACATAGAAGCCCAGGGCCAGTCCGATCCAGGAGAATGCCCGGGCCATGAGGCCAAGTCGGTATCCCCCGAATCCGGCTGATACGGCCAGCACGATGATCACGATGTCCAATATGTTCACGGTCCGCGGTCCAGGTCAGGCTCGACCACCAACAGGCGAGCATGGGTAAGAAATCCGGTATGGCCGACCATGCGATGATCGGGCCTCACCGAACGACCCTCGATGTGCCAAGTCCGGTGCAGCACCTCGAGAGTCTGGGCCATTCCGAACCGGCTGATGTCAAGCTCGGCCCGAAGCTGGGCTGTTTGGTTGATGGTCGGCAGGTAGGCCAAGAAGATGCCCCCAGGGGCCATGGCCTCCTGGGCGTGGGCAACCACCCGCCACGGCTCTGGCAGGTCCAGGATGACGCGATCCCAACCGTTGTCTCCAATGCCGTCATAGATATCCCGGCACTCCACCTGGAAGTGGTCATCGACGGGGCCCGGAACTTGGCCCCGTGCCGCGCCCTCCGGGCATGGGGCCGGGTCGGGCTCGCTGTCAGGTTCGAGGTCGGGCAGCGTCTCGTTCAGGAAGGTCCTGACGTTGCTCAGTGCCTTGGCCGCAAAATCCTCACGAATCTCATAGCCAGTCACCCGGGCTCCGGCACGCAACATGGCCATGGACAGGGCCCCGGATCCTACGCCCGCTTCCAAGACCCTGGCGCCGGCAAAGATATCGCCTTGGATCAGGATGGCGCCGAGGTCCTTGGGATAGACCACCTGGGCGCCCCGGGGCATCTTCAGGACAACGTCGCTCAACGTGGGGCGAACTGCCACATAGCGAGCCCCCGACGTGGAACGCACGGTAGAACCTTCCGGCGACCCGATCACCAAGTCGTGGGAGGTCACCCCGTTGTGGGAGTGAAAAGCGCCACCCTTGCTCAACGCCACCAGATAGCGACGGCCCTTCGCGTCCAGCAAAAGTGCCCGCTCTCCTGGTCGGAACGGCCCACTCACGCTCGGTTGTCGGGCGCCGCCCCCTGGTGTTCGATCACCAGGGTTGAACCGGGAGGCAATTGCTCTGAGTACACCACCCGGTCTCCGTTGGAGCGACGGAGCCACCTGATGACCATGGCTAGAGCGCCCAGGCCCATCCAGACCCGACTGCCTCCGGCCAATCCATGTCTACGGGCCCGGCGCAGGACCCAGTCCAGTACCACGTCCACGTCACACCCGCCGGATCTCGACCACCGTCGAGCGCTTGCGCCCCCGGCGCCGGCCCATCAGGTAAAAAGCCACGCTCAGCCCGACTACCAAAGCGGCCCCACCGGCCAGCAGGCGGGGCTTGGCCGACTCCACCCCCGATTCCATCGTCGTTTGGGCGGACCGCAGTCGGGACTCTATGTCGTCACGGGTAATTCCGGAATGCTTGGGCCGGGAGTTGTCCTTTGCCATCATTGGCCGCCTTTCGCGCTTTGCCCGGCCAGGTTGTCCCGGTGCTTGGTCTTGGTCTTGGACTTGGTCGCCGCCTTGACCACCATCAGACCGGCCAGGGCGGCGATGACCACGGCCCCGGCCAAGCAGATCAGGTACGGCAGCCAAGAGTTGCGGGCTGCAAATGTACGACCCGTCTCGGTTTGGATTGCCCTCAGGCCCGCCAGGAAGGCCAGCCCCAGCCCGGCGGCCAGGGCAACCGTTCCCGCCATACCAAAGGCCACATAGCGCCCGAGCTTCTTGGCCGGCACGATTGTTTCCTGCTTGGCGTACTCGATGACCAGGTCTTTGATCTCCCCCAGCTGTTGGGGTAGGCCCTCGTCCTTTCGATTGGGCGCCACTGTTCTCCTTTGACGGTGTTCAATTCTCGATGGTGATGGTGTTCAATTCTCGACGGCAGATCCTGTCCCCCACCCTCGATCCCGCTGTCCTGGGTGGGAGAACCGGATCTGTCCAGTCCTAGCCAGAGCCTAGGCGGTAAGCCAGGACTTCGTTGGCAGCCTGACCCAATTCCGACAGTAATGAGATGCGCGCCGTCGGGCCATCGGCTTCCAGGAGCTTTTGGCGGTCCACTGTGGAGATGGGGGCGATGCCACACAACTGCCAGATGGCGATCTCGGGATCACGGGCCAGGTCGACGGTGGCCGGGAAGGTACTCTCGGTGGCCAGTTCGGCTGCCATGGCCAGGCCCCGCCTCACCACTCTTTCCACTTCGGCCAGCTTGGCGTGATCGCCCGGAAGCATCTCGGGCTCGGGCAGAGCCTCGACCAGGGCCACCGGGTAGGGGTCGTCAGGTAGCCAGCACGAGACCCTGACCCGTCGCTCGCCCCGAGCCAGCAGGGCCCAACGGCCGTCGGCAAACTGAGCCTCCTCGACGATCCGGGCCACGGTGGCCACGCCAAATCGGGACTCGGTTCCGGCGCCGCCCACCTCGCTGCCCCGCTCGATCAGCACCACTGCGAATTCACGGCTTCCCGCCAGGCAGTCGGTGGTCATGGCGCGGTAGCGGGGCTCGAATACGTGCAGCGGGAGCAGCAGATGAGGGAACAGGACCGTGCCCAATGGGAACATCGGTACGGGCACCAGAACCGGTAGCCCGGCGTCGGCGAGAAGCTCTTCAGCCTCCTCATACCAATCGGGCCGCTCGTCGGGCTCACTCACGACCGTGGCGCTCGTCCGGGCTCATGCACGACTGTCGCGCTCGTCCGGGCTCGCTCACGACCGTGGCGTGAGGATGTATGTGGAACTGGCCCTGGCTATTAGCCGATCCTCTTGATCGGTGATCTCTGCCTCGAGGAAAGCGGCGCGAGAACCCCCAGAGATCACATTGGCCTCACAGGTCAGCACCGATCCGATTCGAGCCGGCTTGATGAAACTGATCTTCAGCTCTGCGTTGGCGGAAAACACCTTGTGTTGGCGGGCCCAGGTGACGGTCGATGAGCCCATGGCCGAGTCGGCCAGTGCGGCTATGAAGCCCCCCTGCACGATGCCGGCCGGATTGGCGAAGCGCTCGTCGCAAGTCATGCGCCAAATGGTTCGCCCTGGCTCCGACTTGTCGAGGCATTCGACGCCCAGGGTCAGATCGCAGTTCGGGGGAACTTGTATGCGCTGGTCAGCGGGCGTCACCTGCTACGGCTCCAGAGCCGCCCTGAAAAAGACTCTTACGTGCTCCAGACGGGTCTCCAGGGCGTCGGCGGCCAGAGGGTCCCGATCCAAAAGGGCCTCCAGGAACGCCAGGTCGCTGAAATAGCTCAGGAGCGCCCCATAGCCGGTGAGTAGGAGCTGTTCGGGGTCATGGCGGCGAAAACGTCCGGCATCCATCTCTCGTTCGAAAAAGCCAATCGCCCGGCTCAGCAGTGGACGCAGCACAGCTCCGAGCTCGACGCCCAGATGGCCTCCACCCTCCAGAGCCTCGCGGCGCACCAGGCGGACAAAGTCGGGATGATCCTGGAAGAAGCGAAAGCCGGCGGTGATCACCCGATCCACCTGGGCCCAACCGTCTTTGGGCTCGCTGGTGGCCACGTCCAGCTGGGTGAACCAGTCCACCATGCACTCCTGGAACATCTCTCGGTACAAGGCCTGCTTGGATGGAAAGTGGTGCAGGAGACTGGGACGACGTATGCCCACGGCAAGCGCTATTTCGTTGAGAGAGGTTCCGTCATAGCCGTGGGCGGAAAAACAGCGTAAGGCTTCTTTGAGGATGGCCACACGCGTCGTGGTGACCGATGCGGTGGCAGCCATAACCACACAGGCTAGCGAATAAGTGGCTTCACAATTGAGATGGCAACCATCTACCAACCGGTCGGTAGCGATTGCGCCCCCTCCGACGAGCGCCCCTCCGACGAGCGCCCCTCCGCGAGTGCCCTTCGACGCGTGCGTCTCGAAGAGTGCCCCACCTTCTCGGTGGGTAGGCTCAGGTCATGAGCGATCCTGCCCTGGCCGACCACGCGGAATTGGAAGCGCTGGGAATAAATGTAATCCGGGGATTGGCCATGGATGCACCTCAACGGGCCAATTCAGGTCACCCTGGTACAGCAATGGCCCTGGCGCCCCTGGCTCATGTGTTGTTCACACGAATCCTGAGGTACGACTCCGGAGCTCCCGACTGGCCCGACCGGGACCGGTTCGTTCTGTCGGCCGGCCATGCATGCATCTTGTTGTATGCCATGTTGTACCTGACCGGATTCGGGCTGGAACTGGAGGACATCAGGCAGTTCCGCCAGTGGAACAGCAAGACGCCCGGCCACCCCGAGCTCCACCACACCAAGGGAGTGGAAGTAACCACGGGACCCCTGGGCCAGGGTTTCGCCAACGCGGTGGGGATGGGTGTCGCGGAAAGGTGGCTGCGCAGCCATTTCGGGTCCGACGTGGTCGATCACCACACCTACGTCATTTGCAGTGACGGAGATCTGGAGGAGGGAATCAGCCACGAAGCCGCTTCGCTGGCCGGACACCTGGGCCTGGGACGGCTCATATATGTCTATGACGACAACCACATCACTATCGACGGGCCGACGGAGCTGGCCTATTCCGATGATGTCCCTGGGCGGTTCGCCTCCTACGGCTGGGATGTCCAGTCCGTGGGCGAGATGGCAAACGATACCGACGTATTGGAAGGAGCCCTGCGTCGGGCGGCCCAGGTGGAGGATCAACCATCCCTTGTCATCCTGCGCAGTCACATCGGCTGGCCCTCACCGGGGGTGGTCGACACCTCCAAGGCCCATGGATCGCCCCTGGGGGACGAAGAGGTGGCCCGCACCAAGGAAATCCTCGGATTGCCCCCTCACGAGGAGTTCTGGGTGCCCGATGAGGTACTGGCCATGTATCGGTCCTTCGGGCAACGGTGCAGACCCCAACGCAGGGATTGGGAGCACCGCATGGAGTCCTGGGGCGGCGACCGGGCCCGGTGGGAGGCAGGACAGGCCGGTCACGGCATGCCTGGATGGGAGGCCAACCTGCCCTCGTTCAAGCCAGGCGAGGCCATGGCCACCCGCAAGGCGCTGGGCAACTGCCTAAAGGCGACCAGTGCCGATATTCCCGGTTTGATGTCGGGGGCCGCCGACCTTACCGGCAACACCGGCACCCAGTTGCCCGACGCCGAGCTGCAATCATTGTCCAGGCCGGGTGGGAGCCAGCTCGCCTATGGAATCCGCGAGCACGCCATGGGCGCCATCATGACCGGCATGGCCGCCCACAAGGGCGTCCTGCCTCTGGGAGGGACCTTCTTCGTATTCAGCGACTACATGAGAGGATCGGTCCGCCTGGCCGCCCTGAGCGGCGCTCATGTCGTGTACTCATGGACGCACGACTCGATCGGCTTGGGCGAGGACGGACCCACCCACCAGCCCATCGAGCAATTGAGCGCCATGAGGGCCATGCCCGGCCTACGGGTCATCCGCCCGGCCGATGCCAACGAATGCGTCCAGGCCTGGCGCCTGGCGGTGGACCTCGACGGTCCCACCGCTCTCATACTGTCCCGCCAGGAAGTCCCGGTGCTGGACCAAACCTTTGATCGGCCTGGGGACGTGGCCGAGGGCGTGGCCCGGGGGGCCTACGTTCTGGAGGAATACGGCACCGGATCGGGAGATCACACCTCGACGCCCGAGCTCATTCTCATCGGAACCGGTAGCGAGGTGTCGGTGTGCCTACAAGCAGCTGAGGTCCTGGCCGGCACCGGTCGATCGGTGAGGGTGGTCTCCATGCCGTCTTGGGATCTGTTCGAAGAACAAGATGACCAATACCGAAGCGAGGTACTCCCCCAGGGCGTCCCCACCGTGGCGGTGGAGGCGGCATCGGCGTTCGGCTGGGATCGATATGCCCAGGCCAGCGTGACCATCGACCGGTTCGGAGCATCCTCGCCCGGCCCGACCAACATGGAGAAATTCGGGTTCACCCCGGCCCACGTAGTGGAAGTGGCCGATGAACTTCTAAGGCTTGGGCAGTGAGCATCTCATTTGTCGAAGAAGCCATCGTCCTTGACGCCGCGGCACCATAATCAACAACACGAGCACACCCGTTTCTACCCAGAGAGGCCCATAATGACCAGGCTCAACGAACTGTACGATAAGGAAGGCCAAAGCCCCTGGATCGACAACCTCAAACGCTCCTACCTCACGACGGGCACACTCGAAGACCTCATCTCAAAGGGCATCAGGGGTATGACATCCAACCCCACCATCTTCGCCAAGGCCATCGAATCGAGCGACGACTACGACGAGCAATTTCGCCAACTGATCGCCACTATGGACAACACCGGCGCCTACTGGGAAATGGTCATCGACGACATCAACCACGCCCTCGAGGCAATGGATGTCGTGTACCGGTCATCGAGCGGCGCCGACGGCTTCGTCTCGATCGAGGTGGCTCCCGATCTGGCCTACGACACCGACGGAACGATCCAGGCGGCCCGCCGCCTCCACAAACGGATCGACAAGCCCAACCTCTTGGTCAAGATCCCCGCCACCAGACAGGGGGTGCCCGCCATCCAGACCATGATCTCGGAGGGGCGCAGCATAAACATCACCTTGATCTTTAGTCTCGAGCGCTACCGTGAGGTCATCGAGGCCTACCTGAGCGGGCTTGAGGCCTTCGTGTCCGGGGGAGCCGAGGACCTGTCCGGAGTATCCAGCGTGGCCTCGTTCTTCGTCAGCCGAGTCGACACCGAGGTGGACCGCCGACTGGAGTCGCTGGGTACCCCTCGAGCGGCCGGGCTGGCCGGCAAGGCGGCCGTAGCCCAGGCTCGCCTAGCGTATGAGATCTTCGTCGAGGCTTTCTCTGGTCCGCGCTGGGAAGCCCTGGCCAAGCACAAGGCCCGCGTGCAACGTCCCCTTTGGGCCTCCACGTCCACCAAGAACCCGGACTACCCGGACTTATTGTACGTGGACTCTCTCATCGGTCCCCACAGCGTCAACACCATGCCCGACGCCACCGTAGAAGCATTCCTGGACCATGGCCGGGTGGCCCGCACGGTGGATGTCGACACCGGGGCGGCCCGTCAGGTCTTGTCCGAACTGGCCGAGGTAGGTGTGGACATGGTCGAGGTGGCTCAACTGCTTGAGGACGAAGGGGTGGCTTCATTTTCCAAGTCCTTCGACGAACTGCTCCAGAAGTTGGCTGACAAAGCCAACGCGCTTACTGCGAAGGGCCAGGCGTGAGCAGCCTTCGTAAGCGCATCGAGGCCCGGGATGCCACGACCTGGCCCGAGCCCAATGTGTCAGCCAACCGTCTGGGCTGGTTGGACTCCCCTCGCGCCATGGCGGCCCAAGCCGCCGACCTGTCGTCGTGGGCAGCCGACATCGCCCCCCGTCGGATCATTCTTTTGGGCATGGGCGGCTCTTCCCTCGGACCCAAGGTGCTGGGATCGTGTCGGCACCTGCTCGATGGTCCGCCTGCAGATCGTGAACTGGTTGTCCTCGACACCACCGACCCGACCACCATCGCCGCCGTGGACTTCTCCGATGCCTTCATCGTGGTGTCTTCCAAGTCCGGCACCACCCTCGAAGTCCTTACCCTTTTGGCCCATGCTCGCAGCATCAACCCCGATCCCTCCTGTTACGCCATCGTCACCGATCCGGGCACACCACTGGCCGAGCTCGGTGAGAGGGAGGGCTTCAACCGGATATTCGCCAATCAGAGCGACATCGGTGGGCGGTACTCGGTTTTGAGCTATTTCGGGATGGTGCCTGCGGCTCTGTTGGGCTACGACGTCGCCGAGATGTGCAGCACGGCGCTGGACATTGACCGGGAGGAAGCCGTCGAACTCGGGGTCGATGCCGCCCAGGCAGTCAAGGCAGGGCGGGACAAAGCCACATTCCTGGTCCCCGAGCCGTTCGCCAGCTTAGGCCTATGGCTGGAGCAGCTCATTGCCGAATCAACCGGCAAGGAGTCCACGGGATGCGTCCCCGTACCTACCACCGAGCTAGAGGAGGGTGACGACCGCCACAACGTCACTGTCGACATTTCCCGGGCTTCGGAGCTCGGCCCGATCTTCTTCCGATGGGAGATGGCCACGGCCGCTGCTGGCCACGAGCTGGCCATAGACCCATTCAACGAGCCCAACGTCACCGAGTCAAAGCAGAACACCAATAAGGTGCTCGATGATCTTCCACCCGAGACGGTGGAGGCCCTGGCTCCGGGCGAACTGTGGGGGGCTTTGGATGAACAGGTCAAGAGGGGCGACTACGTAAGCCTGCAGGCCTACCTTCCCTTCGGTCAGGACGCCGACATGGAACGGGTGCGACGCAAGATCCGGGATCGCTTCGACGGGTTGGCCGTCACCGCCGGCTACGGACCCCGATTTCTCCATTCCACTGGCCAGCTGCACAAGGGGGGACCCAATGAAGTGGTACCGGTGCAGCTCACCCACGTCGAGCGTACGACCGAGCTCGGCATTCCGGGCTACCCCTACGACTTTTCCACCTTGATCGAAGCCCAGGCACTGGGCGACTACCAAAGCCTAAAAGCCCACGGACGCCGGGTGCTCAGGGTGGCAGTGGAGTCACTGGCCGACCTCGGCTGAATCAACCCCGTTCCTTCGCACAAAGGAGAATGCATTGAAGATTGCCATGATCGGGTTGGGTCGCATGGGCGCCAACATGACCGAGCGTCTGATCAAGGACGGACACGAGGTGGTGGCCTTCGATCTGTCCGAAGAGGCCCGCCAGGCGGTCGAGGCGAAGGGGGCCCAGGCCGTCGAATCGGTCGAAGATGCCGTGGCCGCCCTGAGCCAGCCCCGGGTGGTGTGGGTCATGTTGCCCGCGGGCGACATCACCTGGTCCACCATTGACAAGGTGGCCGGTTTGATGGCTAAGGGCGACATCATCATTGATGGTGGGAACTCCAACTACAAAGAGTTCATCGAGGCGGCCGAGCGAACCCGGTCCACGGGGATTGAACTGGTGGATGCCGGCGTATCGGGCGGGATCTGGGGATTGGACAACGGCTATTGCCTGATGGTGGGCGGAACTGCCAAGGCTGTCAAAGTGGCCGAGCCTCTGTTCGTAACGTTGGCGCCCACCGACGGCTACGCCCATGTGGGCCCTCCGGGTGCCGGACATTTCGTCAAGATGGTGCACAATGGGATCGAGTACGGACTCATGCAGGCCTACGCCGAGGGATTCGAGATCATGGCTGCGGCCGACGAGTTCGATCTGGACCTTCATGAGATTGCAGGGATCTGGCGATATGGCTCGGTCGTGCGTTCATGGCTGTTGGAGCTGATCGAAAGAGCGTTGGCCGATTCCAAGAACTTCGCCTCGATCAAGGGAGTTGTGGCCGACTCGGGCGAGGGTCGCTGGACCGTTACCGAAGCGGTGGATCGAGGCGTTCCTGCCCCCGTGATCACGGCCTCATTGTTCTCCCGTTTCGCCACCCGTGACGAGGATTCTCTGGCCTCTCGCCTGACGGCCGCCATGCGCCAGCAATTTGGTGGTCACGCGGTGGAGTCCGAGCAAGGCGACAAGGGCTAGTGGCTCCAAAGCAATCCGAGACACCCAAGAAGAAGCCGGGGGCGAAGAAGGCCCCTGTTACCAAGAAGGCCCCTGTTACCAAGAAGGCCCCTGTTACCAAGAAGGCCGCCCGAGATGCCTCATCCACAGCGGCCGAGCCTTCCCAATTTGAGATGAGTGCGTCCGAAACGCTGGCTCCTGTCCATCCCCTGCCTCCTGGGGTGGCGGTGGTGATCTTTGGCGCCTCCGGTGACCTCGCCTCTCGCAAGATCCTGCCCGCTCTGGCCCACCTGGCCGGGCGCGGCGCCTTACCCAAAGGATTTGCCTGTGTAGGGGTTGCCCGTACGCCCATGGACGACGAAGGTTTTCGCAAGCTGGCCCTCGAGGCGGCGCCCGATGCAGGGCCGTTGTGGGAAGACCTGGTCCAGCGCTTTCGCTATGTGACAGGCGAGTATGCCCACACCGATACCTTCGATGAGCTCAAGGACGTACTCGACCAACTCGACGACATCCACGGCACTGCCGCTCACCGCGTTCACTACTTGGCCACAATTCCCGAAGTGTTTTCGGAGGTGGCCGAGGCCATAGGGCGGGAGAAGCTGAACAAGCCGAAGCACCGGGACGGAACCGTGCGCCTGGTCATCGAAAAGCCCTTCGGACGTGACCTCAAGAGCGCCCAGGCGCTCGATGCCGGTCTGCACCGTTACTTTGACGAGGATCAGATCTATAGGATCGATCACTACCTGGGCAAGGAGACGGTCCAAAATCTGCTTGCCCTGCGATTTGCCAATGCCATCTTCGAGCCCATCTGGAATCGACGTTACGTGGACCATGTGGAGATCACGGTGGCCGAGGATCTCGGGGTGGAGCACCGGGGGGGTTTTTACGAGACCGCCGGGGCCCTGCGGGACATCGTCCAGAACCATGTCATGCAGGTCCTCGCCCTCACCCTCATGGAGCCCCCGGCCACCGTCGATGCCGAGGGCATTCGCGACGAGAAGATCAAGGCTCTGCGGGCCATCGAGTGCTTCGACCCCGGACTGGTCCCCGATCATGTCATCAGGGGCCAGTACTCGGCCGGAACCGTCAACGGCAAAGCCGTCAAGGGTTATCGCCACGAGGACGCGGTAAGTCCCACCAGCACGACCGAGACTTATGTGGCCATGCGGCTCAAGGTGGACAATTGGCGCTGGGCCGGGGTGCCCTTTTACATCAGAACCGGAAAGCGTTTGGCGGGACGCCTAACGGAGGTGGCCCTGACTTTTCAGCGGGTGCCCCACCTGCCCTTCGCCGGAAGGCTTTCTCGTGAGCTGGGACCGAACAATATGGTCCTGCGCATCCAACCCGACGAGGGCATCTCGCTCGGATTCGGCGCCAAGGTGCCCGGGCAGGCTCTCAAGGTCCGCAGCGTGGCCATGGACTTCTCCTACGGCTCTGCATTCGCCGAGGCCACCCCCGAGGCCTACGAACGCTTGTTGCTCGATGCCATCGTTGGAGACCCCACCTTGTTCATCCGCACCGACGAGGTGGATCAGGCCTGGCAGATCGTCGATCCTGTCCTGGAGGCGTTTGCCGACGGCACGGTCCCCTTGAACCGGTATGCCGCGGGCACATGGGGACCCCGAGAAGCCGATCGCCTCCCCGAGGCGGACGGCAACTCCTGGCGCATCCCTTGAATCCGAACGCCGGACTGAACGGCGAGCTCGTTGTAACCGATGACGTGGCCGGGGAATTTGCCCACAGGGTTACCCAGGCCTTTCTCGACCGAGCCGACGAGAACTTCTCCCTCGTGGTGTCTGGGGGTGACACAGCTCGATTGTGCTACGAGCGCCTGGCCACCCATCAGCCCGCCGGCGGGGCCGGCATCGACTGGTGGGACGTCGACGTTTACTGGGGCGACGAGCGCTGTGTGCCTTCCGATCACCCTGATTCCAACGAACTGCTGGTGCGGCAGGCCCTGCTGGAAAGGGTCGGGGCGGCCAACTCGGTCCACCCGATGGTGTGTTCCGAAGGACCTGACCCATACCAGTCCAAGGTGGCTCAAGTCGGGTTGTTCGACGTGGTCCACCTGGGCCTTGGCCCGGATGGGCACACAGCATCGCTATTCCCGGATTCTCCGGCTCTCGACGTCGACCCGGGCCGCCTGGTGGCACTCAACCACGACCCGAGCGGGCGCAACCGGCACGCTCGCATTACCCTGACTCTCTCCGGATTGAGTCGGGCCCGCCTCGTCTTGTACACCGTCAGTGGGGAGGACAAGGCGCCGGCATTGGCTCGGGCTCGCGCCGGCGAGGATATTCCGGCCAATCGGGTCGTCGCCCCAAGTGTGGTATGGCTTGCCGATCCGGCGAGCCTAAGGTGACTGGCATGCCTCACCCACTGTTGAGCGAGCCCCTCCCCGCCCTTATGCACGAAGCCGCCCGAAAGCGGGATAGTGCCTTCGGAAATATCCTCACCTACTCGCCCAAGGTCTTTATTCCCCTGACAAGACTGTGCCAGGACCGCTGTGGCTACTGCACCTTCGCCACCGCTCCGGCGCGACTTCCATCGCCCTATCTCGAACTCGACCAGGTCCTGGCCATTGCCGAGCAGGGACGTCGATTTGGCTGCCATGAAGCCCTGTTCACGCTCGGCGAGCGACCCGAGGATCGCTACCCATCGGCTAGAGAGTGGCTCGACCTGCACGGCTATGTATCCACGATCGACTACCTGGCCGCGGCTTGCCGCGCCGTGCTGCACGAGACCGGGCTCCTGCCCCACGCCAACGCCGGGGCTCTTTCGTTGGAGGAATTGGCCATCCTGCGCCCGGTGACCGCTAGCCAGGGCATGATGATCGAGACCCTCGATGCCACGCTGGCGTGTCACCGGGGATCGCCGGACAAGACCCCCGCCCGTCGGTTGGCCACCCTGGATGCGGCCGGCGCGCTATCCATTCCCTTCACCTCCGGCATCCTCGTTGGAATAGGTGAGGATCGGCCCGGCCGGATCGCCGCCCTGGAAGCGATCGCCACCTCCCATAGCCGGCATGGCCACGTGGCAGAGGTGATCGTGCAGAATTTTGTACCCAAGGCCGGAACCGCCATGCACCAGCACCCCGCCTGTGACCAGACAGAGCACCTATGGTCCATCGCCGTGGCTCGCCTGATACTTCCTCCTGACATTCATGTCCAGGCCCCGCCCAACCTCTCCGATGACTTCTCCGCTCTGATCCAAGCGGGCATTGACGATTGGGGCGGGGTCTCCCCGGTCACGCCCGATCACGTCAATCCCGAGCGAGCCTGGCCCGCCATCGAACGACTCCAGACTGTGACCGAACAGGCCGGCCACGAGTTGGCCCCCCGCCTTCCCCTCTACCCCGAGTTCGTGGCGAGTGCCAAGACATGGCTGGACCCCGGCCTGGTGTTCGCAGTCATGGACCACGCCGACGCCGAAGGATTGGCCCGGGACCACCCATGGAGCTCAGGAGGTGAGACCCTTCCCCCCGTGCTAGTGGATCTCGTTCGCCAGAATCTTGCCGGTGCCCAGGCTCGATCAGCGGTGGACGAAGTACTTTCCGGTGCCCTGCTCGGCCAAGAGCTGGACGAGGCCGAGATCGTGACCCTGTTCGGGGCCCGGGGCCGCCAGGTGCGGTCGGTGGCCGAGGTGGCTGACCAGCTCCGGGCCCAGACCGTGGGTGACGTCGTCACCTGGGTGTCCAACCGCAACATCAACTACACCAATGTGTGCACCTTCAAGTGCCGATTTTGCGCCTTCTCCAAGGGTCCTTTGTCTCTCAACCTGCGAGGCGCACCCTACCGCCTGGAGCTGGACGAGATCACCTCCCGGGTGATTGAGGCCGAGGAGCGGGGGGCAACAGAGGTATGCCTGCAAGGCGGCATCCATCCGGACTTCGACGGCGATTACTACCTGGATGTGATCAAGGCGGTCCGCCAGGCGTCGGATCGAATCCACATCCACGGCTTCACCGCTCTTGAGGTCACCGAGGGGGCCAAGCGGTTGGGCGAGCCGTTGGACCGCTACCTGACAAGGCTGATGGAAGCCGGGTTGCGCACCCTGCCCGGCACGGCGGCCGAGATACTCGACGACGAGATCAGGGCCATCCTGTGCCCGGACAAGATCAACACCGAGGAATGGCTCCATGCTCACCGGGTGGCTCACTCCATCGGGCTGCGCTCCAATGTGACCATCATGTTCGGCGCTGTGGAACATCCCCGGCACTGGGCTCGACACATCATCAAAACCCGAGCCCTGCAATACGAGACAGGAGGGTTCACGGAGTTCGTGCCCCTCCCCTTCGTCCACATGGCTTCGCCCATATACCTGCAGAAGAAGTCGCGCCGGGGCCCCACCTTCCGAGAAGCCCTGCTCATGGGGGCCGTTGGCCGGATCGCCTACAACGGGAGCATCCCCAACATCCAGATCAGCTGGGTGAAGATGGGCCCGCAGGGAGTGCGCCAGTCGCTCCTGGCCGGCGCCAACGACCTGGGGGGAACCCTGATGGACGAGAACATCTCCCGGGCGGCGGGAGCCGAACACGGCCAGTACATGGACCAGGCGGCATTCGCCGATCTGGTCGAGCCCCTGGGACGAAGGCTGGAGCAACGCACGACCCTGTACGGTCGGGTCCCGGCCCTGGCCTGACCTTGGACTCGTCCCACGGGCTCGAGGCCCAGCGCTTGATAACCCAGCTACTGGACCTGGTCGGGGCCCGTTCCAATCGGGACCAGCTGACAGAGATCCTGACCAGTGCAGTGCGACTGGCCGAGGACGATGCCCATCGGCTTGATCTGAAGATCACCAATGCCGCCCTGAGTGAGATGACCGAGGCTTTCCGGGTCTTCGCGCCCTACCGGGACGATCCCAAGGTCACCATATTCGGATCGGCCCGCACCCTGCCCGACGATCCCCTGTACGTGTTGACGCGCAGTCTGGCTGCCAGCCTGGCCCGTTCCGGATGGATGGTGGTCACTGGCGCCGGCCCCGGCATCATGGCGGCCGGACTGGAGGGGGCGGGCAGGGATATGGCCTTTGGCATCAATATCCGCCTGCCCTTCGAGCAGGGCGCCAATGCCTTCATCGCCCATGACCCCAAACTGGTCGAGATGAAGTACTTCTTTACTCGCAAGCTCATGCTGATGAAGGACTCGTCGGGCTTTGTGGCCCTCCCCGGTGGATTCGGCACCCTAGACGAGGTGTTCGAGCTCCTTACCCTTCTCCAGACCGGAAAGGCCGAGCCCGTGCCTGTCGTGCTGCTCGATCTGCCCGGGGGCACATTTTGGCATCAGTGGGAAAGATTTCTCGAGGAAGAGGTGGCCAGCCGGGGATTGATATCGCCCTTGGATTCTGCCCTTTATCGGGTCACCGACGACGTCGAGGTCGCCTCGTCGGAGATCATGGGCTTTTATCGCAACTATCATTCCCGCCGCTTTGTAGGTTCTACCCTGGTGCTGAGAATGCGCCACTCTCCTACCCGGGAGCAACTCGCGGCGCTGAACGATCAGTTCTCGGACTTGTGTCTGGCGGGCGGGATCGAATCAAGCGAAGCACTCGGACCGGAGCGCCGCTACCACGATCACTTGGACCTGGCCCGGGTGAGCCTCACCTTTGACCCCATGCAGGCATCCCGTCTGCGGCAACTGATCGACGCCCTCAACGCCCTGCCAGGATCCGACTCCACCGAGCACCGACCCGGGGCCGCCCAACAAGATGCGCTCCCCGAAGCCTTGCCCGACCCAATGTGAAATATTGCACATATGCTTGACATAGTTAGCACTTGCTTGATATGGTGTCGTTGTTCGCAACCAACCAAGGAGAACTCAAGTGCCTGCTGCCAATGCCAATGCCAAGAAGACCCAGAAGACCACCGTCGTAGGGGATCAGGTCCTCGGAACGGTCCGTCAGGCCCAGGACTACGCCGTGCAAGCGGTCCGATCCCTCTCCAACGCGGTGGAGCCCATCATCGGCCGCTTCCCTTCGGTCGGCTCGCTTCCAATCGCCGACCGGCTGCCTACGCCCGAGCGCACTGTGGACGGCGGCTTTGGCTTCGTCAGCCAGGTCATCGACAACCAGCACGCCTTCGCCAAGAACGTTCTGGCTGCCACCAAGCCTGCCCGTCGGGCCGCCGGGCTCAAGTAAGTCTCTCCTGGCCCGAGGGGCTGGGGAACCGACGTCAAGGACGCTGAACCATCGACCACACCGAACCGATACGGTCTCGATGTGGTCGATGACGCGTGGAGGGCCCAGATCGAAGCGCTCGGAAGTCTGATCCGATCCCAGCGTGAGCTGGGGCGGATGTCGTTGCGCCAGATGGCCGACAGGTCCGGCATTTCCAATGCCTACCTCAGCCAGATCGAGCGCGGTTTGCACCAACCCTCGGTCCGGGTGCTGCGCGCCATAGCTTCGGCTCTTGGCCTATCGCCCGAGATCCTCTTGGGTCACACCGCCACCGGCGAACACAGGCAAGAACCCGCGTCCGCCGAGGACGCCCTTTCCGCCCCAGGTCAGACGGAAAACGCCATCCGGGCCGACGCCGCCCTCACGACTGGGCAGAAGGAGACGCTTTTGCAGGTGTACAGGAGCTTTAGGGATTCTTGAGCCATCGGACTCATGGCCCGATATGGTTGGCCCGATGAACCGCTCGGCCGGCCATCAGCCGGACTGGTTGCCAGTGGGCACCGCTCGGGGCCAGGATCGTGACTTCCCGGCCATGGCGCTGGCCCTATTGCCCTGCCTGTTGGAGACGGTCACGGTCCTTGACGCCGATGGCTCGATCGTGACCACCACAGCCGACCTGACCGGAGCCATCGGGTACACCCATGGATGGCAGGGACGGGTGCCCTTCGACTTGATCCACCCTGACGACCGTGAACGGGTAACCGGAGTATTCGCCCAATGCCTGGCCGAGTCCGGTTCACGATTCGGCGGGACGTTTCGACTCTTTCACGCCGACGGCAGCCTGGTGCACGTGGAAGCCGTGCTGTACAACCGCCTCGATGACCCGGTTGTGGAGGGATTGGTCCTGGCCACCAGGAACATCACCGAACTGATCGAGGCCCAGGAGTTGCTGCGCCAGGCCGTAGCGGCCCTTGACCATCAAGCCAGCCACGACCACGTCACCGGACTTCCCAATCGGTCGGCCCTGACCCGTCATCTGCTGGAAAGCATGGCGTCCTCACGCAGGGATACGGAGTTGGTGGTCATGTACCTAGACCTCGACAACTTCAAGGCCGTCAACGACAGCCAGGGCCATGGCGTCGGGGACGAGGTTCTCAAGATTGTGGCCCTCCGTCTCACCGGAGCCATACGACGCAGCGACTTCGTAGCTCGCATCGGAGGCGACGAATTCGTCATCGTCAACCACGGGCCCACCGCCACCGATAATTGGCCGGTGACCGCCGAAAGAATCACCACCCGGCTGGCCGAGGCGATCCTTCTGGGCGGTACCTCCTGGACCATGACAGCCAGCGTCGGTATCGTCTCGGCGCCATGCCCCATGGATCCCGATGCGCTGATCCAAAAAGCCGATGCCGCCATGTACCAAGCCAAGCGCCAGGGTGGCCATCAGCACCACTTCGAACAACTGGGTGGGCCCGACTGAATCCCTGGAAAGTGGCCTGAGTTTCAGGATAATTAGTCCGGATCGGTAGCGCCCCGATCGACCTGGTCCAAGAGGGAGTTGGCCTTCTCCACAGCCCGGCGGGCCTGGGTGAATTTCTTCTCGTCCAGGGGACGCTTGTCGTGCCCGGCGGCGATCGATTGGCGCAGCCGGGCCATGGCCAGATCGGCCAACTCCTCGGCTATGGCCGACAGCCGATCCTGAATATTGGTCACTTCGGCGGTCATTACGCGTTCCTATCCATGGGTCGTGGTCGTGGTGACCAACAATGTTGTCGGTGTAGTTGAGCTTCCAGCTGGGGTCGTAGTTGTCGTGGTAATTGGCGCTGTGGCGCAATCCGGAAGGGACAGGTTCTGGGGTGGCCCTCCATTGATGCTGACTTCCAGGGGTTGGGGCCCCGCAGCATTGCAGGTGAGATCCCAGGTCGCCTGACCGGCCAGGTTGGTGAGAACAGGGTTGGCGGAGGTGATGGTCCATTGCCCACTACCCAACAGGTCGGCAGTGACGTTGGGCTGAGGGGAAGACCGCACTATCCCTGCACCGTCTACAACTTGGGTGGTGGCCGCCACCACCAGGGATGCGGGCTCGCCGCTCACCGCAGGATTGGGGCCGATGGCGGCACTCACCGACGGGCCGGAGAACTGGGTGAGGGTCATGTTGACCACCATGGGATGACCGTCGACGACGTATACATCCTGGGGAGTCGTAAGAGTCAGGGACGGCGCCAGCCAAGCCCGCACCCGGTAGCGGCCGCCCACGATGTTGTTCACCATCCAGGTTCCGTTCGCGGCCGTGGCCACCCTGGCCGTGGCTGTGGATGATCCGACGAAGCGGACCACTTCGACCGTGGCACCCGGAACGGGTCCGGACCCGCCACCGGCAGTGGGACCCACCACTGTTCCCACCAGGGCGGCGCGGCCGGGTCCCAAAACGACATTGGGTGGCGATGTCCGACCGGGCAGGACATTGCCCAAACCAATGCCACCGTAGTCGGGCGTAGTTGTGGCCACCGACTGGGTCAGGGTCGTAGGGGGCGAGGGCAGGGTCGGTACGTTTGCCGGAGGTCCCCCGATCAGGACCAGTGCGGCAATCACGGAGACGACGAGCATCATGGCAGCGATGCCATAGACCCTGAGCCGCGACATGACCTCAGGTGTCCAAGGGTCCCAGCCAGGCCTCGAGCCCCAACGCCCGGCCCTCGTCCTCGGTCCGCACCAAGCGGGCCAGGCCTGGCACATCGGCGTGGCGATTCACCACAGCCAGGCCGACCAGGTCGGACCGCCACCCGGGAGCCGCCACACTGGTGACCGTTCCCAGCACCTCGCCCTCGGCGCGAGTCCCGGCCACGGTAAGGGTCAGGCCATGCCCGCCAACGAATCCCTCACGCTCCCCGGCCTCGGCCGAAGCTACAAACCGACACAAGCGACGGGGGGTGCGGTTACCCCGGGAATCCATCCGGGCCACTAGCTCCTGTCCTGTGTAG
>JBOGIG010000003.1:0-6367 GCA_050742455.1 Acidimicrobiales bacterium
GGCCAAGAATTCAACGGCCAAGCCTGCAGGCGGGAAGTCCAATTCGGTCAAGAAGTCGACGGGACAATCCGGCCGACATCGTTGATCGTCTTGTTAGTCGCCTCGTGGCCGGGGAGGTGGCCAGGGCCGCGCCGGCCTAGCCGACGACAGCCGACGCTTTGACCTGGTCGTCAACGACGAACCACAGGCGCAAGAGGTTGGAATCGAGGGTCGACTCCAGGCGGACGGCATCGGTTCCAAGCACTGGGGCTCGGTACTCAACCTCGGCGCGACCCCGAGGCCCCTTCACTGCTCGACGGGCTAATTCCTCTTCGACGCCAACCCAGAAGACGGCATTGTTGACGTGGTCGAGCACATCCAGATCGGTGGACCGGAGCTCAAACGGCCGACCCGTCGTGCCTGTCGGCGGATCGGAGTGGGTGAGGCGGGCCCGGATGTGCCGCCCTTCGGCCGCTTCGCCGTAGATCTCATGGAAATCTGCACCTAGGCGACGAGGTCGACCGGAGTCGAGATCGACATGAACCCATAGGGCCACCACTTCGATGGCGGCGCCATCGGCCCCGGCTATGGAGGTTCGCCGACGAGCAAAATGTGATCCCGTCCCAGAGCAGAACGTCGCCAATTCCAATTCCTCGCCCAGTTTCGGCGAACTCTGGATCACCACGGTGGTCTTGCGCACCACCCAGGCCATGGACCGCTCCATGGCACAGTCGAGGCTGTCGTCGGTGGCCACGTCCTGGAGGTAACGAGCCAGGGCATCGAGACGTAGTTCGCCACGGGGGTCAGCATCGCCCAGTCTGACCCGGCGGGAGGCGACAAAGATGCGCCCCCGCCGAGGTGGAGGAGTCATGAGGTCGGTCTCGGGATCCACCTTGGTTTGCTAGCACCAGGGCCAGGTCTCGATCCAGATGAACCGATCCCGTCCTGGTCCGTTCGGCCCGTGGATAGGGTGGCGGGAATGAACCCGGCAGATGTCATCCCGCACCGGCCCCCGTTTCTGTTCGTCGACGAGGTCACCGAGGTGGTCCCGGCCACTCTGGTCCGGGGGATCTGGCATCTGGACGGAACCGAGGCCTTCTTTGCCGGCCACTTCCCTGGTCATCCGACCCTTCCGGGCGTCTTGATGGTCGAGGCCATGGCTCAACTCGGCGCCGTGGCCGTGTTGAGCGACGAGCGATTTGCCGGGCTCCTGCCCCTGTTCGGCGGGATCGACCGGGCCCGATTTCGCCGCCAGGTGGTGCCAGGCGATGACCTGGAAATGGAGGTCTCTTTGAGTCGACTCTCCACCAGGGCGGGCAAGGGTCACGGAACGGCCAGGGTCCAAGGTGAGCTGGCCTGCGAAGTTGACATGTTGTTCGTGGTGGTGCCGGCATGATGCGGATAGCCACCTGGAACGTGAATTCCCTCAATATCCGCATGCCGCGGGTCATCGAGTGGCTGGACTATGCCCAGCCAGATGTCGTGTGCCTCCAAGAAACCAAGATGAACGATGGCGCCTTCCCGGCCATGGAGTTCGCCACCCTCGGCTACGAGTCGGCTCATCACGGGACGGGACGATGGAACGGGGTTGCCATCCTGTCCCGCTGCGGCCTGACCGACGTGGCCATCGGTCTGCCCGGCAAGCTCGATCCGATGGTGGCCGCCGAGGAGAGCCTGGCTTCGGTGCTGGCCGAGCCGCGCATGATCACCGCTACCTGTGGCGGCATCGTCGTATCGAGCGTTTACGTCCCCAACGGGCGGGAAGTGGGCGCCGACCACTACCGGGCCAAGCTGGCTTGGCTCGAACAGCTCGGCCGCCATCTGGGCGAGTCGGGCGGCCTGTCGGGGTCGGCGGTGCTGGCCGGGGACTTCAACGTCGCTCCCGCCGACAACGACGTTTGGGACATCGGCCACTTCGAGGGGGCAACGCACGTCAGCGGGCCCGAACGCGAAGCCCTGGAAGGGTTGATGGCCCTGGGAATGGTTGACGCATTTCGTCTGATCCATGCGGAGGACCGTCTGTTTTCATGGTGGGACTACCGTGCCGGGGCATTTCACCAGCATCGGGGCATGCGCATCGACCTGATGCTGGTGACCAAACCAGTGGCCGAGCGGGTGAGCTTCGCCCTGATCGACCGGCAGGCCCGCAAGGGACAACAGCCTTCGGACCATGCCCCGGTGTTTATCGACCTCGCGCCGGGTCCCGCCTCCGTCCCGGACACCTCGGCCCAGCCCATATTGTGAACTAATGAACTCACCAGGATGGGACGATCGCTTCCGCCGGCAAAGAGACGCCGAGATGACCCCTTACCGTGCCGAGTTGCACCGCTTGGGGGAAGCCACGCGCTCTGTGATCGAGCACTTGGTCGCCATCCGGGCTCCGGTTGAGGACCTGGCCCGGGCCGCTGATCTGCTCGAGGATGTAGCGGCCAAGCTGGCCGATTACCCCCAGGGCCGGCTTTACGAGGGATTTGCCGAGTCGGCCAACGCCGGAGCAGCGGCCGGTCTCTTCGATCACAGTCCCATGCTGGGCCTGGCCAACCCGCTGGCCCCCCCGATACGGGTTGACCTGGTTGACGACGTGGTTGTGGGCAAGGTGCACTTTGGCTCTGCTTACGAGGGCCCGCCGGGCTGCGTACACGGTGGATTCCTGGCCGCAGCCTTTGACGAGGTCCTGGGGATGACCCAGTCCATGTCCGGACGCCCGGGCATGACCGGGACCCTGTCCATCCGCTATCGCCGTCCTACCCCGCTGCATCATGATCTGGTTTTCGAGGGGCGTCTGCTGTCGGTCTCCGGACGCAAGATCTCAACCAGGGGAGTGTGCCTGGCTGATGGGGAAATGACGGCCGAGGCCGATGGCCTTTTCATCTCGGTCGACCTGTCCAAGATGGGTGAGCTGTACGAGGCCAGATTGAATGCTCAGGCTCGGTCCCAGGCGTGAGATCACCTGGCCCCACCGGGCCAGGGCCGACAGGCGTGCAGGGCAGGCAGGCAGGGGGTCCTATCCCAGCTGGAGGCGAAGCTTGTCGATCCCTGATCCCAGAGCTGCGCTGAGATCGGCTCGGTCCAAGCCGGTGGAGTCGTGCAGTTGGCGCATGGACTGGCCCAATCCGCCGTCAAGACCAAAATGGCGCGCCAGCACCAGTTGCTCAAGCGGGCTCATATCACGCAGGAGGTTGTGCCGGTTGGCCTGCAGGCACAGAGCATCCTCGTCGACCTCGCCATCGGGGTCGGGCACCTCGGCCAAGTCGTCCGGATAGGGCCACCCATCGTCGCTGGGCCACACCACAGAGTTCATAGGTCCGTTCTCGCGCCGGATGGCCTCACAGTCAAGGCCAATCTTCGCGATCAGTTTGCGTGTTGGAGCCAGGCACCCACTGCCGCCACTTCCAGGCGGGCGTGGTCTCTCAATCCGGACACGATGGCCTCTTCCACGCGGCCACCGACCAGGGGGAAACTGACCTTTATCGATCCTTCGGTGATTCGCTCGGTCGTGTCCCGGTCCGCTCCTGGACTCAGTGAAAACGTGCCCGAGCACGACAGGCGATCCGGATAGTGGTCGGGCAGTATACGAAATCTGGTTCGATGGGTTTCGGCGTCGAGAACTGATTCTTCCACCCAGGTGAGGCGGTTCGGGTCGACAACGGCCGTTACCACGGCGGAGAGATGCCCCGAGAATCGGTGCCTGACCTTCTGGTGAAGTTCGGTCCCGGACCAGCTCTGGCTCACAAGCTCAGGCCGGCCCAGGTTGGGGAGCTCGGCCAAGGAGGCCAAAAAGTCCGGGTCCACCAAGGCGGATTGCACACTGTCGAGCCTGGCCTCGAACAACTGGTCCAATCGAAAGCGCACGACGGCTGCTACCGAGAGCCTCCGGCGATCAGCTCCAGGAGCTTGTCGCCGTACCGGGCCGCCTTTACTGGACCGAGTCCGGGAGTACCCAACAGACCATCGGCGGTGGTGGGCTTGGCTGAGGCCAGTGCGGCCAGGGTGGTGTCATGAAATATGACATAGGCAGGCACGCCTGAGGCCCGGGCGGTAATGGCCCGCCACGAGCGAAGCGCCTCCAGCACCTCCTGGTCGATGCTGTCGCCCTGGTATCCGGGTGTGGGGCCGCGGCTGGCTGCCCCCTGACGCCGACCACCCGTTCTCCGATCCCCTGGGATCCGGTTGGGGCCAACGCCGTTGGATCCCGTCCCTCCTTGGGTCAGGCGCCGGCGGGACTCCAGTAGCCAGGCGGCCACCGACCCCGGCTCCTGACCGGCCGCCAGGGCCGATCGGGCCATGGCGATGATGTCCAGATGAGGCGACGGCTCCCGGCGAACCCGACGAGACCCGAAGGTTCGTCGGGCGGCCCATGAGCAGTGCAATTCGGTCTCGGCCCGGGTCATGGCCACATACAGGAGGCGCCGTTCCTCGGCCAGAGCGGCCGGCCCCGACGCCTGGCCTATGGGGACGAAGCCCTTTTCCAGTCCGGCGATCATCACGATGGGCCATTCCAACCCCTTGGCCCGGTGAAATGTGGCCAGTTCCACGACGTCGGAGCTTCGATCGTCGGCGCTGCCCCGAATGGCCGTATCCAGCCAGGATACGAAGGCCTTCGGCGAAGCGGCATCGTCCATGGATGCGTACTCACGGGCGAGGCGGACCAGCGCTTCGAGATTGCCTCGCCGTTCCTCGGCCCCGCCGCTATCACTGGCGCCGCCTCGGGCCTGGGCGGCCATAGTCTCGAGGTCTTTGATCATCACCGCAAACGAACCGTCGGGCCGCTCGCCGGTCAAGTTGGCCAGCGCCATCTTGATCTCAGGCAGCGCCTTGAAGGAGGTACCCGATCCCAGCCGGTAGGGTATCTCGGCCTGGCTCAGGGCCTCGGCCACCAGGACCAATTGGGCGTTGGTCCGAGCCAGCACAGCCATATGGGACCAGGCCAGACCGGGTCGGTGGGCCTGGCGCAACCGCATGGCGATGCCACGAGCCTCGGACGTGTCCGAGTCAAAAGCGGTGATGCTGGGCAACGGACCGTCGGGGCGATCGGGCTCCATGAAACTCGGCCCCGGGGCGCCGGCTACCGGGGTGCCCGTCCCACCTGCGTGGCCCTGCGGACCTTCGGACAACACGGCATTGGCCAAGGCCAGGATCTGGGGGCTCGATCGGTAGTTGCGCTGGAGGTGGATGACTTCAGCACCGGGAAAGTGGCTCCCGAACTGGTTCAACAGCTCGGGATCGGCGCCGTTCCAAGAGTAGATGGCCTGGTTGGGATCGCCCACGACGCACAGGTCAGTGTTGTTGGACAACCAGGCCCGCAACAGGCGGAACTGGACCGGATTGACGTCCTGGAACTCATCGACGAAAACGTGGCGGAAACGCCAACGCTGGGAGGCGGCGAAGGTCGGGTCCTCTTCGAGGGCCAGTGCGCAACGGGAGAGGAGGTCGTCGAAGTCGACCAATCCCCGACGGCGTTTGTCCTCCTCGTATCGCTGGTAGACCCGAGCCATGTCCGAGGGGGCCAGGGGCGCTTTGCGGTCGGCCCGGGCCGCGGCGTCGGGGTATGATTCTGGGGCAATCATGCGGGCCTTGGCCCACTCGATCTCGGCCGCGATGTCGGCCAGAACCGGGGCAGTCTGGGTCCTGTCCCCCCTGTTCGGAACCAGCCCGGCCAGGACGCGGACCTTGCGATCCAACAGGGCTGGTTCGGCATCCCCCCGGTCTGCCCAGTATCGGCGGAGCTGGGCGTAGGCCACGGAGTGGAAGGTGCCGGCCACCACCTGCGGTCGAACACCGAGAGCGGCGAGGCGCCCCCTCATCTCCCCGGCTGCCTTGCGGGTGAAGGTCAGGGCCAGGACGTGGCTGGAATCGGCGTCCTCGTGGGCCACCCGCCAGGCGATCCGACGGGTGAGAACCCTGGTCTTGCCTGACCCCGCCCCGGCCAGGATGCACAGGGGCCGGGCCGTCGTCCTGACCGCCTCGGCCTGGGCCCGGTTGAGACCCGCCAGCAACTCGTCAGGTTCCATCGAAGGTGTCGCCGGACGGGGATTCACTGACCTGACAGTACCAAGCGCCTGTGACGGCGATGAGGACATTCGGCGGCACCGTCCCAATACGGCGGCACCGTCCGAATACGGCGGCACCGTCCCGCACAAAGGTCGGGCACATACGAGGACGGCCCCAAAGCGACCGGGGCATTGGCCCCGGCCCCCTCGGGGCCGTTCCGTCGGACCGTGCCGCATCGGCAGGGCGTCCCCCAGCGGGCGACGGCCACTGCTTGGACCCACTCCCCGGCGGAGCGGCGCCCACGACAACTCAATGGTCCAGCACGCCCGGAACCCCCCGGGCCACTCAATGGTGGTCGGCCTATGGCACCCCTATACCCTGTTTGGCCGGCTGCTTC
>JBOGIG010000004.1:0-165783 GCA_050742455.1 Acidimicrobiales bacterium
GACACCGCAGACAGGTGACCTGAGCGGCACCGTCGCCGACGTCGCCGCCTGTCATGCCAAGCACGACCGACCGGCAACACACGAGCGCAGCACGTACCCGATGCCCGCACGGCTCTGGCACCGTGGATGCGACCGAGCAGCATCGGATCGGGGTCGTAACGGGACGCAGGTACCGGCGCACCCGAGCGTTCGGGGATGACGCATGCGATGTCGCCATCGCCATGAAGGCCCGACCCCTGTCGCCGGTGAGATTCCTGCGGACCGTCGCCATCATGACCGGGTCACTCGCCGACTCGATGCGACCACGCCGCAATTGGCCACCCGTCCCACGATCGACGCCGAAACCAGAGACCACCCCTAATCAGTCGGCCGACGCGACGGAGCCCCCAGTAGCGCCCCGAACAGCCACTTCGCGGCCAACAGAGGGCTCCAATCCTGGACGGAGGCGTCCACGGTCCCCTCCGTGGATGGAGCCCACAACGGAGCCCACTGCGGACCGTCGCCACCTGCGGGACGTTCACCGACGAACGCCCGTCCCACGTCGAGTGGTTCGGCTAGGAGGAAGGCCACTACGAGGTGGCGGGGGTGCAGCGGCGGCCGATGCATCGCGACGCGAGTGCCACGGCACGGGCCGTCGGGGACGAAAGACCGTTCCATACCTATAGAACAAGGGCAGACGGCCCGAAATTCAACAAACCATCTGCGCCGCCAGCTCTCTGGACCGAATCCGGGCCACCGTGGGGTAGCCAGAGCACCGTGAGGGCGGCCACTACTGTAGCGGCACGCGTGGTCGAGGGCAGGAGACCAATCCATACCTATAGAACAAGGCCGAATTCCCTCGAATTGGACAAACCTCGGAACGACAAGCCACTGTGAGCATCCGGCTGGGCGTCACGAACCAATGTTCGGACACCCCCTGTGCAGTCCGGCACAGGCACTGAATCGGACGGGCCGTTTCCTCCGCTGCGCCCCCTATTCGACGCCGAAGAGCGAGGCCCTGTCCCTGCGCTTCTGACCTCGACGCCATCTAGCATGTCGATGACGACGAGAGGCCATTCGTTCGCACCGTCGCCGAATCAATCCTGCTCCGCGACGCCGTCCGGCCGCTACCCCGTTTCCTGACCCGAGAAACCAGCCAGCTCAGACCACGACGGGTGCGTCCGGCACCACTCCACTGACGTGACCGTCCCTCTCCCGGCGCGGTGGCGGAGAGCTTACCGACAGATCAGTGAGAGTGCAGGATCTCGCGGCTCGGAGTCTCTGTGGAGAGCGCTATCGAAGGTCGCGCGGCGCTCGTCTTACGGACCCGAGGATCGCGCATCCAACCCACCAAATATCAAACACGAGCCACAGTCCTAGAAACAACAGGATGCTGGCACCGGTTGTGAGCACTACGAGGGAGGTACCACGAATCCCTCGGTTGACAAGACACCGGTAGACGAACACGGTGGCGAGGACGATGCTCCCTAATCCGACGGCCACGAGTACCAAATAGAGCAGCACGCCGAGCACAGAGCCCACCGTCGACACCATTGCGATCGAGGTCATCCTCGCTCACCCCCGAACGATGATGACGTCCCGGTTCTCACCATTCGAAGTTTACGTGGACGTTGCCGCATCCGTCCTTGTACAGGCCCGGCAGATAAACCTGCGGACCCTTCAGAGAACCAGGCAGGAAGCCGTGAAGAGGGTTGATGTAACCGGTGATTCCCTCGTCGTAAATGGACTCCCCACCGAAGGCCCAGCCCTTAAACGCATCGATAGCGATGTCACCACCAAGCCCGAGCGCTTCCGGAATGGCGAGTGGCGCTGCGACCACGTGCGAGACTCCACTCCCAACCGGACCGAGATCTGAGCCGACTGCGTTGATACCCTTGGCAGCCTCGTAGCTTGCGTAGTAAGTGGCATAAGGCACTACGGCGACAACGTCCACACCAGCGCGTGCGACGGTGGTGACCCCACCCCCGACAGCGTGCTCGACGCCACAGGCCCAGCTAGGCCAGCACAGACCGAGGGGATCAGTCCCGTTGACGGGGTTGTCGTTGACGTACCCGTAAGCGGAGCCTGTCTCAGCCACCATCGGGTCGACTGAAAGGAATTGTGCTGTAGCCGGGTCGTAGTAGCGGTTGCGCAGGTAATAGTGCCCGGACTCGGAATCCTGATATTGACCGGCGAATTTTAAGGGGTTGTGGATCGTGCCGACACTGGCTGTGAGGTTGCCATACGGATCGTAGGTGTATGTGGCTTGAGATGTTCCGGTGGCGTCGGTGATGAGGCGGGTGGAGCCGAGTTGATCGTGGCTGTAGAACAGGGCCGTTCCTGAGGCAGTGATCTGTTCCAGTGGCAGGCCGTTTGGTCCGTAGAGGTAGCTGATGGTGTTCGCGCCAGAGGTCTGTTGGAGTAGGAGCGCCACATCGCTGGTCGGGTCCCAAACGAACCGGGTGGTGTCGGCACCGACGGTTTTAGCCATGCGTAGTCCGTTGCCGTCATAGCTATAGCTGGCCACGGTGCTCGGACTGGTGCAGGTCGCTCCGGTGCCCACGATCATGGCCGTGATCCGATTGGCCTGGTCGTAGGTGTCGCAGGTCCCAGAACCACTGGCCAAGCGGTGGCCGGTCTGATTGCCGCGGGCGTCATAGGTGTAGGTGGTGGCCCCTGCTGGCGGGGCCGCGCAGGTGTTGGTGGATGGGGCGCCAAGGGTGAAGCACAGCCGATCGGCACTGTTGTAAGCCTGGGTCGTGGTCCCCATTTTGGTGAGGTTATCCGCTCCATCGAACATGTAGCCGATGGCTCCAACGGGCGGATTCGAACAGGCAGCCGATGTTGAGGAACCGGCGTAGCACAGTTGGTTCAGAGGAGTGTACTTGTAGGAGTTGGAGGCCGACGGCGCCGAGGTGTCAGACGTTAGCTGGCCGTCGGGGTCTCGGGAGTAGGTGGCTGAGAACATGGTGGCGGTGCTGGCTCGGATGGCAGAGACGGTCGTGATCTGGTTGGCAGCGTTGAAGCCGAACCTGTCGACGAGGCCTGATCCGCTCGGGAAAGTTTCGGCGGTGAGGTTGCTGTTCGAGTCATAGCTGAACTTGGTCGTGTTGGGGTTGGGAAGCCAGTCCTTAATGGAGATCATGCGCCCAGCGTCGTCGTAGGATTTGGTCACGGTGTGCCCACCGGGATAGGTGACAGCGGTGGGCAGGTTGCGCAGGCTGTAGCTCCACCGGAGCACGGCTCCGTTGCCGTTGGCGTAGCTGGTTAGCCGGCCCAGGCTGTCGTGGACCCACAGGGAGGTTCCCGTGCCGTCGGTCATCGCAGCTCGCAGCCCGTCGCCATCGTAGGTGATGGCACTCACATTGGGAGTCGTGTTGTCGCTGTAGGAGATGGCGTCGAGTTCGTTGCCGGCATCATAGACGTAGGTGGTGCACCCGGACTTGGGGGTGGTGTTGCAATTGCCCGCCGGATCTTGTCGTGTCAGGCGATTGCCATTGGCGTCGTAGGTGTAGGCCACGGAGTTGTTCAAGGCGTCGGTGATGGTGCTGACTCGGGCCAGGCTGTCATAGCCGTAGGAGATAGTGGCGTTGTTCTTTCCGTCTCTTTGATCGGCGATGGTGCCATCGGGGTTGTAATCGGTGCTCAAGATGGTCTGGGGGGTGCCGGGACGCCGGGTCTGGGTGAGCTCGTTGGCCGCGTCGTAGACGAAGCTTGAGACGTTTCCATTGGCGTCAATGGTCGAGGTCTTGTTGCGGTTGGCGTCATAACCAAAGGTGGTGACGTGGCCAAGGGGGTCGGTGATGGTTTGTACGTCGCCAAACTCGTCGACGGTTGAAGTACCTGGAATCACATAGGAGTAAACGGTCGTGTAGCTCGAAGCGCATCCGCACCCGGTGACGTTGCCCAAGGGGGTGGTGGCGGAGAGCATCTGGCCGTCGGCGTTGAACGTTGAGGTAGTCACCTCGCCGAGGGGGTCGGTGACACTGGTCCGGTCGCCGTAGCTGTCGTAGCGATAGGACCAAACCTTGCTCTCCGGGTCGGTGATGGCAGTTACGTCTCCGGGGTGGCCAATATCAGCGTAGGCGTAGGTAGTTGCTTGACCAGGAGCGCCACTCTGACAGGGGGGGGAGGCACACACTGGGGTGGACTTGGACAACAGGTTACCCCTTGGGTCATAGACGTAGGTTGTCGTCACCCCACGAGGATCTTGTCTGGTCAGCGGTTCGTTCAAGGCGTTGTAGGTCATCGTAGATGTGCGGCCCAGCGGATCGGTCGAGGTAAGTAAATTGCCCGAGGAGTCGTAGGTCTGCGTGGTGACCTGACCGTTTGGGTCTGTGATCTCGCCGGGCTGCAAAGTGGCCGGGTCGTAGCCGAATCTTGTCGTGGCGGCTTGCGCTGTTGCGAATCCCCGCGTTTGGTAGATACGCACGCCCCAGGCGTAACCCACGGCGGTGACATTACCCTTGGGGTCGGTGATGGTGGTCGTGCCCCCCGATGGCGAGGTGGGATCGCCCACGTAGGCCAAATTGGTCTGGCGGCCGAGCTGGTCCTTTTGTCCGTCCACTCGGCCGGACGCGTCGTAGTGGTTCTCCACGCCGGCACAACCCGGGGTCGAATAGCAAACTGGGTCCTTCATAACCGTAATCCGGTGGCTGGTGTCGTAGGCGAAGCTGGCGTGGCCGCCGTTGACGTCGACAACGTCGGTCAAGTTCCCCGCACCGTCGTTGTATTGGTAAGTGACGGTTCTGTTCGGAATGACGTTGGTGTCGGTCAGGGTCGTGATGTGAGGGCCGGTCCATCCGATCCTCAGCCTGCGCCCGGAGGCGTCGGTCTCGGCGGTGAGCTCCCCGGCGGTGTAAGTAAGCGCAGTGGTATAGCCGTTCAAGTCGGCCATGGAGCTGAGCTGTCCCGTCGAGCTGAAAACGAAGGTCTGGCGGGCGTCGCGGACGAGCGTCCAGGTCCCGTCGGCATTGTGCTTGAGGGAGGCGATGGTGCGAGGGGCTGACGGGACCCAGGTGCTTCCCGATTGGGTGAAAGTGAGCTGGCTGGCGTTCTCCTCGCTGATGATGGCGGTCAAGGGGTTGACGACGAGAGACATACCGGAGTTGAAAGACCATCCGTACCCGAACGGGCCGGTCGTCGACGCCGCGTTGGAGTTGTAGGTGCGGGTCAGGCTCAATCCGAGACCGCGGCACGGTATGGCGATATCAACAAAGCTATGCCAAAAGTTGCCGCTCTCGGTGTCAATCGGGTTCTTGGTGGCTTGGGCCGAGTTGTTGGCGCACTGGCTGGGATTACCAGACCCGCGGTGCTCAAAGCTTTGCACCGGGCCCCCGACCGGCCCGGCCGCGGCGAAGTGTGAGGTGACTTGGCTGGCGGTCAGAGACGTCTTATAGGCGGCAACTTGAGCGACGGTGCCGTTGAAGTAGCGGCCGTAGAACTGATCGGCGCCAATATAGAAAGGACCGGCAGCAACCAGCGTGCCGGTCGCGGGTTGGGAGGCCGCCTCAACACCGTTAACGAAGATGCGCGCCACGTTTCCGTCAAAGGTCCCGGCCAGGTAGGTGGTGGCGTTCAAATCTATAGCTTGGGGGGCGGTAACGACCACGGTGTGATTGTTGGTGGTCCAGATGACGTACTCGGGGTGCCCGTTGGTGACCCGTAGCATGAAGTAGTCGGCGTTGGGCGATGCCACTCCGGCCACCTGGGCTATGTAGGGCCAGGTGGATGGCAGGGATGTGGCCTTGACCCAGGCTTCCAGGCTGGCGGCTGGGGCATGATTCATCCCAATGTCGCTACAGGCCGCCACTCCTGAGCCTCCAAACCCCGTGGCGGTGGCCGGATCCCCGATGAGCAGTCCGAGAGCGCCAGGGGCCGGGAGCGGCGACCCGGAGGTGCCACAGTCGCCGTAGGTGCCATTGGCGGTGAGCAAGGTGGCGTAGGCGGGTTCGGCCAGGCGCCAATAGGTCCTCGGATGGTCGGCCAAGATCCGGGCTGGATAGGCAGCCACCGGCACGCCGAGTCTGCCTGCCGGGGCGCCAGTTTGGTAGTGGGCGGCGATCCGGGATGGGCTTAGGGCAGTGACATAGGCAGCCACCTCATCGATGGAGCCATTCCATGTTCGGCCCGAATAGGTCGGGTCGCTGCCAATGTCAAATGTCGAATTGGCCGATAACCAACCAGGTGCGGCAACCGACGCCACCTGGGCGCCGTTCTCATATAAGGTCAGCGTGCCGCCATCGAAGGTTGCCGCCAGATAATAGGTCCGCGACAGGTCCAGCTTCGGTCCTTGAGCGACGATCGTAGTGGCCGAGATGGCGGCGACGGCCTGAGGAAAGCCCGATTGGATTCGAAGCATGAACATCGAGCTCGACGTCTCGCTCCCGGCAATGTTGGAGGTGAACGGCGAGGTCCGCGAGACGCTTGAAGCGTTGACCCACGCTTCCAAGGTGGCGGCCGATCCAGATAGGTTCAAGGCCGGACACTGAAGGAACCCGGATCCATTGAAGGCTACGGCTTGGTCGGCGTCGCTCGGCACGAGACCAGGAGCACCCCAGGTAACCAGGCCTGAGGAGCTACAAGAATTGCTCTTTCCCGATGAGTCCGCCGCAATCGGTCCGCTGTCGTCAAGTCGCCAGTAGGCGACAGGGTTGTCGGCCAAGACCGCGGAGGAGTATGTCGAGGCCGCGGCAGGACCGGCGCTGAGCAACCCAACGACGGGAAAGGCCACAACCACCACGATTGTGGCGACAATGATTCGCCCGAGGCGAGGGCCGAGGCTGTGGCCTCGACTGTGGTGACCTGGCGCGCTAGGTTGCATCACTTTTCGACGGCCTGTCGGCGGTCGGACTGCCCATGGTCATGTGGGCTGGTCGACCTTGGCCATCCCGCTGGCTCGTCCCGCTTGCAGCCCATCAGGCCTCCTGGACAAGAAGAGAGAATTACTATCCCACACCACAGATGTGGTGGTGAGCATCCTCCATTTGACCGACGGGATCAGTCGAGCGAGAAGCGTTCCGACGAACCGGCCGGTCGGGTCAGAGACCACATGTTGACCCGCCCGATGTCCTTGAGGTACCGCATGCGCAGGGACTTGAACCCGAATTCCACCTCGCCGTTCTCCTCCGCCACCTCATTGAGCGCGTCAAACACCTCCTGGGATATGAGGATCCGGCCCGGGCGGGTGATGTTGACCATACGACTGGCCAGGTTGACCACGGGCCCGTAGTAGTCGCCGTCCCGAGCCAGCACCGAGCCGTAGGCCAAGCCCACTCGCACTTCGGACAGCACCTCATCATCGGCGTAGGCCTCGGCCAGGCTTATCGCAATCCGGGCAGCCTGGACGACGTCATCGGCCACGTACATGACCTCGTCGCCAATCATTTTGACCACCCGCCCCTGGAGGATGGTGACTGTCTCGTAAGCCAATGCTTCAAACCGGTCGACCAGCTCGGCCAGTTGGAGCTGGTCCAACTCTTGACTCATGGCAGTGAATCCCACCAGGTCCGCAAAGCCAACCGCCAAAGTGATCTGGCCCGACGAACCCACCGCTCGACCTCTGGTCAGCATTGCCCGGCGCCCGGCGGCCTGCAGGTGACGACGCCAGGTGTACTCGATGAGACGTACGATGCTGGGCAAGGTGCCGTCGGCCGACAGGGCAAACAGCTCGGCCCGTTGGGCCGGGCTCATCTCGCCCCCTATAACCGGGCCGACGCCGACCTCGGCCTCGGCTATGCGGGCCATCGAGGTGCCGATCACCCGGGTCAACTGCACCGTGCTTTCTATGTTGACCAAGCCCAGGCTGAGCAACTCCTGGAGCGACGTGATGGCCTCTAAATCCAACTCGGTGAAGGCAACTTCATCGTCGGCTACGTCGGGAAATCCCAGGGCCCGCCACAGACGGGCCAGGTTTTCCAGCGACATGCCGGTTGCCTCCGACACCATGGCCGGAGTCAGACTGGGATTGGGTGGGATGAGGAGCCGGTCGACGACAAGCAGGTCGAGGCTCTCGTCCTCTATGGCGGCATCGATCTCTTCGTTCCCGGTCCCCAATGACAAGAGAAACTGCCGCACCCGCTCCTCGGCGCTCGCGCTGGGCTCGACCGTGGTCTCGGTCACGGCCTCGACGGTGGTGTCGGCCTCGACGGTGCTGTCGGCCTTGATGGTGGAGTCGGCCTCGACGGTGGGGTCGGTCACGACTTGATGCCGAGCAGTTCAGGGCCCGAGGGGCGGCGCAGGAGATCGACGATGGCCCGAGCCGCTGGTTTGGCCTCGTTCACCACGGCGGACACCTCGTCGGCTATCGGAGTCTCCACCTCCAATGTCCGGGCAAGTTCCACGACCGATTGGGACGTCTTGATCCCTTCGGCCACCATGTTCATCTCCGCCTTGATGTCCTCGATCGAGCGTCCTGCTCCCAATTGTTGGCCCACGTAGCGGTTGCGGCTGTGGAGGCTGGTGCAGGTGGCCACCAGATCGCCCATGCCGGCCAGACCCGAGAAGGTGAGCGGGTCGCCTCCCATGGCCATGCCCAGACGGGTGAGTTCGGCCAAACCCCGGGTAATCAGAGCGGCCCTGGTGTTGTCACCATAACCCAGGCCGTCCCCAATGCCCGAGGCGATGGCCATGACATTCTTCAGGGCACCGCCCACTTCGGAACCCACGACATCGGAGTTGGTATAGACCCTAAACAACGGTCCGGCGAAGAGACCTCGCAGCTCACCGGCCAGATCGAGTTGGCTCATGGCGATTACCGTGGCCGCCGGATGCCTGGTCATTATCTCTCCGGCCAGGTTGGGGCCGGTGAGCACTCCAACCGGACTGGCCGGAAGCAGCTCAGCGACTATTTCGGTCATGCGCTTGAGGGTGCCCTGTTCCAATCCCTTGGTCAGGCTGATCACCGGCACTCCCCGACCGACCCATGGGACGGCGGCGGCCAGGACCTGACGGAACCCGTGCGAGGGGACGGCCATCACCACTACTTCGGCGCCTGACACTGCTTCTTGAAGGTCAGAGCTCGCCTTTAGGGCAGCAGGAAGTTCTGACCCGTCCAGGTACTTGCGATTGGAGTGGGAACCGTTTATTTCGGCGGCCAGCTCGGGTGTGCGGGACCACAAACAGGTCGCCACATTGACCGAGGCCAGGCTGGCCACTGTCGTTCCCCACGACCCGGCGCCCACGACGGTCAATCTTGTGACCATGGCCATCACCATAGACTCCTGCCCGTGATGCCACCGCCGGGCAGTGAGGTGGTCCTAGTGCCCGTCAAGGCCTTTTCGACCGCCAAGCTGCGGCTCGCCCCCACCATGGACGGCCCCCGGCGCTCGGCCCTGGCCCGATCCATGGCCACCTCGGTGCTTGCCGCTGCCCGCCACCTTCCCGTGGCCGTTGTGTGCGACGACGCCGAGGTGGCCGAGTGGGCCGCCGCGCTCGGAGCCTTGGTGATCCCCGAACCGGGACAAGGCCTGAACGGCGCGGTTCAGGCCGGAGTCGACTGGCTGACCCGATGTGGGGCGGCGCGGGTCACAGTGGCCCACGCCGATCTGCCCATGGCTCGGGATTTGACAGGCCTGGGAGCGTGGCCCGGAGTGAGCCTGGTACCGGATCGCCGCAGGGACGGGACCAACGTGTTGTCGGTTCCATGCGGGGTGGGGTTCGTCTTCAGCTACGGGCCGGGGTCTTTTGAGCGCCACTTGGGCCTGGCTCGGCGCCTGGGTTTGGCCACCCGGGTGGTGGACCAGCCTCAACTTTCTTGGGACGTCGACGTGCCGTCCGATCTGGAGGGGTTGCCCCGCTTGTATCAATGAAGCGTGGCGAGGACCTCTAACGCCGCTTGGCTGTTGACTTCTTGGTTGCCTTGCGGGCAGCGGTGACCTTCTTGACCGGGGCCTTCTTGGCCGTGGACTTACGAGCCGGAGCCTTCTTGGCCATGGACTTGCGAGCCGGAGCCTTCTTGGCCATGGACTTGCGAGCCACTGCCTTCTTGGCCACTGTCTTCTTGGCCACTGTCTTCTTGGCCACTGCCTTCTTGGCCACTGCCTTCTTGGCCACGGTCTTCTTGGCTGTCACTTTGGTTGTCCCCCCTCGGGAGTTAAGAACGGACTTGAATCCCGCTCCGGCGGCAAAGCGCACCCCCCTGGAAGCGGCGATCTTGACTGGAGCCCCAGTTTGGGGGTTGCGCCCGGTCCGGGCCCCTCGAGCTGTGGGGTTGAAAGCCCCGAAGCCGATGAGCGAAACCTTGTTTCCTGCCTTGACCTCACTCATCACTGTCGCCACCAGAGCATCAAGGGCCTTCTCGGCCTGTTGCTTGCTCAGGTCGGCGCCTGCACCAATGGCTGCCACCAACTCGGACTTGTTCACCCGCCACCTCCTGGCGTGTAGGGAAGTTCAAGTAATCAAAGACTTTTTCAGCGTCCAGGTCAAGCATTTCCCCGAAAGCAAAGGGCCGGCATGCTCTGTCTCTAGATCCGAATGGACGGAAAACCCAATGTTTGCAAGGCTTTGTGATCATGTCTTGCCATTGCCGCCAATTGTCTGCGAATTGCCTCCCGACCCACGGAGACCATCTGACGCACTCCGATGTTGCGCGACGAACGACCCGATGAGCGAGATCGGCGTGGCCATGGGCCAACGGTCAGGGGACCTGTTTGGCGAGCTGCAAGCATCGGGACGCATCGCCCAATCATTCCGAGCGGTGTTGCTGAACCGGGATGGCAACATCGTCGAGGGTGACCCGGTGGGGACTCAGGTCCTGTGGCGAGGAAGTCGCTCTGCCGACTGGGTGAAAGCAAGTGCAGCCAATTTGCCGGACCTGGCCTGGGTGCACTCCGATGCCGTCGGAGTCGAAACCCTTCCCGTCCAGGACTTGTCCCGAGCGGGGATCGTGGTTACCAATGGTGCGGGCAATTTCTCCCGGCCCATGGCCGAGTGGGTCATGCTTGGGATACTGGCTGCGGCCAAGGACGTGGCGCGATTCGTTCGCCATTCCGACGAGGGCGTCTGGGAACCCGGCCCCCAGTTGGGCGAGCTTGATTCGGCCGTCGTCCTCATCCTGGGCCTGGGTTCTGTGGGGTCCCTGGTGGCCCAGATGGCCCAGCCCTTTGGCCTCGAGGTGAGAGCTTGCGTGCGGCAGGCTCGTCCCTCGGCCCCTTCCGGAGTGTCCAAGTTGATAGTCGGTGATGCCTGGAAGGCGGAACTGCAAAGCGCCGACTACGTGGTGATCACCCTCCCTTTGACCGAGCAGACCCGGTCCAGCATTGGTAAGGAGGCGCTTGGCGCCATGAAGCCCGGTGCGTGGATCATCAACGTAGCTCGGGGCGCCATCATCGACGAAGACGCCCTCATCGCTTCCTTGGACTCGGGCCATCTGGGCGGAGCGGTGCTCGACACCTTCGCCACCGAGCCGCTCCCCCAGGGCCACCCCCTGTGGGGCCGTCCCAACGTATTGGTCCTTCCCCACCACACCTGGTCGTCACGCCGGGCCGGGGAACGGGCCATCGAGCTGTTCGCCTCCCAGCTCGACCGCTGGGCCCGCGACGATCCGCTGGAGAACCAGGTCGATGCCGGAGCCGGCTACTGAGCAGGCATGAGCGCGAAGGCCGGAGAGAACTTCGCCGTGAGTTTTATGGCGCCTGGTTAGTCAGGGTAAGTCGCCCATGGTGAACTGTTCCCGTGCGCGTGGTCATCGTGGGTGCCGGGATCTCCGGACTGGCCTTGGCGCTTGGCCTCCAGCACCGAGGTCACGACGTCACAGTGATCGAGGAAGCGGACGGACTGCGAACGGGCGGCGCCGCCCTGGCCCTTTGGTACAACGGCCGGGCCGCCCTGGCCAATCTCGGCTGCGACCTGAACTCAGTGGGCTGTACCATAGAGCTGCTCGATATTAGAAGCTCCAACGGACGACTGGCCTGTCGTATCGATGCGGCCCGCCTGTCTCGGCGGTTCGGCTTCGAACCGCTCACCATCGGTCGCGGGGAGCTGATCGAAGAACTGGCATCGCACTTGGGGTCCGGCACCGTGTTGTTCGGAGCCCCCTGTAGGGGGGTCGACCAGCCGGGCTCGTCGGCCCGCGTATTCTTGGACGGCGGGTCCTATCTCGACGCCGATCTCGTCGTGGGGGCGGACGGCCACCGTTCCGTGATGCGCCGTTTGTTCGCCTCCCCTGTTCCGGCGACGCCGACGGGGTGGAGCGCTCTTCAGGGTCTCACCCGTGCTCCATTGCCCCTGGCCGAGGGCACGACGTCGACCTTCGTGGCCGGTCGAGGCGGGGCAGTGGGCCTAATGCCGGCAGGCCAGGGCCTCCTGCAGTGGTGGTTTGACGTGCGATGGCCACCCGAACCTAGGCCCACTTCCACCCTCGAGTGGCTGCGTGAACGTTTTCGCCGCTGGGCGCCTCCAGTACGCGACCTGCTGGAAGTGATCAACGACGACGAGATCGAGCCATTCCCCCACGTATGGCACCGGGTGCCGCCGAGGCTGCACTCTGGGCGGGTGGCGCTCATAGGAGACGCGGTACACGCCATGCCCCCGGTCCTGGCCCAGGGAGCAAACCAGTCAATTGAGGACGCCTGGATACTGGTCCGCGAGCTGGGCACGGCGGGTTCGCTCAATGCCGCGCTGGTGGCCTATCAGCGGGAGCGAAGAGGCAAAGTGGCCGCCGCATCCCGAGGAGCGCGGGCGCCGATGCTGCCGCTCTACGCTGCCTTCACAATGGGCACGCCGCGCATGCCGCCGTGGCCCAGCCGAATTGGGACCTGGGCCTGGGGCGCCCTGATCCGCTCGAGTAGCAGCACGCTGCCCGTCACCAGGTCCAGCCAATGACACAAGACCGATCGCCTAAAAATCCTCACAAGATCCAGAGACCGGAGCGTCAAGAGGATCTAGGCGGGCTAGTTGATCTGGCGGTCCATGTGCTCCCAGTACGGTTGGCGCAGCTTGAACTTCTGCAATTTACCGGTCGCGGTTCGGGCCAGTGAGTCTCTGATTTCCACCGAGGTGGGGCACTTGTAGTGAGCCATTCGGCTCCGGCAGAATTCGATCAGGTCGCCCTCTTCTACCGTCTGGTCCGCCCGGGGCACGACCAGGGCCTTGATCGTCTCGCCCCACTTTGCGTCGGGCACCCCGATAACGGCCACCTCGGCCACCGAGGGGAACTGATATATGCAGTCCTCCACCTCGATGGACGATACGTTCTCGCCTCCGGAAATGATGACGTCCTTCTTTCGGTCCGCTATGACCAGGTACGAACCGTCCATGTACCCACCGTCGCCGGTATGGAACCAGCCGTCGGCCAGAGTCGAGGCTGTTTCGTCGGGCTGGAGCCAGTAGCCGGCGAAAACGTGGTTGGACCGGGCCAACACTTCTCCGTCTTCGTCGGTGCGAACTTTTACGCCAATGGCCGGGGTGCCTGCTCGAGACAGTCTCCGGGATCGCTCGGAGGGGTCCAAGTCGGCCCATTCCCTCGGAGCCCGATTGATGGTGAGTAGCGGGGATGTCTCGGTGAGACCGTATATCTGAATGAACTCCCATCCCAACGTGGTCTCGACCGCTTCGATGACCCTGGACGGCGGCGGGGCGCCAGCCACAACGATGCGAACCCGACCAGAGCCGGGAACGGACCGGCCCTGCTCTTGCCTGGTCCCGGCAGCGTCGAGGATGGCTGACACCACTGACGGAGATCCGCACATCAAAGTCACCCCTTCGGCCTCGATGCGATCGAGGATCACGTCACCTTCGACCTTGCGCTGGATGACGTGGGCCACACCCATGCCGGTGGCGGCATAGGGCATACCCCATCCGTTGCAATGGAACATGGGCAGGGTGTGCATGAGCACATCTGAGTCGGACACTGTGGTGTGCCAGCCGAACACGGTGGCGTTGAGCCAGCAGTTTCGGTGGGAGAGCTCAACTCCCTTGGGACGGGCCGTCGTGCCCGAGGTGTAGTTGATCGATGCCGTGACCGTCTCGTCGAGAGGCCAGGGTGATGGTCCGTCGTCGTCGGCCATCTCGGCGAACAGATCGGCGTCATCGACTCCATCCAGGATGATCCGGTGTTTGGCCTTGACCCCAGACAGGATGTCATCGAACTCGGGGTCGATGAGGACAACACTGCTGCCCGAGTGCTCGATGATGTAGCCGACCTCCTCCGCATTCAGCCGGTAGTTGACTGGCACCAAGATCCGCCCGAAGGCGCTTACACCGAAATAGGAAATGAGGAACCGGCCCGAGTTGGGGCTGACGATGGCGACCCGTTCCCCGATGCCGACTCCCATGTCCTGGAGGGCTCGGGCCATTCCCCGAGCCCGGGAGCAGACCTGGGCGTAGGTGAGACGCCCCAACGAGCCGGGCACACCAGGCTCGTCGACCAGGGCGAGTCGGTCGGCGAAGACCATCCCCGCCCGGTCCAAGAAGTCGCCGATTGTCAGAGGAACCTGCATGATTGGTCTCCTTACCCGAAATACGCCTCTGCCTCTTTCTTAGCCCGTCGCGCTGTGCCACGGTGGGTCGGTGACGCTTACGAACCTTCCACTGGACTCGCTGGCCGAGGTTCGGGCCCTTTCCAACACCCACCGACATGGACTGTACGTGGGCCCGGGACACTGGTCGGCGCCGGAGACGGCGATGCTGGTGGTTGGTCCCCCCCGATCGGGCAAGACCTCAAGCCTGGTGATTCCCAACATCGTCTCGGCCAACGGGCCGGTGGTCTCCACCTCGACAAAATCCGACGTTATGGCCATTACTGCGACCGCCCGCAGTGTCGTTGGACGGTGCCGGTTGTTCGATCCGGGAGGCAAAACCACACCGGCGCCGGGCGTGGAGACCATGGCCTGGTCGCCGGTGGACGGCTGTGATCGATGGGACCGCGCCTTGGCCATGGCCCGAGCCATGGTGGGGGCGGCCCGGCCGGCAGTCGGACTGAGCGACGCCGAACATTGGAAGGAGAGAGCCCAAGCCATCATGGCTGCCCTCCTTCATGCCGCGGCGTTGGATTCGTGGTCCATGATCGATCTCGTCGGGTGGGTCAACCGCCGCCAGGCCGAGACGGCCCAGGCCGTCCTGGTCGCTCATCGTCACCAGCACGGGGCGCAGTTGGCCCATGACCTGTTGACCGGGATCGTGTCGGGGGAACCCAGGGAGCTCAGCGGAATCTGGTCCACGGCATCGGGGGTCCTGGCTGCCTACCGCTTCGAATCGGTCCTGGCAGCCACCCTGACCGACGGTGGCTACCGGGACACCCGGGACCGCGGAGTCGGCGGGAACAAGGCCAGCGGACGGGGAGTCCGCTCGAGCTTTTGTGCCGATGAATTCGTCAGGTCAGGCGGAACGATCTACATCTGCGCCGACGCGCAAACCCAGGCCGTGACCGCTCCCTTGGTGGCGGGACTGTTGGAACAGGTGCGCCACGCCGCCTACCTGCGATGGGCTGAGGAGGTTGGCCCGGCCGGTGGAGGTGGGTCTCGTGCCAGGGCGAACCCGGCCCCGGTCCTGCTCGCCCTGGACGAGGTGGCCAACATCGCCCCTCTTGCCGATCTGCCGGCCATGGTCAGTGAAGGTGGGAGCCAGGGCCTGTCGACCCTGGCCTGCCTACAGGACCTGTCCCAAGCGAGGGTCCGCTGGGGTCAAGCAGCCGACGGCTTCTTTTCCCTGTTCGGCGCCAAAGTGGTGCTGCCCGGGGTCGGCGACGTTCGTACCCTGGAGGCTCTTTCCAGGCTGGTCGGAGACGAGAACGTGACAATTCGTTCCCGTTCGCTGAGCTCCGGGCCGCGGTGGCCCGGCCGGCTGGCCACTCGCCTGATGGGACAATACCCGGAGCGGCCCAGGGACTCTGTCACCTATTCCTCCCGGCGCCAGCCTCGATTACCACCTGATGTCGTGGCCCGGGGACGTCCCGGATCAGCCCTGGTCCTCGAAGGGCCCGGACTGGCCTCCTGGGTGACGCTGAGCCCTTGGTACGGCCATGAACCTTGGCTGAGCCTGGCCGGGCCGGAGAGCAACCAGAGGGGTCGAGACCGGACCCCTCACCATGGCCATGATCGGGACTCGGGGATCCCGGCGGCTCGCGGAATCAGCGGGACAGCGACAGGCCCAGCGTCTCCCCCCGACCGAGGTCTCGGCCTCTGATCGACCCCGGGAGTGGTTCAGGACCATGGCGTACCCCCTCCAATCCTCGGAGACCCAGGCGATCTCCGACAGATCGGCCCTCGACGGCGAAATATTCCCACCGGGATCGGGACTGGCGCCCGGGCGAGCAGAGGGCCGGGCTACCCAGGAACAACACCGTGGCGTTGGTCTGGTCCCGCACCTGCCAGCCCAAGGCCACGAGGTGGGGTCGCCCGGAGATCTCCTGGGCCAAGTGCCCGAGGATCAAGGCCTCGCGTCGGGTTCCGGCAGCCATGACCACCTGCTCGCCTGCCCTGGACCTGGCCCACCAGTCACTAACCAGGCGTTCTCGCAGGCCTTGGGGCGATCGGAGGGCCATCCATCCGGCGGGCTCGTCCAGGCTGAGGTGCGGCCCCGGGCGGCGCGCCAGCGTGGCCAGGGAGGTTCCGCGCCCGGTGTAGGACAACCCCCCGGACCCGCCGACCAACAGCACACGGGCCGACTGGGTCTCCGCCCTTTCGATGAGAATGGCCATGTCGGCAAGGCGGAGTCCCTCGGGCCGGACGACGACCAGAACCCCAGGCCGAGCATGGTCTCCCGGCCGAACATGGTCTCCCGGCCGAGCATGGTCTCCCGGAAGGCGGCGATCACCTCCCATCGCACGCCCCAGACCCGAAGCGGAGACCACGTCATCGATTCCCACGCAGGTCATCCCGGTCAGAGCATTTATCTGTTGGGTCTCGGACATGGTGGCGGCAACAGCCACCACGGTGGCGCCCTTTTCCTCCCACAGCCGCCGGACACCATCGAGGGCGTCCAGTGCGCCCGACTGAACCCGACCCTCAACAATCTCTACAGGCCTGGGGCTGGACACCAATCGACTGGCGGCTTCGAGCTGGCCCGGGGCCAGGGCAAGTCGCCGAGCCAGGGTGGCAGCCGAGAAGGATTCGTCCACTTCCCGAACGGCTCTTTGGTTCATGCGTTCGACCCGGTCCAGCATGGCCCGTTCAGTGGCCACCATCCCCGGCGTGGTCCAGCGCGCCACCGTGCCGCCCCCGGGCATCCACCCACCCCCTTGGCGCTTCCAAAGGCCCCAGCCCACGGATGTGGCGACGTCAGAGGTGGCCGTGACCGACCCCACTCCTAGCACCAGTGAACCGGCCAGGGTTTGGGCAGTCAGTTCCCGGATGGTGCTCACCGGTGCGCCCGACTCCATTACGGCGCACCAGCCCCTCAGAACGTCGCGCTGAGAAAAAGTCGCCGATCGGCCGGTGAGGTGGCTCGGCCCGAGCAACCGCCGGGCCATGGCGGCCAGGGCCCCATGGTCCAAGGACCGGCCAGCGCCCTCCTGGCTCCACCTGGCCAGGGCGCTCGCCTCGGCCCATGTCGAGCCCCTTGCCATCGGAGCCAACACACCTTGCCAATCCTTGCGGGAAAAGCCGATTTCCTCGGCCTGGCGACGCCATCGAAGGACGAGGTCCTCCACCTTGACCGAGTAGTCCTTGGCCGGGCGAGTGGCCAGAGCGGCGATTCTCCGGGCCCGGGGAGTGGATCTCGCTTCGTCGACCAGCCACGCTTCGACCTCTTGGCGCCGGCTGGAAAAATGACGGATCACCTGCGAGGTAACGCCATTGACTTGGGCAACCCCTGCCCGCACCGGTCCCCAGGACAAGCCCAATCGGGTGGTCAACTCGAAGCGCAATTGGGCCTGGTACAGGTGCCCGGCTGTGTGGGCGTGGCCATACAGGGCTCGGGCATCGAGGGCAGAAAATCGTCCGTCTATCCCCCGTACCAGGTTGGCCACCACCACGTGGGTGTGCAGGTGTGGATCCAGGCGCCGACTGGTGCGATGGGGAAACGACGCGCCAATGAATCCGCTGGTGGAGATCTGGCATCTGTTGGGCCCGCTACCCCGTCGGGCCAGGGCCGCCTCGGATTCCAGGTAACCCATGGCCGCACTCACCGAGGCGTCGTGAGCGGCCTGGATCGGCTGCCGAGTCCGATCGTCGCCCACACCCCACAGGATCGAAACCGACTTGGGGGCGGAGAAGGTCGCATCGAAGGCAGCAATTCGGACCGGAGCCCCCCTGCTTCTAAGCGTTTGGCCCGTCTGGGGGTTCACGCCGGCCAGTACGGCGCTCAGGTCGCTTCCCTGGACCACCCCGGACAGAACCATGGCCCGGGCCCCACCACCCAACCAGCGCCCCGGGGCTTCGTCCCCGTGTGCCCGATGGTCGTCGCCACCGCCGGCCACAGCCCGCAGGTAGTAGTCCTCTCGCCCGCAAGCCAGCTTGGCCAGGCTCATGCCCATCGAGCCACACTAAGGACAGCAAAATACTACGTCAATCTATATCTTTTCATACCTTTTCAGAATCCGAGCAGCTGCCTGGCGGCCGGCGTCGACCAGATCGGGTGGTTCGATCACCCGGGCATCAGGTCCGAGGCGGAGAAGCAGTCTCTCCAACCACGCCTGGCCCGAAACGGCCAGGGTCACCCGCGTTCTTCCGTCGTGCAGAGGACAAACCAAATGGGTGGGATATGCCTCCAATACCCACTCCGCGGCAGGCTCGAGCTCCAAAACGACCTGCTCGGTCCCAGGACCGGTGAGGAAGTCGTCGTCACCCATTTCGGCCTGTGCCATACCGGGCTGATCAGGCTGATCAGGCATCGGGGGCTTGGCTTCGGACACCGGCGTCGGGATTGCGCCGCCGATCTCGGCCCGGCCGATGCGGTCCACCCGGAAGCGGCGCCTGGCTTGGACCTGTTGACACCAGGCCTGGAGGTACCAGTGACCATCCCTGACGAATAGCCTCTCCGGGTTCACCGATCGCGTGGTGGCGGCGTCACGGGCGAAGGAGTAGTAGTCGATGTCGAGGGTGCGGCCCTCGTCCGTGGCCTGACGAACTACTGGCAGGTGGACGGGTTCATCGAGATCGATGATCAGCCTGTTCCTGGCCCCCAACACATCCTCCAGCTTGACCACCGCACCGGCCAGTGCCCCGTGGGGATCTGCTCCGGGCACGGCCAGGATCGCTCGGGCCGAGGCGGCCAGGGCGAATCCCTCAGAAGGCGTAAGCCGTGGGGCTCTCGACAATTGCCGGGTTGATTCGGCGTAGACGGTGTCATCGGAAATGTAGATATCCATGAGCACATCGGCTGTGTACGGCGGCAATCCACAGCACGAAGCCATTTCCAGCAGGGAAACCACCTCGGACGGGTCCAGGTTGAAGCGAAGGGCCACCTCGGCCAGGGGGACCTGGCCCACCGACACCAGCCAGGGCAGCAGTGCCAAAAGAACCCTAAGGCGCGCTGCCGCCTCGATGAGTGGGCTCACGGGGACACCTCGGCGATCATCTGTCGCAGCCATCCGATGACCTCGTCCCTTAGATCGGGTGGCGACAACACTTCGGCGTGATCGAGATGGTCGAACAGCCACGATCTGAACGCTCCCGTGTTCGATACGGCCAGGGCCACGATCACCGATCCATCCGACCTCGTCTCCACCACCGACTCCCCGCCCAGTTCGGCAGTGGCCAACGCAGCCTGGGAAGCGTCGATCAGCACCCGGACGTCGATCACGTCCCTGCCGCCGAGTGTCCAGGGCGGATCGGGAAGGGCCCGAGCTGGATCGAAGTCGATGGGAACCTCAAAGCTGTCTTCCGGCCCCAACGTCACCCCCCCGTCAATTCGATCGGGCCGGAATGAGCGCATCGCCAACCGGTCATGGTCCCAACCAACCAGGTACCAGTTGCCCGCCCTGAAGGCAAGCCCGTAGGGGTCGATGCCGCGCGGAAAACTCCGATAGACAAAGGTTACGGGTGCCCGCTGGGCGATAGCCCGGTGCAGGTCGGGCAGGGTGTGAGGAACGGGCAGATCGGCCAGGTTGGACACATGATGACTAGCCACAACTCCTAGTTTCAATAGTGCATCCATGCCACTACCATCGGGTAGGTGGACACCGGCCACGGCAAGGTTGAGGGCAACCTGCTCGACTGGGCTGAGATCCAGCTCTGGCAGGTAGTAATCCTCGGGGTTGATGCGGTACCCGAGTTGATCCCCACCGGCCATCTTCTCGGTGAGGATGGGAACCCCCTCCTGGCGCAACAGTTTCTTGTCCCTCTCGAAAGCCTGCCTAGCCGCCACCGGACTGTCGAGCGGGTACCCGGGCACCTCGGAAACTATGTGTTGGAGCGAAACCGGCCGCCGAGAGGACAGGAGCAGCATGACCAGGTTGGTGAGTCGTTCCAGCTTGGCCAGGTTTTCCACGATCGGCAGCCTAAGCCAGCCACCGCCCGGTCGGACAGGCCCGATGGGCCGGGAATGGGCGGGGACGGTGACCACTCCGGGAAGCGGGCCCATCGCGAAATCCGGTACGGAGAATGGCTGGCTGCATGAGGGGCGGCCCTTGGACATTTCACCTCCATGTGTGGGCCTGGCTCCTTATCGCCTCCGCGGGGATCGGCTATGTAGCGGTGCTGCGACAGCTCGGGCCTCGCCACAACCCCACGGGACCATCTGTCGCCCCTCGAAAAATTGCATCATTTTGCGCCGGCCTGGTGACACTGGCCATCGCCCTGACCTGGCCCACGGCTGACCTTTCCCTTCACTGGCTGTTGGTGGCCCGCCTGTTCCAGAACGTCTTGTTGTTCCTTGTGGCGCCGCCACTGTTGCTCCTCGGCCTTCCGAATCGGCTGGTGGACATGGCGACGAGGCCCCGGCTTGTGGACGCCACCCTGACCAGGATCACCCATCCCGCCCTGGCCACCCTCATCTTTAATTGTGTGGTGATCGCATCGCTGATTCCCCCCGTTGTCCACGCCGAGAGCCACTGGACCGTGGCCTACGCCTTGGCCGGCGCCGTCATGCTGGGAGCAGGCACGATCATGTGGCTGCCCGTCCTGCGCCTGGTCCCCGGCGCACGTCACATGGGCGTGGCCGCGCGAGTGGGCTACCTGTTCGTGCAGTCCATCCTGCCCAACTTTCCAGCCCTCATCTTGATCTTTGCCGGGCATGTCATGTACACGGACTTCACCTCGGCCCCCATGGCCCTGGGCATCTCGGCCCGGCTCGACCAACAGCTGGCTGGCGTGGCGGCCAAGGTGTTGGGAATCACCATCTTGTGGTGCACGGCGGGAGCCATCCTGATGCGGGCCCAATCGGCCGAGGAGAGGGGCGAGGACCCCGATCCTTTGACATGGAGCGACGTGGAGAGAGAGCTGGAGCGCCTGGATCGCCACCCCATCTGAGCCTGCACCGGGCGGGGCAGCCGGGGCCTGCCTGGCCATTGTGTTCGACCAGGGTCGATGGGGGCCTACAATTGAACCCGGCCACCTCGGCGCCCGATCGCGCGGGGGTCTGGCCACTGACGCCTTCCGGAGAAATCACTGACCATGCAAACGCGCCATGACCTGCGCAACATTGCGATCATCGCACACGTCGACCACGGCAAGACGACGCTGGTCGACGCCATGCTGCGCCAGTCCGGGGCCTTTCGGGCCAATCAGGAGCTCACCGATCGGGTCATGGATTCTATGGACCTGGAGCGCGAAAAGGGCATAACCATCATGGCCAAACAGACCGCCGTGACATATGCCGGGGTGAAAGTCAACATCATTGACACCCCCGGCCACGCGGACTTCGGAGGCGAGGTCGAACGGGGTCTGGCCATGGTCGACGGCGTGTTGCTATTGGTGGATGCGAGTGAGGGTCCCTTGCCCCAAACCCGATTTGTCCTGCGCAAGACCCTCGAGGCAGGACTGCCCGTGATCCTGGTGGTCAACAAGGTGGACCGGCCCGACGCCCGGACGTCGGATGTGGTGGACGAGACCTACGCCCTGTTCATCGATCTTGATGCGCAAGAGGACCAGATCGAGTTTCCCATCGTTTACTGCAACGCCCGGGCCGGTCGGGCCTCGGCCGACCCCATGGACCAGGGGCAGGACCTCAAGGCATTGTTCGAGACAATCCTGGAGCACATTCCCCCGCCCACCTACACCGAAGGAGCCAACCTACAGGCCCTGGTGACCAATCTCGATGCTTCGCCCTACTTGGGTCGACTCGCCATTTGCCGGGTCGTGGAGGGCCATATCACCCGGGGCCAGAACGTCGCTTGGTGCCGGCGCGACGGAACCATCGAGAAGGCCAAAGTCGCCGAACTGTTCACCACCGATGCCCTGGACCGGGTCGAGGCGGCCGAGGCCGGTCCGGGAGAAATAGTGGCCGTGGCCGGTTTGGACGAGGTGACTATTGGGGAAACTCTGGCCGACCCCGACAACCCCCGCCCCCTCGAGGTGCTGAGGGTGGACGAGCCCAGCCTGTCGGTGACCGTCGGCGTCAACACATCTCCCCTGGCCGGTCAGGACGGTTCCAAGATGACCGCCCGGCTCCTCAAGAATCGCCTCGACACCGAATTGATCGGAAACGTTTCGATCCGTGTAGCGCCCACCGAACGCCCCGATACCTGGGAGGTTCAGGGTCGGGGGGAGCTGCAGTTGGCGGTCCTGGTGGAGATAATGCGCCGGGAAGGCTTCGAGCTGACTATCGGGAAGCCTGAGGTCCTGACCCGAATGATGGATGGGACCCTATGCGAGCCCATGGAGCGCCTCACCGTCGACGTGCCGGAACTTCATCTGGGGGCCGTCACCCAGGTGATGGCTGTTCGCAAGGGTCGGCTGGAACAGATGGTGAACCACCACACCGGTTGGGTCCGCATGGAGTACGCCATTCCCGCTCGGGGGCTCATCGGCTTTCGCACCGAGTTCCTTACCAACACCAAAGGGACCGGGATGGCTCACCACAATTTCGATGGCTGGGCGCCCTGGCACGGCGAGCTTCGCACCCGCCAGTCGGGCAGCCTGATCGCCGATCGCCGAGGAGTTACAACCTTCTACGCCTTGTTGAACCTGCAGGAACGAGGCTCGTTGCTGGTGGGACCCGGAGCAGACGTCTACGAGGGAATGGTCATCGGGGAGAGCTCCCGCTCCGACGACATGGATGTGAACCCGACCAAGGAGCGCAAGCTGACCAACATGCGTTCATCGACGGCCGAGGAGTTGGTTCGCCTCACTCCCCCCCGAACACTTAGCCTGGAAGCCGCCCTGGAGCTCATCGACGAGACCGAGTGCGTAGAGGTCACTCCCCACGCCATCAGGGTACGTAAGGTGCTTCTCGACCAGATGGCCAGATCCAGGCAACGTTCAAAAAGCCACAGGGCCAACGCCTCGCTCTGAGCCCGGCGGATCAGATCGGGTACGCTCCCGTCAGCCAGATGACCCAGGAGGCCAGATGACCCGGATAGCCAGATGACCCGGATAGCCAAATGACCAAAATAGAGGGTCTCGTGGAGCCGGGCTATGGCCGGGTAAGGGAGGCCTTCGCCGCAAACTTCGATCACCACGGAGATATCGGGGCCGGGGTGTGTGTCCACGTCGATGGGCGCAAGGTGGTCGATCTGGTTGGTGGGCTGGCGGACGTCAAGTCTGGCCAGGCCTACAACTCAGACAGCTTGCAACTGGTCTTTTCCACCACCAAGGCCCCGACCGCGGTGTGTGCCCATCTCCTGGCCGAACGGGGTGACCTGGATTTTGATGCCCCGGTAACCCAGTACTGGCCAGAGTTCGCCGCTGCGGGCAAGGGCCACATACCGGTTCGCTGGCTCCTTTCTCACCAGGCCGGCCTGGCCAGCATCGATGTCAAGCTCAGCTTGGCCCAGGCCTTGGCCTGGGATCCCGTCATCGAAGCCCTGGCCGCGCAGGAGCCCCTGTGGGAGCCGGGGCAAGCTCACGGCTACCACGCCCTGACATTCGGGTGGCTGGTGGGCGAGCTCATCCGGCGCATATCCGGTCGCAGTGTGGGCCGGTTTTTTGCCGAAGAAGTGGCCGGACCCCTCGGCTTGGAGTTTTGGATCGGCCTGCCCGAACAATACGAGCACCGGGTCGCTCCCCTGATCAGCTCGCCGATGCCCGACGATCCGGCCCTGCGGGAATTGGCCGTCGCCCTGATGGGTCCCGACACCCTCCTCGGACGGGCCTTGACCCTCGACGGCGCCTTTGACAGCCTCGGTTTGACCTCGCCCTTCAACTCCCGAGCCGTGCACGCCGCCGAGATCCCCGCCGCCAATGGCATCACCAACGCCGCCAGTCTGTCCCGCTTCTACGCCGGGCTCATCGGGGAAGTGGACGGGGTCCGTGTGCTCGGGCCCGAGGCTCTCAAAGTGGCCACGGCCACCCAGTGCGAGGGCCAGGACAAGGTATTGATGGTGCAGACCCGTTTCGGATTGGGCTTCATGCTTCACTCGGAATTCACCCCGCTCCTCGGCCCCGGCTCGTTCGGCCACTCCGGGGCCGGGGGATCGCTGGGCTTTGCCGATCCCGACACGGGCGTGTCATTCGGATATGTGATGAACCAGATGCAGGCCAATCTGTCCGCCGATCCGCGCACCCTCGGACTCATCGAGGCGCTGCGCTCCAGTTTGGACTAGGGCTCTACCACGATCTTGGCGTGGGCCTCGGGATTAGCCAGATCCTCGAAGGCCCCCGGCACCCCTTCGATTCCAACTGATCCGGTGATCAGGGGGTCGACGTCGATCGCTCCCTCGGCGATGACCCGAAGGGCACGGGCAAACTCCATGGGGTCATAGGCCAGCACGAACTGCAAGGACAGTTCCTTTGCCGTGCCGAAGAAGGGCTGGAACGAGTCAGGCTGCATGCACACCCCCACCACCACGATGAGAGAGGATCGGGGGGCATCTCGCATGATCGACTGCAACATTCCGGGGATACCGACGGCTTCGAAGATGACCAGGGGTAAGACGCCATCGGCTCGGCGCCAGGCATCCATGGCCGGTTCGACAACCGGGTCGACTACTACGCCGGCCCCCATGAGCAGGGCCAGGTCCCGTCGTCGGGGGGAGAGATCCGAGGCCACGATCACTTCGACTCCGGCGAGCTTCAACGCCGAAATGACGGCCAACCCCACCGGCCCGCAGCCCACCACCAGGGCCGACTGACCGGCGGCGATACCGGACTTGGCCACGGCGTGCAGACCCACGGCCGTGGGCTCGGTCATGGCGGCCCGCCGGGGGCTGCATCCGTTGGGCACTTCGAGCACCAGGGGAGCCGACAGCAACATCCTCTCGGCAAAGCCACCCGGATACTCATTGGAGTAGGCCGTGGGAGAAACCCCGGTATCGGTGAGCATGACCGGCACGGATACCACCACGGCGCCCGGTTCCGGACCGATTGTGTCTGGCCCCACTTCGAGCACCTCAGCCGAGAACTCGTGGCCCATGATCACATCGCGGCTCAGGTCGAGCACGGGACCGGACACAACTTCGTCGACCAGTCCCGCCTGCGCCGTCAGATCCACCACTGCCTGGCCGTGCTGAGCAAAGTGCAGGTCCGATCCGCAGATCCCGCAGGCCAGGGTGCGGACCAGAATCTGGCCCAGGCCAGGAACCGGGTCGGCCACGTCGTCGACGACCATGGAGCCATTTCGTAGGATTGCGGCGCGCAATACGGCCTCCTTTGCCTGGCCAGGCTATTAGCGACTTCGGCCCGATCCCAGCCAAGCACGTCCCGTTAGTATGGGCAATGTTCCCATCCCGATTCGATCTTCAGAATGGAGAATCCCTTGCCCTCTCCAAAGCACAAGCCGGACATGGCCCAGGTCATCGGCCCGGTGGTCCGAGGCTTCGTCGGTCATTCACCCACCATTGCAATCCGGTTCTGGGACGGCAGCGTCATCGGACCGCCCGACTCGGCCACCTCCATAGCCGTGCACTCGCCCCGAGCCCTGCGCCGGTTGTTGTATTCGCCCAACGAACTCGGGGCGGCTCGGGCCTACGTGGCCGGGGAGATCGATCTGGAGGGAGACATATTCGAGGGCTTGGGCGTGCGGGACAACCTGAGCGCATCCGACCAGGAGGCGCCCCTCAAGCTCAGGTGGCGGATCTGGTGGGATCTACTGCGGGCTGCAATGGCTACCGGGGTCATCGGTACTCCCCTGCCCCACCCGCCAGAGGAGGCTCACCTCCGGGGCAAGCGCCATTCCAAGGAACGCGACGCCGCCGCCATCTCCCACCACTACAACGTCTCGAACGACTTCTACCGCTTGTTCCTGGGCGAGACCATGACCTATTCGTGCGGTTATTTCGCGTGGCCTGATTCCACCCTTGACGAGGCCCAAAGAGGCAAGTACGACCTGATCTGTCGCAAGCTCGGGCTGAGCGAAGGGATGCGACTGTTGGACGTGGGCTGCGGCTGGGGCGGGATGACCCGCTACGCCGCCGAGCACTACGGCGTCAGTGCCGTGGGGGTGACCTTGTCGACCCGACAGGCCGAGTATGCCCGGGCCGCCACCGCCGAGGCGGGATTGTCCGACCGGGTCGAGATCAGGGTCCAGGACTACCGTGAGATCCAAGACGGGCCCTTCGACGCGATCAGCTCCATCGGGATGTTCGAACACGTCGGACTGTCCCGGCTCAACGAATACCTGGCCGATCTGCACGACCTGCTAAAGCCCGGAGCGCGCCTTCTCAACCACGGTATATCCCGGCCATTCGGACCATCGGGATTCGATCGTAACTCCTTTGTCGAACGCTACGTGTTTCCCGACGGAGAGCTACACGAGGTGGGACTGGTCGTCAGCGCGGCCCAGGGGCGCCACCTCGAAGTACGAGATGTCGAGAGCCTGCGCGAGCACTATGCCAGAACCCTGCGGCACTGGGTCCGCAACCTGGAGGGCAACTGGGACAAGGCCCTCGAGCTAGTCGGTCCGGCCCGGGCCCGGATCTGGCGCCTGTACATGGCCGGCTCGGCCCTCAACTTCGAAGCAGGTCGGACCAGCATCCACCAGATCCTGGCCGTGCGCCCCAATGGCGACGGCTCGTCAGGCATACCGCCGACGCGCGAAGAGCTACTGAACCTCCGGGTTGAAAAGGTGTCAAGTCCCTGATCAATTCGGGAGTCCGGCCTCGGGCTCAGGTGGAGGGCCGGGTATCCATAGCCATCGAGCAGATCTCGGGCCGACCGGCCGTGGTGGCCCGGAGCGATCCGAGCCATCGACGCGGCGCCCTGAGCGAGGCTGATAGCGCCACCCTGGCCGAGGCGGGCGCCCTGGCACTCAGCGAGCACATTCCCCTGGTCTGGTTCGTTGCCTCGAGCGGAGCCGACATCGAGGGGGGCATCGCCGCCCTTCATGGTTGGGGCCAGGCGGCCCGGGTCATGGCGGACTGCTCTGGCGTCGTTCCAGTGGTGATGGCCCTGGTCGGTCCGGCCATATCAGGGCCGGCCCTGATGCTGGGGTTGGCCGACGTGGTGATCATGACCCCGGACGCCTTCGCCTTCATCTCCGGCCCCGACATGGTGGCAGAGTTCACCGGGGTAACGACCGACATCTCCGAGCTCGGGGGGCGGGGGGTGCACTCCCGCCTAACCGGTCTGGCCGCGTTGGAAGCGGCCGACGCCGAAGATGCCTACGAATTGGTGGCTGAAGTCTTGAGCTACCTTCCGGCCGGAACCGATCGGGCCGCCCCGGTGACGCCCAGCCCGGACCTGCCGGACCGGGCCACGCCTGAACTCGCCGCGATCATCCCGTCGGGATCAACCGGCTCTTACGATATGCGCCACATCGCCCAGCGGATCGTTGACGGCGACAACCTGCTGGAGCTGAGAGCAGGATGGGCCCCCCAACTCTTCACTGCCCTGGGGCGGATCGAGGGCCGTCCGGTGGGGATCGTGGGTAACCAGCCCCAGTACATGGCCGGGACGCTCGACATCTCGGCTTCCCAGAAGGGTGCCCGATTCGTATCGTTCTGCGATTCGTTCAACCTGCCCATCATCACCCTGGTGGACACCCCCGGCTTCTTGCCCGGCAAGGACCTGGAATGGCGGGGCATGATCCGCCATGGAGCCGAGTTGGCCTTCGCCTACGCCGAGGCCACAGTGCCCCGCATCTGCCTCATCGTGCGCAAGGCCTACGGTGGCGCATACATCGTCATGGACTCCAAGAAGATGGGCTCGGACGTGTGTCTGGCCTGGCCAAGTGCCGAGATCGCCGTCATGGGGGCTCGGGGTGCGGTCGCGATACTCAACCGGGGAGTGGCCCCCGAGGTGCAGGAGCGTCTGGTGGAGGAGTACGAAGAGGAGTTCCTCACGGCCTGGATCGCTGCCGAGAGGGGCTACGTGGACATGGTCGTAGAGCCGGCCTCGACCCGGGCTGCAATCGCCGCGGCATTGGCCGGCATAGAGCCCAAGCGCGAGAAGCTCAAAGCGCGCAAGCACGCCAACGGCCCGATGTAGACCCGCGCTGGCCCGATCAGGCTGCGCTGCCCGCCAGCCATTGTGCCCAGGTCATATTCCAATCGGCCACCCCGCCCACCGATAGGCTGGGCGGTCGAGGTGATCCGACAATGTTCACGATGTCGCCCGGCTGGCTGAAGGCGTAGAACCAGGCGGCGTCGGCCGGTGAGATGTTTACACAGCCATGGGAGACGTTCTGGTGGCCTTGGGAGACCACCGACCAGGGGGCGGCGTGGACGTACTCACCGGTGGTGGAGATGTGAACGTCGTTGTAGACGGTCTCGTAGTAGTAATCGGGCGAGCCCTTGGGAATGCCCACGGTGGCCGAGTCCATGATCACGCTCGGTTCCTTGTCCAGTACCCAGTGCACGCCACCCATAGTGGGCAGGTCGACCCGTCCGGCCGATATGGGCACGGTACGGATCGTGGCCCCGTTGGCCTGGACCGTCATCACGTCGGTGAGGACGTTGGCCACCGATATGTGGGACTGGCCCACAGAAAAGTTCACCTCCCGGTTGACCGCCCCCCAGGTGCCGCGTCCGGCATAGATCCCGGCCAGGTTCAGGGCCACCACCACGTGCTCGCCGACCGGCCAGTAGACCTGGGGACGGAAATGGACCTCCCGGTCCCCGAACCAGTGCCACGCCCCCACCACCGGGGTGGACATGGTGACGTGGAGGGCGGCCTGCACCGCCCCCTTGTCGGCAACGGGATGGTTGAAGTCGACGGTGATGGGCATTCCGACCCCGACCACGTGCCCACCAAAGGGGGTCACGTCGCCAGAGAGGATCTTGGACGGCGTCTGGGTGACAAACGAACTGCTGCGGGTAACCGCCCGACCCGAGCCATCGGAGGCCGAGTAGCTGATTCGATAGGTCTCACCCGGTGACAGCACGCCCACCGGAACGGCCCAGGACCGATCATCGGGTGCGATCTCCCCGCTGATGTGCTTTCCCGCCCCATCGGTCATGACCACCCACAACAGGCGGCCCCCGTCGACGGTCACGTTAACCGGGGCGCCCAGGGCCACCCCCCTGGCCCCGGATCCCGGGAAGGTGCTCACCGTAAACGGAGCCACCAGGGACACGGGCTGCGCGGCGGCGATATTTGAAGCGCTGTCGTGGACCAGCCAGATCCCGGCCAGGATGGCCAACACCGTCACCGTTGCGGTGCCGATCACGGACAGGGTGGCGCCCACAGGACCCAGGCGGTGACCACGATGATCCGATCCTCGACGCCGACCGACCGCCCTAGGTCGGAACACGCCTAAGGACCGACTCCTGGGCGCACTGGGTTGAATTCGAGGGCTCCGGCTATTTTCTCGGCCCATGGAGTGGGACGAGGGTCGCCCCAGTAGTTGACCCGGGTCACGTCCTGAACCCACACACTGGCCTCCAGGGAAGCGCCGTTGACGGGGTCGTCAAAGTAGATCGAGTAAATGACGGTGTGATCGACGACTTCACTGACGCCGATACCGGCCTCGACAAGCCTGTGGCGCAGATCGACAAGTTCGGCGATGGAACCCAGGTTGAACGACACGTGGTCGAACTTGGAACCTGAGCCCGGCACACCGGCCGGCTTGGGCGCCCCGGTGTCGACCCCGGGCCATTCGAAAAAGGCAACGGTCTGGCCATCGCCAATGCGAAAGAAGTAGTGGCGATAGGGGTAAGGCTCCCTTTGGTCGCCATGACCCAGGGTGGCCACCAGCTCCATTCCCAGGACATCGTGGTAGAACGCCACCGTGGCGTCCATGTCCGGGGTGACCATGGCCATGTGGTTGACTCCGGCCCAGTTCACATTGTCCTCCCGGTCGCCGCTGCACACATCCTACGTCGGTGTGGGCTCGACCGCGCCCAGACCGGCCCGGATCGCCTCGGCAAAGTCCACGCCGGCCCGAGTCACGTGGCGCACCCGTTCGGAGTGGAACGTATCGAAGGCGTGTTGGGTAAAGGGGAGTTCGGCATAAACAACCGGCCGGAGCGACCGCTGGCGCAGCGCAGCTGCGAAGTCCCGGGCTTCTTGCACCGGCACCAGGGAGTCGTTGCGACCGTGGATGACAAAGAAGGGCGGGGCCGACTCCTTGACCCGATCGATGGGTGAGGCCTTGGCATAGCCCGCTGGATCATCCTCGAGCCGGGTCTTCATGACCACCTTGGCCAGAAGCCGGGCCATGGCCCGGCCCGGCCGGCGGGCCCGCTTCCGGTTGGTGAAGTCGTACACCCCGAAGAAGGACATGACCGCGCTGACCGTGGAGTCGATCTCGGCGAAACCGGGTTGATACTCCGGGTCGTTGGCCGTGAGCCCCACCAGCGAGGCCAGATGACCTCCTGCCGATCCCCCCCCGACCACAACCATGCCGGGGTCCCCGCCGTGGCGGCCGATATTCTGGCGCACCCAGGCGAGCGCTCTCTTGGCGTCGATGAGGTGATCGGGGAAGGTGGCCCCCGGACTGAGCCGGTAGTTGATCGACACGCAAACCCAACCGCGGGCGGCCAAATCCTTGATCAGTGGCATGCCCTGCTGCTTCTTGTCACCGATGACCCACCCTCCGCCGTGGATGTACAGGTACACCGGGCAGTTTTCAGGCAGATCAGCTCGCCGGTAGATGTCCAACAGGTGGGCCTTGGAGCTCGACTTGGCGTTCGGCTTGGCGTTCGACTTAGTTGCCGTGTCCGGCTGTCCCGTCCAGTAGGCCAAGTCCGGCGTCACAGACACCCTCCGATCACCAATCCAAAATGGCAACAAAAACCTCACCAACGCACCTAGTCGCCACCCCCCCGAATCGCCCGGTGATTGAGCCATAGCCCCCGTCACCAGGGTCGCTTCCGCAAGGGCTGCGGTTAGGACCTTCTCGGCTTGTGATTGTTGACGGGCCAGCACCACCAATCCCACCCAGCTGAGGAAGGTTGCCACCAGTCCGATCCGGCCATCGATGCCATTGAACGCCCCGAACAGGCCGAATATGACCGTTGCCACTGTCTGCCAGGCCAGGTGCTGCAGGGGTAGCTCCGAGGTGAGCCACCCGGCCATGAACGATGGCCCGTCGATGGCCTCCAACCTCACCGGCCACAAGGCGTTGACGGTGAAGGCCAGGCCGATCAGGCTAACGATGAGGAAGGCCGTTGACATGGACACATGATCCTCTCCGGATGCCTCTTGGAGCAAAATAACCCCCGGGCAAGGCAGGTTGCCGGCGTGGCGGCGTGGAAATCTGTCACATCATCAGATACGATGCCAAGCCACGGAGTATTTGGGCCAAATGGCACACATCACCTGGAATTGAACCGGTGTCGGGGGCAGGGGTAATGAGGATGTTGAGAGCATGAAAATCCGGTTTGTTGCCCTCATTTGCATCCTGGGCCTGATGGCCACAGCGTGCGGAGCACGCCTGAGCCCGGCCCAAAGAGCAGTGGCCCTGTCCACGTCGCGGGCGGGCGGCTCCGGATCCGCGGGAGGCCTGAGCCTGGGCACGGGTTCGGGAGCCACGCCCGGATCGGCAGGCTCGGCAGGCTCGGCAGGCACGCCAGGCAGTTCGGGCACGAGCCTGGGAAGTCCGGGAGGCGGATCGGCGCCAGGCGCCGTACCGGGCTCCCCGGGAGGCTCCGTCTCAGGACCTACGCCGGCCGGAGGATCCACCAGCGCCCTGCCCCCTGGCGGCAACGGAGGGGCCACCGATGTCGGGGTGACGGCCAACAGCATCACCATCGCCAACGTTTCGGACATATCCGGTCCGAGCCCCGGTCTCTTCACCAGTGCCCAGCAAGGAGAGGCAGCCGCCGTCGCCTACATCAACAGCCAGGGCGGCATCTACGGGCGCAAGGTGATCCTCAAATCTCGCGACGACCAGGAGGACACCGGCCAGAACCGAACCCAGGTTCTGGCCTCCTGCCAGGACAGTTTCGCAATGGTGGGGAACACCTCGGCCTTTGACAATGGGGGGGCGTCGGCCATCGACGCCTGCGGCATCCCCAACATCGCCGCAATCGCCACGACCAACGCCTCCGCCCAATCGGCCGACACCTACCCGGCCTACCCGACCAATCCCAACGTCTTTGTCATCGGGCCGGCCAAGCACATTGCCGCGGCCTATCCCAATGCAGTAAAGCACGCCGCGCTGATCTGGATCGACCAGGCGACCACGTCCTACCTGGCCCAAAAGGAACTGGCCGCCTATTCCAGCGTCGGGTTCAACTTCGTCTACAAGACCAGCGTGAGCGTGGTCGAGACGAACTTCACCCAGTATGTGATCGCCATGAAGAACGCCGGGGTTCAGTACATCACGACACAATCGGATGCCCCCACCATCGTGCGCCTGTCCCTGGCCATGCAGCAGCAGAATTACGAGCCCCAGGTCCGGGACTTCTACTCGGTGGCCTACGACCCCGCGTTCATCGCCCAGGGTCAACAGGCGGTCGAGGGCGATCTGGTCTTCGTCAATACCGCATTGTTCAGCGAGGCCTCGTCCAGCCCGGGAATGCAGCTATACCTGAGCTGGTTGAAGCGAGTTGACCCTGGAGCTGTTCCCACTTATTTCGGCATCTATGCCTTCTCGGCGGGCCTGTTGTTCCAGAAGGCCGCCACCATGGCCGGCCCCAAGCTGACCCGCAAGGGAGTCCTGGCCGCCCTGGCCGGTATCCATTCTTGGAGCGCCGATGGCCTGCACGCTCCCCATGACGTCGGGAACAAGACGCCGTCACCCTGCTTCGTCTACATGAAGATCCAGGGTGGTCAATTCGTCCGCAACTACCCCGCCAGCGGTTTCGACTGCAGCGGTGGGCTGTACCACGGGTAGCCCGTGCAGGAGTTCCTGGCCTTCACCGTCGTGGGCGTCGTCACCGGCGCCATCTATGCAATAGCAGCCAGCGGTCTGGTGGTCACCTACACCACGTCGGGCATATTCAACTTCGCCCACGGCGCGGTGGGGATGGTGATGGCCTTTGCCTACTGGGAACTCCACATCCACCACCACTGGGCCACTGCACCTTCGTTCATATTCATCGTCTTCATCCTCGCTCCCCTGTCCGGCGCCCTGTGCGAGCGCTATCTGATGCGAGGCCTCCAAGGGGCCAGCGTGACCGTCTCCTTGGTGGTGACCCTGGGCCTGCTGGTGGGCCTGATCGGCATGGCCCAGTCCATCTGGAAGCCGGCAGTGCGCATCGTGCCTATGTTCTACGGCCAGGGCGGCCTCCGGATCTTCAACGTGGAGGTCACCTGGCAGGAGCAGATAACCCTCTTCGTGGCCCTCCTGGTGGCCGTGGCCCTCTACTTCCTCTTGTACCGGACCCGCATCGGCGTGGCCATGAGAGCAGTGGTTGACGATCGCAACCTGGTGTCCCTCAATGGGGGTCGACCCAACTTGGTCAGCCAGCTGAGTTGGGCCCTGGGGTTTTCCCTGGCCGGACTGTCCGGCGTGCTGCTGGCATCAATCCTCACCCTCAACATCTTGGTGTTGACGCTGTTGGTGGTCAACGCCTACGCCGCGGCCATGGTGGGACGCCTCAAGAGCCTGCCCCGCACCTTCCTCGGCGCCCTCATCCTCGGCCTGATCGGCTCCTACACGGTGGGTTACATCACCCCTCACCTGCCCCGGAGCGTGACCGGCTTGGGCGAGTCGCTGCCCACCATCTTCTTGTTCGTGGTCCTATTGGTGCTGCCCCAGGATCGGCTACGGGTAGGCCGCATCATCGGGGCCAAGACGCCACGGGTCCCATCCCTACGTCAGTCGGCCATCGGAGCCGGATTATTGGTCGCCGGGGCCTGGATCATCTCCGGTCCCCTGTCCCCGGCAGACATCTCCCGTCTAGGCGAGGGCTTGGCGCTGGCCGTGATCATGCTGTCGTTGGTGCTGCTCACCGGCTACGGGGGCCAGGTATCGCTGTGTCAACTCACCTTTGCCGGGGTCGGGGCCTTCACAATGGCCAAGGTAGGGGGGGGACACTCCTGGTTCGGACTGCTCCTGGCCATCGTGCCCGCCGCCTTGGTGGGGGGCCTGATCGCCCTACCCGCCCTTAGGCTTCAGGGTCTGTACCTGGCACTGGCCACCCTGGCCTTTGGGGAACTGATGGATAACATGTTCTTCGCCAACAGCCACATCTTCGGCCTGGACGGCAGCCTGAGAGTGGGCCGCCCCGACATGTTTGGCATCTCGTTCCATTCCGAGCGGGCCTACCTGATCCTTCTGGCCATCGCCTTCGGGCTCATATCCATGTTCTTACTGGCCCTGCGACGAGGCCCATTCGGCCGGTTGCTGTCGGCCATGAAGGACTCTCCGGTGGCCTGCGCCACCCTGGGTCTGAATCTGACCGCCACCAAGCTTGCCGTATTCACCGTCTCAGCCGGCCTTGCCGGCCTGGCCGGCGCCCTGTTCGGAGGGCTACGCACCTCGGCCGGGTCGACCGACTTCCAGGTTTTCCAGAGTCTCCCGGTCTTGTTGTTGGTGGTGATCGGAGGGATCTCTTGTGTCACGGGGGCATTCATCGGGGGCATGCTCTACGGCTTCCTCTTGCCCCTGCTCAAGGAGAAGGTGCCGGCCCTCGCCGGGATCACCTTCCTCCTGACCGGGGTGGCGGCGGTGGCCCTGGGCCGCAATCCCAATGGCCTGGCCTATTACGCCGCCGAGCGACTGGCGCCGCTGGCCTGGTGGCGCCGATCCTCGCCGGGCGCTGAGCCTGCGAACTCAAAGGGCGCGGGCACCGACGGCGCCGGAGGGGGAGGCCTGGGAGCCGGGCTCGCAGGTAAGCCGGCCCAATCCCAACCCGTCTTGACCGGCGCCACCTTGGCCTCGGGCACAGGCCTGGCCTCCGCCGCCTCACGGCTCACCGCCGGACCGGCCAACCTACCCACCGGACCGGGGAGCTAACGATGTCATTGCTCGCAGTGTCGTCGGTGTCGGTCCGCTTCGGTGGTGTCATGGCCGTCGACAACCTCAACCTGGAAATGCCGGCCGGAACCGTAACGGGCCTGATCGGACCCAACGGGGCCGGCAAGACCACCACCTTTAACGTGATCACCGGTATCCAACCACCCACCGCGGGGAGGATCCATATCGACGGGCGGGACATAACCAAGGTCGCCGCCCACAAGCGAGCCCGTTTGGGGATGGCTCGCACCTTCCAGCGTCTCGAGGTCTTCGGGTCTCTCACCGCCTATGAGAACATCCTGGTGGGGGCGGAGATCTCCCGGGGCTGGAGCAAGGAGAAGTTCGACGCCAAGGCCCGGGCCGAAGAGATAGTCGAACTGGTCGGCCTGGCGCAGGTGCGCGACGACCGGGCCGACGCTATGCCCACCGGGCTGGCCCGCCTGGTCGAGTTGGGCCGGGCCCTGGCCACAAAACCCAGGGTGTTGTTGTTGGACGAGGCGTCATCGGGCTTGGACGAGAACGAGTCTGAGGACCTGGGCCGCCTGATGGTACGCCTGGCCCAGTCGGGACTGGGCATCCTGCTGGTTGAGCACGACATAGACCTGGTCATGAGCATCTGTGAGAACATCTTCGTCCTCGACTTCGGCCGCGTCATCGCCTCGGGCTCACCAAAGGCTGTGCAAAGCAATCCTGCCGTACAGGAGGCCTACCTCGGATCGTCGAAAGAGTCAGTGTGACCACTCCGGTCCTGGAGCTTCGTGACATTCACGCCTCCTACGGGCGCATCGAAGTCCTGCGCGGCGTCAGCCTGATCGTGCCGCCGGCCTGCGTGGTGGCCCTACTGGGGCCCAACGGTGGAGGAAAGACCACGACCCTCAAGGTGGCCGGCGGACAACTGCGACCGACCTCGGGTTGCGTGCACGTTGCCGGCAACCACGTAAACGGGGCCGGGGTGGATGCTCTGGCCCGGGCCGGGGTATGCACCATCCCTGAGGGCAGGGGCATCTTTCCCAATCTGACGGTGTCGGAGAACCTGTTGATGGTCAGCTTCGTGGGGACAACTGCCAAGGAGGTGAGCGAGGCAGCATTCGAGCGCTTTCCCCGCCTGGGCGAGAGACGGCGCCAGATGGCGGGGACGCTGTCGGGCGGCGAGCAACAGATGTTGGCCATGGCCCGGGCCCTGGCCACCTCCCCCGCCCTGCTGCTGCTCGACGAGATCTCCATGGGCCTGGCCCCGCTGGTGGTGGAGGAGCTCTACACCCTGGTGACCCAAGTGGCGGCCGAGGGTGTATCCATCCTGGTGGTGGAGCAGTTCGCCCGCACCGCCCTGGCCGTGGCCGACTACGCCGCCATCATGACCCAGGGCAGTATCGTGGCCGTGGGTCAGCCCGCCGACATCGAAGAGGCCGTGAAGAACGCCTACCTGGGCGGTGCGGCATGAATGCCTCCGCCCGCCGGACCAAGAGATCCACCTACGCCAGGCTGGGGGCCATGGCTGCAGGCGGGCTTTTGTTGACCGTTACCGGCCTGCCGCTCGGGTCGGGCCCGGCCGCCGCCGACTCCACCACTCCTGGGTCCGCCACGCCATCGTCAGGGCTCGGGGGATTCAGCCTCGAGGCCTCGGCCATGCCCGTTCAGATCTCGCTCAACGACCCCAGCCTCCCCATCCCGGCCAAGCCCTCAGGGGAATTGGACCTGTCCTACAGTCAGGCCACCGTGTCCACCGGCCTGTCCCATGCCGTGTCGAGCCTGGTGTGGCCCGGAGCCGTCCTCGGAGACGGCCTGCCCACCCTGGGCCAATTCCTCAATACCGTGAACATCCCCCTACCCGTGCCCGTCCACCTGCCCAATCTTCCCCTCCCCCAGTACCCCATCAAGTCGGAGACGACGGCGCCCCAAGGCCCGTTCGACGCCACCATGACCCTGGCTCCGGGGGCCAACCAGACTGCCCATTCCGGGGATGTGAGTTCTGCGGCCGCCACCACGATGAGCGGCTTCGACACCGCCGGCCTCATCAGCGTCGGAGGGGTGACCTCCACCTCCACCAGCACGGCGGCCTCGGGACGAGCCACGGCCGCCGCCACCTCGGCAGTCTCCAACATGAGCCTGCTGGCCGGGATGATCAATGTGTCGTCGATCAAGACAGACATTTCGGCGGTGAGCGACGGCGCCAAGGCAACCGTCACCGGGACGACCAACATGTCTGGCCTCACCGTGGCCGGGATGGCCTTCACTGCCGACTCCACCGGGCTGCACCTGGCGGGAACCAACTCCAACGCCCTATCCACCCTGCTGGGAACGGTGGTGGGCAATGCCAATCAAGCTCTGGCCGCCCTCGGGATCAACGTGTCGTTCTACACTCCGCTCGACACCTCCGACGGGGCCAGTGCGTCTCGTAGCTCGACCGGCCTGGTGATCACCATCGATACTGCGGTATTGAAGGCTAAGATCGCCGGACCGTTCAACGCCCTCCTGGCCGCCCTGCCCAGCCAGTTTGTCAGCCAACTGGGCACCTTCACCAGCCTGGCCCCGACCATAACCATGGTGATCGGCTCCGCCTACGTTTCCAGCGCCGCCAGCCCCACCTTTGACTCAAGCCTGATTACACCACCAAGTTCGACTGATGGCGCCATTTCGGCCTTGGGCGGCTCGTCGACCGGCCTGGGCTCGGGCTACCTGCCGGGTTCGGTCGGCGGTGTCAGCGGCTACGTGCCGGGCACCCCGGGCACCCCGGGCACCCCGGCCCGGCCCGGAACGTCTGCCCTGGCCGGCCAACCCCGAACCACCGGAGCCGATCTCATCGCCGTCGCCTCGGCAGGGCTGCCCGTCGGGTTGATAATTTTGATCCTGGCCTTGGCCCTGCTGGCCGCGGCGGCCATGCGTGACATGTGGACCCGCCTGGTCATGGCGCCTGTTGTAGTCACCGACTGCCCCCTGGAGGAACCGTGAGCGCCCGGAGTTCCAACCACAAGCGCACAAGGGGATCGGACCTCAAGGCCGGCCTGGTTTCCGGCCTTGGCCGCCTCCGGCCTTCGAGGCGGGGCCGACGGCGGTCCGTAGCCGGAGCCCCGACCCCAGGCGCCCCCGGTGCAGGTGTCGGGGCGGCCGGTACAGCGGGGCGGCCCAACCGCTTGGAACAGCTGGCCAAGGCCACATCGGGCCTGGGACGCAAGGCCCGGGGGATCCAGCCCGAGCGCGTAATGTTCCTCGTCGGTTGCCTCCTGTTCCCTATCGGCATCCTGATCGTGTTCTTGGGCTGGTACGGCGCGGCGCACACCCCGTATCTGTTCGAGCAGATCCCCTATCTGATCTCGGGTGGCCTCATCGGGTTGGGCCTGGTTCTGGTCGGGGGTTTCTTGTACTTTGGCGACTGGTTGGCCCGTATCGGGCGTCAGCAACAACAGGCCGACGAACGCACCCTCGCCGTCCTCTCCCGCCTGGAAACGGCCCTGACCGTGCTCGCCACCGGCACAGGGGGCAGCAGCACGCCCGCCTTGAGCAACGGCCAAGAGGCTAGGCCGCCCAGAGGTGTCGAAGTCTCGAGCTCCTCCAGGGCACGGCGAAGCATCCGGCCGGGGGGCCTCTCGGTGGCCGATGGCGGTCCGGTGGCCGATGGCGGTGTGCGGACCAGTCCCGGTCTGGTGGCCACCGCTCGGGGCACCATGGTGCACCGCATGGACTGCACCATCGTCTTGAACAAGGAAGGACTGCGACCAGTTGAGCTCGGAGCATCCGGATTTACCCCCTGCAAGATCTGCGGGCCGACGCGGCCCCACTGAGAGCGGCGTCCCGGGCCCATCCCGGCTTATCGGCATCTTCGGGCTGATCGGCGTTGTCCTGTTAGCCGGGGCCTGTTCGGCGGTGCCGGACCGGTCCCGCGCCGCCGGCGCTGGAACCTCTTCCCCGGCCCGGACCACTCCCGCTCTCGTCACCCAGCCATGGGCCGGTAAGCCGTCGGCTTTGGCCTTCGGCTTCGGCCATCTGTGGGTAGCAGACGATTCGGCCAACACGGTCACCCGGGTGGATCCAACTACCGGTCTGACCGATGGTCCAGCCATCGTCGTGGGCCGGGGCCCCACCGCCGTGGCGACCGGAGACGGAGCAGTGTGGGTGGTCTGCACCCCAACATCGAGCCTGTACCGAATTGACCCCTCGACCCAGGCAGTGGTGGGCGGCCCCATCCCCGTGGCGACGGATCCGGTGGCCGTGGTGGCCGGTGACGGCGCGGTATGGGTGGCAAGCCTGGCCGGAGCCTCCCTCACCCGGGTCGACCCCACCCTCAACCAGGCCGACGCCTTGGTGCCCTACCCGGCCGGGCCGGTTCGCCTGGCCTTGACCTCCTCGACCCTGTGGGTAACGGGATCGGATGGCACATTGAGCCGCCTTGACCCCCACAACGGCCAGGCCCTGGCCGCCACCTTGGCTCTGGGCGGATCCTCCTTCGGGGTAGCCACCGACGCCAGGTCGGCCTGGGTTTCGGACTTCCTGGGCAACCAAGTTCGCCGGGTCTCCATCGCCACCGGGTCGGTGGTTGGCTCGCCCATTCCCGTGGGTCACCATCCCGGCGTCATGGCCGATGGATCAGGTTCGGTGTGGGTCACCAACCACGACGATTCTTCTGTGAGCCGCATCAACTCGACCACCGGGGCACTGGCCGCCCGATCCATTGCCGTGGGCGGCGTACCGCGCGACGTGGTCGTGGACCCCAATGGTCAAGCCTGGGTGGTCACGGTAAGACCTTCAGCCCTGGTGCGCCTCACCCCGCCACGGACCAGGTGAGGCGCGGTGTTCGCTTCGGTCATGTGGCCATGAGAATCGGCGTAACTATGTTCCAGACCGATTTGTCCATGCGGCCCGAAGCTCTGGCTCTGGCGGCTGAGGAACGGGGATTCAGCTCACTGTTTGTTCCTGAGCACACTCACATTCCCACCAGCCGCATCACCCCGGCCCCCACCGGCGAAGACACCCTGGACGACGCCTACAGCCGCACCCTCGACCCGCTCATCGGTCTGGCCGCGGCCGCCTCGGTCACGTCCAGCATCAAGTTGGGCACCGGAGTGGCGCTGGTGGCCCAGCATGATCCGGTGGTAATGGCCAAGCAGATCGCCACCCTGGATCACTTGTCTGGGGGGCGGTTCGTGTTGGGGGTGGGGTTCGGGTGGAACGCCGAGGAGATGGCCGATCACGGGGTAGCCTTTGACCGCCGCCGTGACGTGGTGCGCGATCACATGTTGGCCATGAACAGTCTCTGGAGCAGGGACGAGGCCTCCTATGCCGGCCCCTTCGTCAACCTCGCCCCCAGCTGGGCCTGGCCCAAGCCAGTGCAAAGACCGCGCCCCGTGACCCTTATTGGGGGAGGGGCCGGACCCAAACTCTTCGCCCACATCGTCGAGTACGCCGATGGGTGGATGCCCATGGGGGGATCGGGGCTGGCCGAGGCCCTGCCCCGGCTTCGCAGGGCCTTCGAGTCGGCCGGTCGGGATCCCTCGGGGCTGGTGGTGGTCCCCTTCGGCACGCTGCCCGACTCGGCCAAGCTCGACTACTACGAGAGCCTGGGGGTGAGCGAGGTCGTGCTCAGGGTCCCCTCCGGCCCGCCCGACGAGGTGCTGGCCACGCTTGACTCCTATACCCATTTCCTACGCTGAGAGGGCGCCCCACTGATGGACCAATTTCCCCACTTGTTCTCGCCGCTCCAGGTCGGGCCGCGCCAGTCTCGCAATCGAGTCGTTTTCGGGGCCCACTTCACCGGGTACTCCGAACCGGCACCCGTCTGGGGCGAGCCGGGCATGTACGGGGCCCGGCTGGGACGCTACCTGGGTGAGCGTGCCCAAGGAGGGGCGGGTATCGTCATCGCAGGCCAGGCCCAAATACATCCGACCACGGCCTATCAGATGCCCAACAATGCCCGGGCCTGGGATCCAGCCTGCGTGGAAGGCTTCCAACAGGTAAGCGAACCGATCAAGAAAGCTGGGTCCCTCGCATTTTTGCAACTGGCCCACAATGGCGGTGTCAATCATGGGGCGTGGTCGAAGCTGGAGGTGTGGGCCCCATCCAACGTCGTCGCCTACCACGACCCACCCAAGGAGATGGAGCCCGCCGACATCTCCGAGGTGATCGAGTACTTCGCCATCTCGGCGGCCAATGCCGCCGCCGGGGGCTTCGACGGCATCGAGATACACGCCGCCCACGGCTATCTAATCCATGAGTTCTTGTCGCCTCTGTCGAATCATCGCCTCGATGAATACGGCGGCTCGGCCTCCAACCGGCTGAGGTTTCTGGTACACATCCTCGAGGCCACCAAGGCCGCGGTCGGCCCCGACGTGGTGGTGGGGATCCGCCTTGTCGGCGACGAAGCCCGCCCGGGCGGGCTGACTCCACTCGACGCCGGGGACATAGCTGCCCGGCTGGAGGAGATGAACCTGGTCGACTTCGTCAACGTGAGCGTGGGTACCTCGGGTCTGGGCATGGTCCGCCCCCTGTACGCGAAGCACCTCTTTGCCGTTTACGCCGCCGAGGCAGTGAAGAAGGCCGTTGACCACACGCCGGTATTCGCCGTGCACCGTATTGTGAGCCCCGATGAAGCGGAGGGAATCCTCCAGCGGGGAGAGGCCGACGCCGTCACCCTGGTCCGAGCCCTCATCGCCGACCCGGAATGGCCGTCAAAGGCGGCAGGGGGCCAGGCGGAGTCGATACGTCTTTGTACCGGGTGCAATCAGGGCTGCTATGGAAACCTGCTGGCAACGTTACCGGTGACCTGCGTGACCAACCCGGTGGTGGGTCGGGAGGACTCCTTGGGCCACGGCCGGCTGTCCCCCGCGGCCCAGCCGGGCCACGTAGTGGTGGTGGGAGCAGGCCCTGCCGGCCTGGAAGCGGCCTGGGTGGCTGCTGGGCGCGGTCATCGGGTCACGCTGTTGGAGAAGTCCGACCGGGCCGGAGGCCAGATCCGCCTGGCCCAGATCCTGCCCGGTCGGTCCGAGCTGGCCGACTTCGCCGACTGGAGGCTGGCTGAATGCGCCAGGCGCGGGGTTGACATCCGGCTCGGCATTCGCGCCGATGCATCGGTGGTATTGGGCCTTGATCCGAGTGCGGTGGTCATAGCCACTGGAGGTCGGGCCGACAAGTGTGGGTCCGCCAAGTGGCACCCCATGCCCATCCCCGGTGTAGAGGCCGACTTCGTCATCGACCACGTCCAGGCCATCGCCAACCCCGACTTGTGTGGCGATCGGGTGGTCATCCTCGACGCCGTGGGCCAGATAGAGGCCATAGGGCTGGGCGAGTTGCTGGCTCGGGCAGGTCGCGAGGTCACCGTGGTTAGTGCCCTGGCCGCCCCCATATCCCTGGATCCCGAAACGGCCCAGGCCGTCTTGTCCCGGGCCGCCCGCGCCGGCATGAAGTGGCGTCCCAATACGGTGATGACGGCCATCGGCGATCATGATGTCAGCCTCATCGACACCCTGTCGCTGGCCATCGAGGTCATCGCCGACGTCGACACCGTGGTCATCCGCACCCACGGCCTGCCCGAGGCCAGTCTGTATTTCGAATTGAAGGACCGGTTCGACAACCTGGTTCGGATTGGCGACGCGGTGGCCGTGCGCACGGCCGACCGGGCCATCTACGACGGGCACCTGGCCGGACTCAGGGTGTGATCCTGGTGGGAATGGGTCAGGCCGGCTGGCCGAATTGCTCGAGGAAGTTCAACAGGTCGTCGGCGTGCTCCTCCTCCACGGCAAGGATGTCCTCCAGCATGCGCCGGGTGGTGGTGTCATGGGAGCCCAACCAGGAGATCATCTCCGAGTAAGAGGCAATGGCGACTCGCTCAGCCACCAGGTCCTCCTTGATCATGTCGATCAAATCGGTGCCGGGTGCGTACTCGGCGTGGCTGCGGTCGAGGAGGGTGGCGGGGTTGAAGTCGGGCTCTCCTTGTAGTTGGCGGATACGCCCGGCGATCTGATCGGCATGACCCTGCTCCTCAGTGGCGTGTTGGAGGAATTCTTGGGCCACCGAGGCGGAATTGATTCCTTCCGCCATGTAGTAGTGACGCCGGTAGCGCAGCACGCAGACCAACTCGGTGGCCAGGGCCTCGTTCAACACGGTAATGACCCGCTCCCGGTCGGCGCCGTAGGAGTCGGTAATCGGCCCCCGTTCGATATGGGCCCGGGCATTGCGTCTCAGCGTCTCGACGTCGGTGAGGAATTCGGCCATGCCTACAGACTAGGGGTGAGCCGACCTCCGGGGTCCGCCCTCTTTGCCCGCGAGGAACGAACAGCGCTCGCCACGGCTTCGACCACGGCCTCAGGGGATGCCCCAGGTCCGAGGATGGCGGCTACGCCGGCCCTGTGCATGGCGTCGACATCTATTTCGGGGACCACGCCGCCGACGATGACCGGAACGTCCACGCCGGCGGCAGACAGGCTCTGAACCACTGCCGGAGCCAGAGTCAGGTGGGCGCCGTTGTGCATAGAAAGCCCCACGGCGTCGACGTCCTCGTCCAAGGCGGCGGCGGCGATGCCGTCGGGCGTTTGGCGCAGCCCTCCGTAAATGACCTCCATGCCCGCATCTCTCAGCATGCGGGCCACCACTTTGATGCCCCGATCGTGGCCGTCCAGGCCCACCTTGGCCACAAGTATCCGAAGGGGTTCAGGCCGGTCAGCCTCAGGATCGGGCGCGGCCGACACCTATACTGCGGCCTTTTCCACCCAGGTGCCGAACACGGCCTCAAGGGCCCGGACCGATTCGCCCACGCTGACGTAGGCCTCGGCCGCGCCGATGAGGGCAGGCATCAGATTGACCTCTGGATCGGCGGCATCGGCTCTCAACCGGCGCAGAGCCCGGTCGACGGCTTGGGCATCTCGCTCCCTTCGAGTGGCCTGGAGGCGGGCCAGCTGGACCGTCTCCACCTCCGGGTCGACATAAAGGGTGTCGGGCAACTCTCCCGAGCCTTCGGTGAAGCCGTTCACCCCGACCATCACCCATCGCCGGGTGGCCAGCTTGCGCTGGAATTCATAGGCGGAGTCGGCGATCTCGGCTTGGAACCAACCCGCCTCGATGGCCTTGACCACTCCGTCGAGCATGGAACCCCCTCCCAGGTCGTCGAGGTAGTCGAAGATTGCCTGGGCCTGATGGGCCATCTCATCGGTCAGCTCTTCGATGAACCACGATCCACCCAGAGGATCGGCAACGTGGGCCACTCCCGTCTCGTGGGCTATAACCTGCTGGGTTCTTAGCGCGATGCGAACGGCGTTCTCGGTCGGCAGGGCCAGGGCTTCGTCGAAGGAATCGGTGTGCAGGCTCTGGGTTCCGCCCAGCACGCCGGCCAGGGCCTCGATGGCCACCCGGGCGATGTTCACTTCGGGCTGTTGGGCCGTGAGGGAGACCCCGGCCGTCTGGGTATGAAAGCGAAGACGCAGCGAGCGCTCGTCCGCGGCCCGGTAACGGTTCTTCATCCACTGGGCCCACAGGCGCCGAGCGGCCCGGAACTTGGCTATCTCCTCGAAGAAGTCGATGTGAGCATTGAAGAAGAAGCTGAGTCGGGGAGCAAAATCGTCCACTGCCAATCCGGCTTGCAGGCCTGCCTCCACATAGGCAAAGCCGTTGGCCAGCGTGAAGGCCAGTTCCTGGGCTGCCGTCGAACCCGCCTCACGGATGTGGTAGCCCGAGATGGACACCGGATGCCACCGGGGCATATGTCGCGCGCAAAAAGCAATCGAGTCGCTGACCAGGCGGAGCGAGGGGCGGGGAGGGAAGATGAATTCCTTCTGCGCCTGATACTCCTTGAGGATGTCGTTCTGGATGGTGCCGGCCAGCTGCGATCGTGCCACCCCCGTCTTGTCGCCCAGGGCGACGTACATTGCCAGGACTATGGCCGCCGGGGAGTTGATGGTCATCGATGTCGACACGCCGCCCAGGTCGATGCCCGAGAAAAGGTCCTCCATGTCGGCCAGGGTGTCGATGGCCACGCCGGCACGGCCCACCTCACCCACGGCCAGAGGATCGTCGGAGTCCCGTCCCATGAGAGTGGGCATGTCGAACGCGGTGGACAGACCGCTGCCTCCCGAGGCCAGCAGCTCCTTGAAACGGTGATTGGTGTCCAGGGCGGTGCCGAAGCCGGCGAACTGGCGCATCGTCCACAGCTTGCTTCGGTACATCGAGGCGTAGGGACCGCGGGTGTATGGAAAGCGGCCGGGGAGTTCGCTGTCCTCGGTGGAATACACCGGTTGGACCGGGATGCCCGACATGGTCTCAAAATCCTTGTCCCGCTTGGGGGAGCGCTCGTACTCCTCGGCCCACGCCCCTTGATCACCCATTGTCCAATCCTATCGTCGCAGGAACGGGGGTCGCCTTGAGGTCGTGGGCGCCGTCAGGCCTTGAGGTCGTGGGGGCCGTCAGGCCTTGAGGTCGTGGGGGCCGTCAGGGTGTCACGAGGTCATCCCACCCAGCCCCACCAAGCCCCGGGCCAGCTCGATCTCTCCCATGTGGCGCAGGCCGTGCTGGTAGATCCAACACTCGGCGGCGTCGAGCACGGTAATCCCCTCGCTCCCAGCCACTCGGGCACTGTAGGTACCGGCAATCTGAGGGGGGAAGGGTCGGCCGATGACAATGCGAGCCAGCTCGGCTGTCTCCAGCTCATCCAGCCATTCCTCGGTGCGGGTGAAAACCGCCCGCTGATAGTCCTGGAAGCCGGCGTAGTCACCGATCCGCTGGTGGACCATTTCGGCTACGGTCCGCTCCTTGCCGTGATCGGCGATGGCGGGATTCACCCGGGCCAACCAGTTATCGTCCCAGACGGCTGGTGCGCCGGTCATGACAGTGAAGGCCACGTCCATCATGTTGGTCACGTGGAAGAGGCAAAAGGCAATAGGTACTACGCCGTCCCGCTCGAAGTGGTTCACCTGATCAAGGCTCATGGAACTGACGGCGTCGTAATAGAGCGAGTGCATGGCCCTCATACGCCGGCGGAGCGAGTCCAGTACTTCGGGTTCAGATGCCATGGCACTGACCTTACCCGTCTGGCTTAGGATTCTTCCCTTACCCGTCTGGCTTAGGATTCTTCGATGCGCTTCAGTGTCTGGCCCAGTTCTCAACGATCCTGGGACGAGGTCCTGGCCCTGGTCGTGGCGTGCGATCGGACCGGATGGGACGGGGCCTATTTCGCCGACCACTTCATGCCCAACGACACCGCCGGCAAACCGGTCGAGGGCGCCATGTTGGAATGCTGGGCGGTCCTGGCAGCGCTGGCAGCCTGCACCAACCATGTGCGTCTCGGTCCTTTGGTATCGGGGAACCTGTACCGCCATCCGGCCGTGGTGGCCAAGGCGGCGACCACTATCGACCAGATAAGTTCCGGACGCTTCGTGCTCGGCCTGGGCGCCGGTTGGCAGGTCAACGAGCATGTCGCCTACGGAATCGACCTCCTGGATATCAAGCCTCGCCTCGATCACTTCGAGGAGGCCTGCGCTGCGATCTCGTTGTTGGTGAATCAAACCCGGGCCAACTTCTCCGGGGCCCACTACCAACTCACCGACGCGCCCTGCGATCCCAAGCCGGTTGGGGGCCACATGCCGATCCTGGTGGGAGCCAGCGGAGAGAAGCGTTCCATGCGCATCGCCGCCCGCTACGCCGACGAGTGGAACGCCTGGTGCACGCCGGACCTATTCCGCCACAAGACTCAAGTGCTGGATCGGCACTGCGAGACCATCGGACGGGACCCGAAGTCGATTTCCAGATCGACCCAAGCGATGGTCTATTTGAGTTCCGACGAATCGTGGCTATCCCGCCACCGATCAGAGGAGTCGGGGCGGCCGATCCTCATCGGAAAGCCGGAAGAGATCGTCGACCAGGTGGCCGCCTACCAGGCGGTGGGGGTAGACGAGCTGATAGTGCCCGACTGGAACATGGGATCAGTAGAGCGAGCGGGCGACACGCTGGACCTTTTCTGGACGGAAGTGGCCTCGCAGTTTCGCTGAGCGAACCTGGGCCGGAGTCACGGGCCGAGAACGGCCGAGCCGGTCATCCCCACGCACGCAGCAGCGACTCGGCTCCGGCGGCCAATTCTCTGACGATTTCCGCGGCCGGCTGCTCGCCGCGCACGGCGCCGACTGACTCTCCGGCGTAGAGGGCCATCGCTCCAATCTCTCCTGAAGTCGATCTTGTGGGACAGACGACGGAGTACTTGGGAACAGCCGTGTGGACTTCCCCCATCGCTATCTCGCCCACCACCTCGCCTCGAAAAGCATGTGATGCCTCGACGGCTGAGCGCAGCACGCGGTGGGGAGCACCAGGCCACATAACCGAGAACACCTCGGTCAGAACCGTGTCTTGGGGTCCGGCCGCTATAAGTCGCTTGAGGTACTCAGGATGCACGTCTGCTTCCGAAGCGGCGAGAAACCGCGTGCCGACTCGGACTGCGGCAGCGCCAGCCGCAAGAGCGGCCGCCATCATTCGGGCCGTGCCTATTCCACCGGAGGCAACCACAGGCACGTCGACCACATCGAGCACCTGACCCAACAGCACGAAGAGGCTGGTCGTCCCCCGAACGTGGCCGCCGGCCTCGGTGCCTTGGGCGATGACAATGTCGCACCCGGCGTCGGCCGCTTGGCGGGCTTCCAGTTCTGAACCGACCTGCCACGCCGCCAGCGCTCCGCCCCGATGAGCCAACTCGACGAGCGATGCTTCGGGAGAGCCGTAGAAGAACTCGATGATCCTTACATGTTCGGCGGCCGCCTTCACGCAGTCCCGGTTGAGGAAGGGCATAAGAAAATTGATCCCGACCGTGCCCGCGGTGCGAGACTTCATCTCGAGTAGCGCGTCGCCAACCTGGCTGGGATGCGTCAAGGGAAGTGCGACCATACCTACTGCCCCCGCGTCGGCAACCGCTATGGCTAGGTCGGGACTGGCCACCATGCCCATCCCCGCTTGTTGGAGCGGGACCAGGCACCCGACCAACTCAGTAAACGCAGTCGTAAGCATGGGTCATGGAACACCTTGGGTAGAACCGTCCGTCACGGTATCGCGCGCCAGTCTAGTCCCAGTTCCTGCCTATCCTGGACGGCACCAACATGCACCGCCAGATCATTTGTCGCCATCGTCCGTCGTCACATCTTGGTTTGCCGTCGTCACATCTTGGCACATAGTTGACAACTCTGCGACCTCATGCAAACCTTGACGCAAGTCATTGACCAAAGCGCCCAAAGCGCCCCAAATCGGAGGTGCTTGTCACGGGAAATGCAAAGCCTCGTCTACGTGGTCAAGGATTTATCCTCATCGTCAGTGTCGTTACGGTCCTAGGCATCATGGGGGTCGCAGCTGCAGTTGTGGTGCCATCAAGCGGAAGCCATCAATCGCCGACCGGTGCCAATGGCCAACCCCTCGGAGTGTCGAACCACCAAGTGTTTGTACCGACGCCTACGGGTCCAGGTACCGGCATGGTACCGGTACCTCACCCATATCCGACACCGCCGATCGTGCAGTGCGACCAGACAAACTTCTTCGGCACTAGGTCCCAGCTCTCGGCTGTCGAGGCCCGGCTCGGCACCCTAGTTGCCTGTGGGCGATTCGAGTCACAAACTCAGTGGATCTTGATCTTTGGCGGCCAACGCCCGAACCCGGCGTGGACGGCGAGCAGCGCCAGTTCAGTACCGCCAACCATTGTCGCTCCATTTGGTGATTGGTCAATAGCGACTGACACGTGTGCGACCACTGACACCAATTGCCTACATCCTTCAGCGGGCCACACTTTCGCTAGCTTTACCGTATATCAACCACCGTCCTGGCCTGGCGTTGGATTCAGCCACTTGCCGACCATTACCTCGATATACGGATCTAAACTAATAGCTTTACCCAACGGGCCGTGTTACCAGGTCGTCTTCAATGTCGACAACCATGTCTGGTACGAGCCAACTGGGAAAGGCCAATTCAACGCACTCTTGGCCGGCGATGCAAGCGGTATGCCGCGCTTTGCCAATCAACCACAATCGCTGAGCGCAGATGAGGCTCTCACAAAGTCGCGTCCGTCCTCCACCTCGCAGCCAAGTGCATGCCCGATCGCCAGGTGATACCCGACCGCCAAAGGAATCCGGTGACACTACATGAACCGATCTGACGGATACAGAAGATGGCACGGCCAAAGCTTTAGCATTGCGTTGGGTCTGGGCACCGCCGCCGTTGGCGTCGCCATTGCACAACCTCTGCCGGCGTTTGCCCAGGCCCCTAAGGCCGGCTTTTGGATGGAAGATACGGCCCCAGGATACGGACTAGCACGGAGCGCCAATGATACCGGTCGTCATCGACGCCTCTGCCGGCGCTGAGATCGTCGTCGGCATCGGTCCGAGGCCAGGGTCTCGCCCGCCCTTCCTTAACAGTTTGGTCCGGTTCGGCAGGCGTCAGTGCCCGGGGCGGTCTTCGTTGCCGGCATTGCGGGCGTCACGAATGGCACGCAGCTCGGGTAGCGCTTCCCGATCTTTGGGCCGGTTCGCCCGCTCCTTTGCTCGGATGATGTCGTCCAAGCCGGCCGCTCGAATGACGAAGCCTTGGCCGTGGAGCACGCTCGCTCGCTCCGCCAGTTCCTCATAGGGAACGATGCGGCCATCAGGTGCCTCCAGACCAGCGAGCACGTCGAGCGGGCATCGTCGGTCATCCACGTGGTGATCGCAAGATCTGCGAGGGTTGCCCCGTCGATCTGCACGGGCAACAGCCGAGCTTCATCGTCGGTCATGCCCGCGGCCCGCAGCCGGGCGTTCAGCTCTCTCATGGCAGCGGCAAGCCGGTCCAAGTTCGCCCGCTCGCGGCGCACCACGCAATCCGCGTCGTCGGTAGGGCGTTCGGCGCCATGGGCGGCCGCAGCCGCGCCCCCGCACAGCAGGTAGTCGACACCGTGGCGGGCGAAGACCGCGATCACCCGGCCGAGGTCGGGAGGCGGACCGTCAGGCGGAGACATCGGCGTCGGCAACGGCCCGCCGAGCTGCCAGATTGGCCAGCCACGCCTTGAGTGCCTCCGGAGAATCGAGCCGTCGCCCGTCAAAAGTCATGGGCACATCATCGGGGGTCGGCGGCGCTGCGTAGCGCATGCGCTTGATTAGCTCCTCAGCAGTCATCACGGGTTGCGCGGCCACGTCCACATCGTACCTCCGGTGCTGCCTCGCTGATACACCTTCCTTGGGTCCCCCACTCGGTGGTCCCTATCGACGTAGGCAAGTCGACGGAGATGGCGTAGATCGCCGCCGCGCCCGACGAATCGGGGCGTCCGGTCCGGAAGGTGGGGTTGTCGACTCGGCGTCGATCTCCACGGCGCGCTTGGAGTGCACCTCCATGACCTCCTCGGGCACGCCGACACCAGTTTGTTGGGTCATCGGAATCTGGCGGGGTCGCAAGCCCTCACGTGACGACGATCGAGCCCAAGACGCGCCAGTTGGGTTTGCCGGCATAGAGCAGGGCACGTATCCGGTAGTTCTCGAAATTGCGGAACCCGAAGCCGATTCGTTTGATGCGTTTGAAGCTCTTATGTCAAGACCGCATCGCGACGAGGGTCTCGGAGCATGGTTCTGAAGATGACGTCAGAAAGATGCCGTTTGAGGATCCGCATTGCTTCGCGGCGGGTGTGACCGCGATCGCGGGCGTTATCGAAGAGGACTCGGGCTCGAGGTTCGAAACGGAGCTGGATCATGGCGATCCGATGGATTGCGGCGTTCAGCCTTCGGTTCCCGCCCCGTGAGAGTCGGTGACGAACGGGCTGATCGGACCCTTCCCCGGAGGAGGCCGGAACTGGCGCGGTGCCGTTGTATCGAGCGAACCCGGCCTCGGTGAAGCGGCGCACATCGCCAACCTCGACCAGGATCTCGGCGGCGGCGCGAGGCGCTATGCCCACCAGCTCGGTGAGTGTGGATCGGGACTCGCCAACGAGTTTGGCGAGCTCAGCCGTGGCAGTCTTGTCTTGGGCGAGCACATCGCGCAGCATCGTTACCCGCTGGGCGATCAAGCTCATGCGGAGTCGCACGACCGGGTCGGAGACCCCCTCGAGTACCCCGTTGATCTTTGCGAATGCGTTGACCTTGGCTCGGACGGTCTTGACGGTCGTGACCTGGCAGCGGATGTCCTCGGGCAGGTCCTGGATGAGCATGTCGATCTCGCCGAGGAGCTGGACCCGGACCTTGGTCAGTGACTTGCGGGCGTTGTGCCACAAGGCAATTCTGTCTCTCAGTGGGTCCGGCTCGTCTGGTGTGGATCGCTTGAAAGCACAGGCCAATTGCGGGTTGGTTTGGGTCTCCTGGGCGGCACGTTGGGCGTCGATTACGTCGCTCTTGCCTTCATGACGGCCCCGTCCCCGACGGGCGGTGCGATGAGGGGGAACGTCGCGCACGTCGGAACCTTTGGCGACGAGGAACTTGGCGAGATGCCGGCCAAGGCTTCCCGCGTTCTCCACGCCCCACCGGTCAATCGGGCCCAGACCACCAGCCCACGCAATGGCCTTGCTGTAACCCACCTCGGTGTTGTCGAAATGACCATGGCCGAGTACACCACCGCGCTCGTCTAGCACGGTGGTGGTGAAGCTTCGCCGGTGCGGGTCTACACCAACAATGTTGCCTGGACTCATTTGTAACCTCCATCACGCGTAGGATGTGTGGAAGAATCGGGCGACGAAATCCCAGTCAAGGGCAAGCGAAGCTCTTATCAAGTCAGCCCGGTTTCCGGTGACCGCGTCGAGGTCGACACTTCAAACGCAAGACGCTCCAACTGTGGACGTCGAGATAAAATTCGAGTCAGGCCTCGGCACGATCACCAACCGTAGAAGCCAAATGTCTGACCTCTCTGGCATCTCCATTCGAACACTGGGATCAAGTTGTTCAATCCCCCGGTGGGTCCGTTGCTCAGCTTGGCTAGGTGGAAGTTGCACAGCTTGTCGAACCACCGCTTGATGGTGCGTCCGAGCTTTTGGACCTCCGGTGGCATGGCCCGCTTCAGGCAGTGGCCTTGGAGTTCTTCTAGCAATTGGCGTGCCTCGTCTGGTCCGGGGGCCCGGTAGAAGTCACGCAGGCGCTCTTTGATCCGATAGGCAATGGCCACTTCTCCGCCCGGATCGCCGAGTTCGAGCAATGAGGCCAGACGTTCGGTGGCGCCGGCGTCAAGCCTCTCCTCGCCCATCAACAGGACCCGCCGAGCCCGATAGAGCGGGTCGTCACGCCGTCCCCGGTGCCCGGTCTGTTCGGATTGCACCCGGCGCCGAACGGCATCGAGACAGCGGTTGGCCAATTGCACGGCATGGAACGGGTCGACCACTTGATCTGCCTTGGGCAAGGTCACCGTGTAGACGGCGGCATAGGTGGCCGACATGTCCAAGGTCCCAAAGCGGATCCGCTCCTTCCAAGCCTGGGGTTGTCCCTCGATCCAGCCCGCCACATCGGCGAAATTACGGGTGGGCAAGATGTCGATCAGCTGGTGGTTCTCCACGTCGGCCACGGTGGTGGCGAAGTCCTTGTGCTTCTTGGAGCCGAGCTTGACGAACGAGGTCTCGTCAAGACCGATGGCGGTCGTTTGGTTGAGCCGCTTGCGATCCGCCGCGATCAGGGCGCTGCCGTAGGTGGTCAGCGCGTTATTGACCGTGTGCCAATCACAGTCAAGCTCGGCGGCCACTTCTGAGACAGTCCGGCCGGTGCCGACCTGGAGCGTCGCCCACTTGGCTGCCCTGGTGGTGAGCAGGCAGTTCTTGGCTGCGATGCGATGGTCTTGGAGGACCCAGGTCCCTTTGGCGCAGGCAGCGTTGGGGCATTTCATCCGGTGTTTCTTCCAGGCCAGGTGCATGGGCGCCCCATAGACGCGCAGGTCGGTGTAGCGCACCACCGGGCGCTGTTTGACCCGGGCCACCTGGTTGCAGGAGGGACATCGAACGGCCTCGATCACCTGTTCGATCATGAGCTCGACATCGGGGCCGCTGCGTTGGTAGTTCAGGACCCGGCATCTTTGAGACCCACCAGGGCACGGAGGATCTCACTAGGGTGAACGAGGACGAAGGTGCTTCTTGCTTGTTTGGTCACACTTCAAGCTTGGAGCACCTTTGTTCAACTGCGTGTTCAATTGCGCGAGACTCGTCTACCCGCGGACCCCGCCAGAATCCGAAGAGCCAGTTTGTTTTTGCAGCCCCAACGGGATTCGAACCCGTGCCTCCACCTTGAGAGGGTGATGTCCTAGGCCGCTAGACGATGGGGCCAAAACTGGATTTTGGCTCGGGGGGGAGGACTCGAACCCCCAAAAACAGGTCCAGAACCTGTCGTGTTGCCGATTACACCACCCCCGATCGGGTGAGCCACCAATTTAGCCGACCTGCGCCTCCCCATGCACCTGAGGGGAACGGCCGGCCAGGGAGTGAAAGTCGTTGAGGTGACGGAAGCCGATGATGCGTCCGGCGGCCACGGCCAAGGTCTCTTTGGCATAGAACGAAATGGTGGCTGTGCCCCGGATGGGAGACGTCGTCGTCGGCGACGAATAGCCCTTCAATCCGACCTCGGCCGCTACCAGGTCGATCCGGGCACAGTGAAACCCGTCGGACACCAACAAGATGGTGTTGATCCCCCGGGGCCGAAGAAACTCCGATGCGGCCGCCAAGGACTCGTAGGTGTCACGCCCTTTGACCTCCCGCAAGATGGCGGAGTCCGGCACTCCGTGGCGGATCAGGTAGTCGGCCGAGGCCGTGGCCTCGGTGTAGCGGTCGCCAGGGGCGCCGCCTCCGGTGACCACGATGATGGGCGCCAACCTTGACCGCCAAAGGGCGAGGGTGTGGTCCAATCGGGCCTTGAGATCGGGCGAGGGCACCCCGTTGTACTGGGCCGAGCCCATGACAACGATGGCTTGGGCGGGACGAGCTTCGTCCCGGTGGCCGGCCTGGTAAACCTGAACGGCAGTGACCACCAGGTATACGACTAGGGCGGTGATGAACAGCGAGATCACCTTCAGTGTCAGTCTGATCAGGGGACGGCTCCCTAAGTATTCGCAGCCGACGATTGGGGCGGTTCGTCTTTCAGGCGGATCCGGGCCGCGTCGAGGCGCGCCATAACTTTTTCCCGCCCGAGGAATTCACACGACTCGAACAGCGGGGGGCCGACGGTCCGCCCCGTTATCGCCACCCGCACCGGCGCCTGAGCCTTGCCCAGCTTGCGGCCCAAGCGTTCGCCCACCCGAGCCAGGCCATCCTTTAGGACACCGGCTTCCCAGGTGCAGTCCCGGTAGGCGTCGATGACACCGTCGATGATGGGTCCGGCCGCCTCATCGCCCATGGCCTTCTTCCACGAGGCCGGATCGGTGTCAGGCTCATCCAAGAACATGAAGTCCACCATCTTTTCCACCTCACCCAGAGTGTCGACCCGTTCCTGGACCAGGGGCGCCAGGGCCTCGAACACGGCCGGGTCGAAGCCGGACGCGGGCCAGGCCGCCTTGGCCAACCAAGGAGCACACTCGTCGACGAAGTCCTTCACCGCCATGCGGCGCATGTAGTGCCCATTGAAGCTGCGCAGCTTGACCACGTCGAAGAACGCCGGTGAATGGTTCACCTCTTCCAGCCGGAACTCGGCCACCATCTCGTCGTTGGTCAGGAACTCCCGATCATCACCGGGGGCCCAGCCCAGCAGGGCCAGGTAGTTGCGCATCGCCTCGGCCAGGAAACCTTGGGATCGGTAGTCCTCCAAGGCCACCGGATCCCGGCGCTTGGACAACTTCTGGCGCTTCTCATTGACCAGGATGGGAAGATGGGCAAACAGTGGCAGCGGGACCGTGGGGGCGGCGCCGGCCAGAGCCCGCCACAGCAGGATGGCCTTGGGCGTGGTGGGTAAGTGCTCCTCGCCCCGGATCACGTGGGTGATGGACATGTCCATGTCATCCACCACCACGGCCAGCACGAACAACGGGGCGCCGGAGGATTTCACCACGATGAAGTCCTCGATGGAGTCGGTAGAAAACTGAACCGGACCGCGGATCAGGTCCTGGACCACCACCGTCTCTCCTGCCGGTACCCGGAAGCGCAGGGCCCGCCCTGGGCCGGGACCGAGATCGAGATCTCGGCAATGGCCGTCATAGCCCGGGGTGGCATTGGCGCTGGTCCGTTCGTCGATCTCGGTCCGAGTGCAGCCGCAATAGTAGATGTGGCCCTCACGGCGGAGTCGGTCGGATGCCGCCGCATACAATTCACCTCGCTCCGACTGGCGGAAAGGGCCTTCATCCCAATCCAAACCCAGCCAGTCGAGCGAGGTGCAGATCCCCTCAACCCACTCCTCCCGGTTGCGCTCGGTGTCGGTGTCCTCGATCCTGAGAACCATGGACCCCCCCAAGCGGCGGGCAAAGAGCCAGTTGTACAAGGCGGTGCGAGCACCGCCAACGTGAAAATAGCCCGTGGGTGAAGGCGCGAAGCGGACGCGGATCTGTTCGGGCATGTCCCTTACGCTACCCCGCCCGGGACTCCCAGCCGGAGGTCCTCGCCTGAGAGGACAACCCAGGGGGCGGGCGGTCAGCGGGCGGTGAGCACGGCTTGCCCTTGCGCTGTACATCCACCTCAGAGCTGGAACAATCAGTTAGCGTCGGCTCGTCAGCGTTCGATCGCTCCGCTGGAGACTCGGAAGGGAGCCCCGCATGATAAAGGACTTCAAGGCTTTCGTATTGAGGGGCAATGTCGTCGATCTAGCCATCGCCGTGGTCATCGGCGCCGCCTTCGGCAAGGTGATTGCCTCGTTCGTGGCCAACCTGTTGACACCGCTGATCAGCATCCCGGGCAAGACCAACTTCTCCGGGCTGCAATTCACCGTCAATCACAGCGTCTTTAAGTACGGCACCTTCATCAACGATGTGATCGCATTCTTGATCATCGCCGCCGCGGTCTTCTTCTTCCTGGTCAAGCCGGTAAACCACCTCATGGCGCGCTACCGCCCCGCTCCCGACGAGGAGATCCCCAAGCGGGACTGTCCAGAATGCATCAGCTCTATTCCGGTGATGGCCCGGCGATGCGCCTTCTGCTCGGCCGAGGTGACCCCGGCGGCTTGAACCCACAGGTGTCGGTCGTCAGGTGGTCGGGTGGCCCCCGATGCCTATGTTGAGGTGCCTATGTTGCAGGAACCGGATTGTCGGCCAAAGCCTCCGCCATCCGGTCGTATACCTTGAATACCCTGGTCAAGCCGGTGATCTCGAGGACCTTGACCACCCTGGGCTGGGTTGAAACCAAGATGAGGTCGCCGTCGACGCCCCGCAGACGCTTGAGTCCGCCGACCAGGACACCCAGACCGGTGGAGTCCAGGAACTCGACTTTCTCCATGTCCATGATCACCGTGGTGTGCCCTGCATTAGCCAGATCAATGAGTTGTTGGCGCAGTTGGGGAGCGGTGAAGACGTCTATCTCGCCGGTTACCGCCAGCACTAGCGGCTGGTCTTCCTGATGGGTGATGTCGAAGGTAACTTCCAAGTCCACCATCTCCTCGTCAGTCGGTCGGGCTTCGCGGGGACCTGTCGGCAACCGGCAGGTCGACCGGCATAATTCTAGGCCAAGCACCAAGGGTGAGCACATCGGCCCGGGTGCATCGTACGACGGCGAAGCGGCCGTATGCCCGGACCGACCCGGACCAAGGCGCGGCGAACGGACAGAGTTCAGCCCGCCATGGTCAGGCCGCCACTGACACTGAGGACCTGCCCGGTGACGAACGATGCCGCATCCGAGGCAAAAAATGCCACCGCTGCCGCCACCTCTTCGGGGCGGGCCAGACGACGGAAGGGTATGGCGCGGATCAGTGCCTCTTTGATCCGCTCGGGCTGGGAGGCGAACAGCGGGGTGTCGGTGGGTCCCGGACACACGCAATTCACGTTGATCCCGTAGCGGGCCATCTCCCGAGCCAGGGACTTGGTGAAAGCGATCACCCCGCCTTTGGCCCCGGCATAGACGGTCTCGCCCGCGCTACCCACCCGTCCGGCGTCACTGGCCAAGTTGACCACCTTCCCCCCTTCCCCGGCGGCGATCATCGGTTCAAGGAAAGCCCGGCACACCTCCACGGGCCCCAAATAGTTGATAGCCACCACGGTCTGCCAGAACGCGCGGTCATTGTCCATGAACGCCTCGGTGCGGTCCCAACCGGCGGCGTTGACCAAGATGTAGGCCGTGCCCATCTTTTCCTGCACCTGATCTCGAAGGGCGGCAATGCTGTCGGGCTGGGTAACGTCCACCGGCAGGGCCAGCACGCAGGATGGTCTGGCCAACGCCGTGGCCTGTGCCCCATCCAGGTCCCGATCGGCGGCCACCACCCGTGCCCCGGCATCGGCCAGGGCCCACACGACGGCCCGGCCAATGCCCGAAGCCCCACCGGTCACCACCGCAATCTTGCCGATCAGATCATCCAGGTGATCAGTGTCTGTCATCTCTCAACCTTCCTGTGGGTTCGTGGCGGATTTCGCCGCTGTCGCCATTCTTGGCCCTTCCGAGCTCGAACTCTTCCAGCGGCCTGCGGTCGGCCTGGGCATTGAATCCGGCCTCCACGTCGATCTCGGGCCGTCGCTCCTGCATCAGGGCCAGGCGGACGAACGTTCTTCTGTCTCCTTCACTCAGGGGAGGCTGGGTCATGGTGCGAGGCCAGAGCCGGTAGCGGCGCACCACGTTGATCTCGGCCGCCAAGAGCGTCAACTGGGCCCCGAGGTACAAGAAAGACAATAGGCCGATGACCAGGGCGAACGTGCCGTAAACGGGCGTAGCGTGCACTAACTCCCGACGTACGTACCATGCCCCCAGAGCTTGGAGCAGCTCCCAGAACACCGTAGCCAATCCGGCCCCCACCGCCACGTCGCGCCAGTGAAGGGGCTCGGACGTCAACACGATGAACGCCGCTGTGAACACGCCGAAGTTAACCACCAGCGAAGCAGGAATAGACCACACCTGCACCAGGCTTCCGTGCAGGAATACCGGGGTGAGCCGGGCGAGGAGACTGGAGATAACCGTTCCCAGGCCCAGGGCCACCAAGACGGTGAAACCCCTCAGCCGTCTCAGCCAGAAGTTCGGCCATAGCTTGTAGGGCACGTTCCACACGGTGTGCATGGCGTTGAGAGCAGCCTGGCCCACGCCTTGGACCCCGTAGATGGTCCCAATCACGCCCACTGCCAGTGCCACGGCGCTCCCTGTCAGTGGATGGGCCGCGCTGTGCAGTTGACTGCCGATGATGGGCAGGTTGGCCAGAGCGGAATCCAGCACACGGTGCTGAAGGCTCGGGTAGCCGGAAAGCACGAAGCCGAGGATGGTGGTGAGCAACAGGAGCAGCGGGAATAGGGCGAACAGGCCGTAATAGGCGATGATCACAGCCTTGCCGCCGGCTTGGTCGTTGCCGTACTTCTGGATGACGGCGAAGGGGAAAGCCACCACGGGGTGGCGTTGTTGGAACTTGTCAACCCGTCGAACGGCCACTTCGATCGGGTTCACCAGATTGACCCGCTATTTCTTCAGCCGCCGGCTGCCACCGTGCCAATCTTGAACGGCGCCCACCTCGTCCTGGTTCACACCCAATGAGGCCAGTTGGGGGAGCTCCCTCAAGCTGCGCTTCATTTCGGCAAATCCGGGAAAGGCGGCCAGGCCGATCACGTGGTCCCACAACTTGGCGGCGTCCTCGGCGTTGGGCAGTCGGCTGATGACCGGGCCGAAGAAGGCCACCCCGTCAGGGGGCTGGAAGTGGATGATGGGAGTGCCGACATCGCGACCGGTCAAGCCCAGCGCCTCTTCGGTCTCGGAGCGGATCTCTTCGTCCCCCGAAGTGTCGTCCAGGGCCGAAGCGTAGGCCAAGGCCAGGCCTGCGTCGGCCAGCGCCCCCTCCACCAACTCCTTGGTCCGCCCGGTCCTGTGCTGTGGTGTCGACTCTGGCGGTGGGGCAGTGTCGAAGATTCGCTTTCCCAATGCTTCGTAGAAGGGCCCGACGGCACTTGGGCCGGCCTCGGCCCGGGCTCGGGCCGCCACCCGCAGCATCTTGAGCCCCGAAGTGTGCCCGGCCTCGTACTCGGGCGGGAAATGAGCGGCATAGTCGACCTTGGCATTGATCAGGCGCAGCGAGACAAAGCGCCACTCGACGCGGTAGTCCCGTTGCCCAGCCACCATGCGAACCCACTTGCTGGTCATCCAGGCAAAGGGGCATACCGGGTCAAAGTAGAAGTTGACGTCGGCATCGCCCATGAAACGACCTTACCGGCTGCCCATCCCCGATCCGGCCCTGGGCCCGCGGCGTGACCGCGGCCCAAGAGTCTGGTGTCGACTTCGATACCCCATGTTCTCAAGCATCGATGCCCCGATGCCGAAATTGGTCCAATGAGCCACGATGTCGACGTGGGTGGCCTGCCTGGTGCGACCGGGAGCGCCGAGACCAGGTCACGGGACAGTTCCACCGATACGACGGGCACGAATACCGGGCCGGGGCAGACCGGGGAAGTCGTCCTCGCCTCGCTACTCAGCCGGTTTCCAAATGCCATGGTCTCGGCCATCAACGAATCCGGACTGGCCATACCGGTCCCCCATGCCCTGCCCCTGGCCGGGCACCGCCCCATAGCCTCGACCTTCGAGATCGTGATTCCCGCCGATCGGGTCGTGATCATTGACCTCTACGCTCGTGCCCGGGTTGGTGGCCTGGCCAGCGGGCCGGTCCACCTGGCCGAGGATCCGGGACGGGGCGTCACCGTGTATGTGGTCGATGCCCGCAAGGGTTTTGGGGCCTTGATCGCCATTTTCGGGGATGGCTTCGATGACGCCGGCGATGCAGCGACGGAATGGGCACTGCCCCAGCTTCCCGCCCGCCTGGGCCGGGCCCACAAGGACAGTTCAGCCATCTATCTATCAATCGATGCGGCCCTGACCGAGATCTTGGGCTGGCCGGCCCAAGAGCTGGTCGGCCGCCGGGCGCTGGAGATTATCCACCCCGATGATCGGGACGATGCCATCGCCAACTGGATCGACATGCTGGCCCATCCCGGCCCGGGCAGTCGGGTCAGGCTTCGCCACGAACACCGCGACGGGCGCTGGGTGTGGCTCGAGATCACCAATCACAACCGGCTCGACGATCCGACCCACGGTGACGTGGTGGCCGACATGGTCGACATCTCCCTGGAGATGGCCGCCCATGAGGCCCTCCAGGCTCGGGAGCAACTCCTCAATGAGCTGGCCGAGACGGTCCCACTGGCCTTGTTCCACGCCGCCTTGAACGGCGACATCCTCTTTGCCAACGAGCGGCTGTCCGAAATTCTCGGAGTGGCGTCGATTACCCGCATGGATGACCTGGCCGGCGCCATCGAGCCCGAGGATCGGCCCGCGATGAACCGGGCCGTGAAGACCACCTTGGCCGGCCTGGGTGACGCCGATCTGGAGCTACGGATCAGTTCTGACGGCCCCCGCTATGGGGCTCTGCGTCTTCGGACCCTGGTCCACCCCACCGGCGGCCTGGCCGGAGTGATCGGTTGCCTGGAGGACGTTACCGAAAGCGTGCGCATGAGACGGCGCCTGGAGATTCAGGCCACGTTCGATCCCTTGACCAAGTGCTACAACCGGGTCTCGGCCATGGGCGCCATGAGCAGCGCCATCGCAGACGTCGACCGTCGCCTCTCGGCCGGAATGGCCCTGGTCTACGTCGATCTCGATCAGTTCAAGCCGGTCAACGACGCCTTCGGCCATGCCACCGGAGACCAATTGCTCACGGTGGTGGCCGAGCGCCTCCACGGGGCGGTGAGGGCGGGCGATGTGGTGGGGCGGATCGGCGGCGACGAGTTCATCGTGATCTGTCCCCAGGTGGGATCGGGACCAGACGCCCTCCGGATCGGCCAGTCCATCGCCGCCGGCCTGAGTGGTACAACCGAGATCCACGGCGCCGCTATACCGATCCGAGCCAGCATCGGCGTGGCCTGGACCGACGATGTCGACCTCGACGCCGAGCAACTGGTCGCCGCTGCCGATGGCGCCATGTATGCCTCAAAGCGGGATGGAAACTGCCTACCGGTACTGGCCGAACCTCTTAGTTCTCGCACCAGCCCAAGGCACCGACGGGGCCAGGGGCCTGGACCATGGCCGGCATCATCGCCGACACAGGATGCTCAACTGGTCAAGGAACTCACCCAGATCGCGGGTCTTGTCGATAACGCCATCGGCGGCATCTCCCCCATCGGCCAGAACCGTGGCCGGATCCAACGCCGTGAGCAGGACGATCGTGGCGCCGGGGGCCGCTCGCCGCAAAGCCGGTAGGGCGGCTATGCCACTGGTCCCGGGCATGGCCACATCCAACACGATGAGATCGGGTTGGAGGCTCCCGGCCAGCACGATGGTCTGGGGCGTGTCTGACGCCTCGCCAACCACCATGAAGCCTTCCTCGGTCTGAAGGGCGATTCGCAACATGGCCCGAAGACCGTCCCGGTCGTCGGCCAGCAGGACACTCAGGTCGGCCGATGGCCGTGTGGGGCGAACCGACCCGAAGGCATGGTCCAACCAGGCTTCGACCTCGACCGCCTCACAAGGTCGGAGCCAGTTGAAACCTTGGGCCAGGTCGCAGCCCATCTCGGACAGCACCTCGAGCTGGTCCATCGTCTCGACTCCCTCGGCTAACACGCTGATGCCGAGAACCTGGCTCAGATTGATCACGCTGGCCAGGATGGCGACGTCTTCGGGATTGGTGGCCACGCCGGCCACGAAGGAGCGATCCACCTTGAGTTGATCCACCGGGAGGCGCCTTAGGTAGCTGAGCGATGAATAGCCCGTGCCGAAGTCATCGATGGCGATTCCGACGCCAAGTGCCTTCAGCTCGGCCAGGCGGGCAATCATCCCGTCGGCATCGTGGGCCATGGAGCTTTCGGTGATCTCCAGGACAAGTGCCGCCGGATCCAGTTTGGCCTCCCGCAGGGCGTTCGCGATCTCGCCTACGAGGCCGGGGTCTTGCAGCTGTACGGTTGACACGTTGACGGCCATGGTGAAATCGCCTCCCAGGACTTGGCGCCACTCCTGTACCTGCCTGCAGGCCCTGCGCAGGACCCAGGCGCCGATGGAAACTATGAGTCGGGTCTTCTCGGCCATCTCGATGAATTCGTCCGGCCCCAGCAACCCTCGCTCAGGGTGGTTCCAACGCAACAGGGCCTCGAACCCGCTCACCGCGCCGCGGCGTACATCCACAACGGGCTGGTAGTAGACGGCAAGCTCTTGGCGCTGGAGTGCCCACTCCAGGTCGGTTCTCAGCTGGGATCGCTCGACGGCCGCATCGTGCATGTGCGGTTCGAACAGCTCCCAGCGGGCCTTTCCCTGGGCCTTGGCCGCATACATAGCCGTCTCGGCCCCGCTCACCAGGTCTTCCGCCGATTCCCCACCCCGGGCCACGGCGAGGCCGAGGCTGGCTCGGGAATGTAGATCCACCCCACCAACCTGGAAGGGTTGGTTCATCTCGGCTATGACCCGTCCGGCAACGGCGGCCGGCCGCCCGGACCGGTCGAATCCCTCGAGAAGGATGGCGAACTCATCGCCTCCGAGGCGAGCCACGGTGCAGCCCGGCCCCACGCATTGGCTCAATCGCCTCCCCACCGCCACCAGTAGCTTGTCGCCTGCGGCATGACCCAAGCCGTCGTTGACCGATTTGAAGTCATCGAGGTCCAGAAACATCACGGCCAGGTGGCCGGAAATCGAATTCACGCTCAATGCCTTGTCCGCCCGCAGGGTCAACTGGTCACGATTGGCCAGACCGGTCAGAGGATCCTGCCAGGCCGCCTTCCACAACTCGAACTCCAGCGTCTCCCGTTCGGTCATATCCCAACGGGGCAGGACCACGACGCCCGGTCCGGCCGCATCCCCGGAGGGGAACCACGAGTCCGGCGGGGCCATAAACTCGCCCGGTTCGCCATCGGCGGGGCCACGGGGGCTCTCCCGATCAGTGCGCATGAGACTCAAAAAGGCCGCCGACCGTGCCCCAGTGGAAATTGTGAATACCCATCGTTGTCCCGTCCCTGGTTAGGATCGCTCGCCGAGCAGACCTCTAGCGGATGGGCCCAGATCCTGCTCTGGCAGCGCCGGCCCTGGTGAACATCATAAAAAATGGCATCCAAACCGTCTATGGGTCGATCGGCCCATTATCCACTCAACCATCCAATCGGGTCATAGCGTCCTACTCCGACAGACCGGCCCCCGACCCATTCGGGTCAGACCGGTCGGGAGATCCGGTACAGCACGTGGCGACGCTGAGGGTGGCCGGCGGCCAGACCAGGATGATCAAAATCATCGGATTCCACATGGGACATGCCCAACTTGGCCATAACGCGGCGGGACCGGTGGTTGGCCGTGGTTGTGAAGGAAACGATCTCGTCCGAACCAAGATTCTCGAAGGCGTGGCCGAGAACGGTCCGGGCCGCCTCGGTGGCCAAGCCGTGGCCCCAGTAGGGCCGGGCCAGGCGCCACCCGATCTCGGTCGCCGGGGTGAATGCCGCCTCGAACGGGGTGGGATTGAGGCCCACGAAACCCATAAAGACACCGGTCTCGGCCAGCTCGGCCGCCCACAGGCCCCAGCCCCGTTCGACCAGAGCGCGGGCCATGCGGTCGGCCAGGACGTCACTTTCCCCTTTCGACAACACGCCCGGAAAGTGCTCCATCACCTCAGGGTCAGCGTTAATGGCGGCGAATGGATCCCGGTCGTCGGGGCGCCACGGGCGCAAGAGAACTCGGCCACTGGCGAGGGCGGGCGGTGGGGCAGTCTGCCCGGTCAAGGGGTGTGGTGGTCCAACCAGGCCACGACATCGGCCAGGACCTGGACCCGGTTGATCTCGTTGAACAGCTCGTGGCGCGCATCCTCGTAGCCAAGGTAGGTAACATCGGCCACGCCGAGTTCCCCGTACGTCCTAGCCAGGGCCGCCCCTCCCCCGCTGAACCCACCAACGGCATCTGCGCTGCCATTGAGAATCAGGATGGGCAGGTCCGGGCGAATCCCGGGCGCGGGGGGACCACCCAGATGCAGCAGCTCACCGACGTCGAAAGCGACTTCGAACCCGCACCACGGATCCTCGATGTAGCGCTGAACCTCAGCGGGATCGCGGCTGAGCCAGTCATAGGGGGTTGCCGCCGGCTCAAACTGGGTGTTGGGGTCTTCGAGTGACAGGTAATCCATAGTCAGCAAAGTCGAGCCCGAGAGGATGAGCCCGGCCAACTCCGATCCCCACCGGTCGGCTACCCGTTGGGCCAGGAACGACCCCCAACTGTGGCCCAGCAAGAAGAGGGGGAGCCCATTTTCCTGGCCGGCTGCATGAGCAGTAACGACATGAAGAGATTCGAGAGCCCCCGCCATGCCGCCCGGACCCAGGTCCCCCAGACCGCTGCCTTCTGCCCCAGTCCGGCCCGACGCCCGGTGGTCATCGGCGTAAACGGTGTAACCGGCTGAATTAAGGCCCTGGGCCACCCGGTCGTATCGGCGGGCGTGCTCACCCATGCCGTGGGCCACGTGCACCACACCTTTGGCCGCGCCATCCGGACGCCACCGATAGACGTATACGTTCACGCCATCGTCGTCGACGACGGTCAGTGATTCCGGCTCGGTGTTATTCATGCAGCCCTTCCTCCCGGCCCGCCCGACCGGCTCGTGGCCCCGGCGAAACGGTACTCGGCGCGGGCCCACTCCCTGGTCGGATGGACCTGCCACCACGGCCGACCCAGGCCGAGAGGCGAACGACCCGGGCCTTCCAGCCCCCGAGATGAGGTTGCACCTCCAACCTGGGTGCACTGGCAGAACGACGCCTTGTCCCCGCTGGATTTGGGACGTGGCCCGGATGTTAGAGACACCATGGCCGCCAGCAAGGCTTTACCCTGACCAATGTGAAACCGACCTCCTCCCCTTCGGATGCCATCGAGGTCGCACTCGGGGTGGTAGCCGAACGCGAACACGAAGTGCACGGCTGGGCGTACCTTGACGCGGACCGAGCCCGTGAAGAGGCCCAGTGTGCACCACGCGGGCCACTCTCTGGCCTGACTCTCGGCGTGAAGGACATCTTCGATACCGCCGATCAGCCAAGCGAGTACGGATCGCCGATCTATTTCGGCCACCGACCCCGCGCTGACGCCGCTGTCGTGTCGCTACTGCGCGCAGCCGGCGCAGTCGTGCTCGGGAAGACGGTCACCGCAGAGTTGGCATGGGTCACTCCGGGCCGCACCACTAATCCCCACCGCATCACGCATACTCCCGGAGGGTCTTCTAGCGGCTCAGCAGCTGCAGTCGCCGCCGGAATGGTCGACATCGCGCTCGGGACGCAGACGGCCGGCTCAGTCATCCGCCCGGCAAGCTTCTGCGGGGTGCTCGGCATGAAGCCTACCTTTGGCCTCTTGCCAACGGCGGGAACGAAGCAGATCTCACCGTCGCTCGACACCATCGGGATTTTCGCACGAGACTTCGACGTCCTAGACGTTGCATATGCCGCGCTCAGCGGCCGGGCCCAGGTAGCAGACGACTTAGATCCCTCGTTCGTCCTCGTCCGGACGGATCTTTGGGATGGTGCAGAAGACGACTGTAAAGAAGTCGTCGAACAGGCGGCCGTGAGCCTCGATGCGAAGCCTCGCGAGCTCCCGGAGGCCTTCGCTGGGCTCGCCGAGGATCTGTCCGTCGTCCAGGCCTACGAAGGTGCCCGCTCACTCGCCTGGGAGCGGACCGTTCACCCCGAACTCCTCTCAAACGAGCTATGCGAGATCCTCGACAGGGGTGCTCAGATCGAGTTCGAGGAGTACCTGCTCGTGTTGCGCCGCGCCGTCCGGGCTCGCACCCCTGAGACCCTCGAGTCATTGTTTGGTACTGCGGATGTCATCGTCACGCCAGCAGCCGTTGGTGAGGCTCCCGAAGGCTTGTCCTCGACCGGCGCACCTCGCTTCAATCGGCTATGGACGCTGCTCGGGTGTCCAGCGCTCACCGTGCCCGGTGCGCTCGGGTCGACGGGAATGCCAATCGGCGTCCAACTCGTGGCGCGCCCGTACCACGAGAGTCTTCTCATTTGTGCCGGCCGAAAGCTCGCCAGCACGCGTGGATAGTCAGCCTTATGGTTCGCGGGCACCCTTTGGCAACCAACGTCAGATGGTCGATCTGGCGATCGATCCACCCTCATCGACCGTGCGCACAAACCGCTCGAAGGGGAACCATTTGATGTACCTGTAAACGCCGGCGACGGTGCCGCCACGACTCGGCCATGGCTCCGACCCGCCTAGTCGACTCAGGCCCGTCCCCTTCAGGCGTAGCTTCGGAGATGGTCGAGGAGCAACTCATTGAGGCGGTCGGGGGCATCCTCGGGCACCCAGTGGCTCACGCCGTCCAGTTCCACGAACTTGTAGGCCCCCTCGACGCAGGACTCGGTGGCCTCGGCCGCCTCACGGCCCAAAGCGACATCCTGGTTGCTCCACACATAAAGGGTGGGACACGTAATGGGACCGAGGCCAACGCCGTCCCCGGCCGACATGGCCCGGTACCAGTTGAGGGCGGCGGTGAGGGCTCCAGCTTCGCCTAGGACCTCTATGTACTCTTCGATGTCCTGGCCCACCATGCCCGTAAGCGGATACATGTTGCGCAGACCGGCGGCGTCATCATCCAACAGCCTGCGTTCGGCCACACCCTCCTGGCGGAAGAAGTCCATGTAGGAGGACCGCTCAGCCTGGTCCCCCCCCGCACCCCGGGCCGAGGCAAAGGCGGCCGGATGAGGGGTGGACACCACCGTCAGGGTTCTGATCCGGTCCGGGTGGCGACCGGCCAGCTGCCAGGCCACAGCTCCTCCCCAGTCGTGGCCGACCACGTCGAATCGAGCCCAGCCCAAAGCGTCGGCCATGGCGATGACATCTCCCACCAGCTCGACCGCCCGATAGGCCTGGACCGCGGTCGGCCGGGCCCCGGGGGAATAGCCCCTCTGATCCGGGGCCAGGACCGAGAAGCCGGCCTCGGCCAGGTGATGCATCTGGTGACGCCACGACCACGAAGTCTCGGGGAAGCCGTGCAGAAGGAACACCGGTCGTGCGCCTTGGGGTCCGGCCTGGCGCACCTTGAAAGTGAACTCCCCTGCCTGAAGCTCTGTCGTTTGTACGCCGCTGGCCATGGCCTCGACGTTAGCGGCCCTAAGCCGGGACGAACAGACCCCGCCACTGCCCCGATGACACCCGGTCCCGGACCACCCCCGGTCCCAGCACCAGGCTGTCGGCGGCCACCCGGGAAGCCAGGGTGCGCCGCTCCAGGTAATCGTGCGCACACCCGGCGAAGAAGCCCATCCGGTATGTAACCAGTTCCTGAGGAGCATTGCCGAGCACTCCCCATACCTCGAAGGCCCAGCGCAGGTCGTATATGACCGGGGCCCGACCGAAGTGAGCCGCCCGGCGCAGGGCCGTGGCCGTCCCTCCGGCTCGAACGTCAGAGGCGGACTCCCCGTCGGACAGCACCAACTGGTCATCGAATCGCTCAGCCAGGCGGAGGGCGTACCCCTGGTCCGGGCCATTGGTCCCGAACATTTCTCCCTGGGGCTGGGTCAGCGTGCGTATCTCGGCCACCCGGTCAGCCCACCATGGGTCCGGCACGGCCAGCCGGTCGGTGGGCCGAACTCGATCGGCGTCCAGGATGGGGACAAAATCCGGCTGGGTCATGGCTCCTCGTCAGCACTGTTCTCTTGGTCAGCACTGTTTTCTTGGTCAGCACTGTGCAGCAGGCCAAACACGATTGAATCACACAGAGCCTGCCAGGATGCCTCGATGATGTTTTCCGACACCCCGATGGTGGACCAGGACCGGGTTCCGTCGGTGGAGTCGAGCAAGACCCGGGTAACGGCCCCGGTGCCCTTGGACGTGTCCAATACCCTCACCCGGTAGTCGGTTAGGTGAAGGTCACTCAGAACGGAAAAACGCGATCCGATCGCCCGGCGCAGAGCCCCGTCCAAGGCGTTGATCGGGCCGTTGCCCTCGGCCGTGGCCACCACCCGTTCGCCCCCCACCCACACCTTGATAGTGGCTTCGGTGGATACCCCGTCCACCCCGCTGAGCTGCTCGGTGATGACCCGAAATGACTCAAGGGAAAAGAAGTCCTGGGACCACCCCGTGGCCGACCGCATCAACAGCTCCAAGGAGCCATCGGCCACCTCGAAGTGGTAGCCCTGGTGCTCCAGCACCTTGAGCCGTTCCAACACAGTGGTCAATGCTTCGCCGTCTACCTCAAGGCCCAGCTCGGCAGCTTTGAGGACCAGCGTGGAGCGACCGGACATCTCGCTGACCACGAAACGGGCACCGTTGCCGACGGCGTCAGGAGACACGTGCTCGTAGGCATCGGATCGCCGCACGATTGCCGAGGTGTGCAGGCCGGCCTTGTTGGCAAAGGCCGATCCACCCACATAAGGCTGCTGCGGGTTGGGGGCGATATTGACCAGCTCAGAAATGTGGTGGGAGACGGCGGTGATGAGCTCCAAGCGCTCGGGGGGGATGGTTGCTATACCCATCTTGAGGGTCAGGTTGGGAATGGTGGCGGAGAGGTCCGCATTGCCGGTGCGTTCTCCGTAGCCGTTGACGCAGCCCTGGACCTGGCCGGCCCCGAACCTCACTGCAGTCAGGGTGTTGGCCACGGCACAGCCCCCGTCATTGTGAAAGTGGGCCCCCAGGTCGGCCGAGGTCTCGGCCCGCACCTTGGTCATTATCTCTTCTACCTCATGGGGAAGGGTTCCGCCGTTGGTGTCGCACAGGACCAGCGTCTCGGCCCCGGCCTCCTCCGCAGCGGCGATTACCCGCAGCGAATAGTCGGGATTGGCCTTGTACCCGTCGAAGAAGTGCTCGGCATCAAAAAATACCCGTAGGCCTTGCGAGCGAAGGAACTCCACCGACTCACGAGCCATGGCCACACCCTCGTCCAACGTCGATCGCAGGGCCTCGGTGACATGGAGCTCGGAAGACTTGGCCACGATGCACACTGCCTCGGTGCCGGCTTGGACCAGGTGGCGCAGCACCTCATCATCGTGGGCTCGTCCCCCCGGGCGTCGGGTGGAGCCGAAGGCCACCAGTGTGGCCACCTTGAGATCCAACTCGGTACCGGCCCGGGCAAAGAACTCGACGTCCTTGGGGTTGGCGCCAGGCCAACCACCCTCGATGTATGCCACTCCCAGGTGGTCGAGCTGCTCGGCTACCCTCAACTTGTCGTCGACGCTGAGGGACAGGCCCTCCTGCTGACTTCCATCCCTCAAGGTGGTGTCGTATATCTCGACCGAGCGCGGGGTCAAGACGCCCGAAAGCATGGCCACGTCGACGTGTCCGCCGCCGGCCAATCCGCTCGATCGGACCCCACCACCACCATCTTCGTGCCCGTGGTCATGGCGGAGCCCAGCATCATGGCGGAGCCCAGCATCATGGCGGAGCCCGGGGTCATGAGGGGCTGGGTCGCCTCCCGGATCAGGACACATATTCCAACCAGTCCTTGTAGCGGTCGATCTCACCCCGCACGGCACCGTGGTATGTCTCCTGTATGGCCCGGGTCATGGGTCCCGGTCTGCCATCGCCCACCGGGCGGTCGTCCACTGAGCTGATGGGCACGACCTCGGCCGCCGTTCCCGACAGGAAGGCCTCCTGGGCCGTATATAGATCGCTGCGCAAGATGTTGCCCACCTCGACCTTCAAGCCCAGGTCCGAGGCGATGGTCATGACCGAGGCCTGGGTGATCCCCTCCAAGGCTCCAGCCGAAACAGGCGGGGTGAGAATTCGCCCGCCCCGCACCACGAAGATGTTCTCGCCGGTGCACTCAGAAACGTAGCCCTGGGGGCTGAGGAGAACCGCCTCGTCGTAGCCGGCCTTCAGGGCCTCGATCTTGGCCATGGACGAATTGATGTACATCCCCGTGCCCTTGGCCGCTGGAGGGCAGGCGTTGGGATCGTGGCGTTGCCAGGAGCTGACCTTGACCCTGATGCCGTTTGCCACGCCTTCGTCGCCCAGGTACGTCCCCCACGGCCAGGCGGCCACCGAGACCTTCACCGGACAGGGCAGCGGGTTGAGGCCCATCTCGCCGTAGCCCAAATACACGATGGGTCGTATGTAACACGAGTCCAACCCAGTGGATGCCACCACCGACTTGGTGGCAGCCACGATCTCGGAGTGGGAGAAGGGGACGTCGATAAGAAAGATCCGAGCCGAGTCCAGAAGTCGGGTGATGTGGTCGCTCAACCTGAACACGGCAGGTCCCGAAGCTGTCGGATAGGCCCTGATCCCCTCGAACACCCCCGACCCGTAGTGCAAGGTGTGGGTGAGAATATGGACCGTGGCCGACTCCCAGTCGACCAGCTCTCCATCCATCCAGATTTTCGGGGTGGGGGTGATGGGCATGTTGTCCGACCTTTCTAGGTTCAGAGCTTACGGGCGATGGCATCGCCGATCTCGGATGTGGAAGTTGTGGATGGAACCGCTGCGCGCCGATGTTCGGCTGCATATTGAAGGACAGCGACGAGCACCCGGTCGGCGGCGGCCGACTCGCCCAGATGGTCCAGCATCATCGCCGCCGAGCGGATGGCGGCCAGAGGATTGGCACGGCCGGTGCCGACGATGTCGTGGGCCGCACCGTGTACGGGCTCGAACAGGCTCGGCCCGGTCCGATCGGGGTTGAGGTTGGCCGAGGCCGCCAGACCGATCCCCCCAGATACGGCACCGGCCAGGTCGGTGAGAATGTCCCCGAACAGATTGTCAGTAACCACGACGTCGTAGCGGTGGGGATCCTCGACCAAGTAGATGCAAGCCGCGTCGACATGGTTATACGACGTTGCGACGTCGGGGAAATCGGGGGCCACTTCGTCGAAGGTCCGCTGCCACAGATCGCCGGAATAGGTCAACACGTTGGTCTTGTGCACCAGGGTCAAGTGGCGACGGGATCGCGACCGGGCCAGGGCGAAGGCGTAGCGGATGCAGCGCTCCACTCCATGCCGGGAATTGACCGAGCCTTGGGTGGCGATCTCGTAGGGAGTGCCTCGGCGCAGAAAGCCCCCTTCACCCGCATATGCCCCTTCGGTATTTTCCCTCACCACGGCCAGCTCGAAGTCCACCTCACCGTCGTCCTTGAACGCAGTAAAGGGTCGAAGGTTGATATACAGGTCGAGCTCGAACCGCATCCGCAGCAATAGGCCTCTTTCCAGGGTCCCGCTCGGCACCGCCCTGCTGCCCACCGGCGGCCCCACCGCACCGAGCATGATGGCGTCGAGTCCTCGCAGCTCGTCCAGGACGTCGTCGTCAAGCACCTCGCCGGTGCGCACGAATCGGTCCGCCCCGAGGTCGAACTCGGTGACATCCAACTTTACCCCCACCGCCTCTATGACCTTCATGGCCTCGGCCACCACTTCCGGGCCTATGCCGTCGCCCCCGATGACGCCGACCCGATGAGGTCCGCGCCTCGCCGGGTCAGCCGGGTCGGCCGGGTCAGCCGGGTCCAATTGCTGATTCGTCAAATTTTCGAGCCTCCTGGGTTTGCCGCCGCGGGACGAAACTACGCCTGAATATGAAAAACCGCCCACTTGGTGGACGGTCGTTGAGGCGCACACCAATTCGGGTGAGCGCCTAGCCGATAATGCCTACCTGACCCGATGGCATGGCAATAAACATGGGGACATTGTCACCCATGGGCCTGTTCGAGTCAAGAATGGTCGAGGTCGCCGCTAATCTTGGTTCGGTGACTCCCACCCAGCTTTCCCATGAGGCCTTCGACCGGCTCCAGGCCGAGGTGGAAAACCTGACCACGGTGGGCCGGATAGACATTGCCCGGGCCATCGAGGATGCAAGGGCCCTCGGGGACTTGAGCGAGAACGGCGACTACCACGCGGCCAAGGACGCCCAGGGCAAGATGGAGGCCAGGATCCGCCAGCTCGCGGCCATACTCAAGGACGCGGAGATCGTCGATGCGGACGAGGCTTCGGATGGAGCGGTCGCCACCGGGACGGTGGTGGCCCTGCGTTACGAGGGCGACGATGACGTGGAGCGCTTTCTGATCGGCTCCATCGAGGAGCGCCGCGACGGGCTGGGGGTCATCTCACCCGGGTCCCCCCTGGGCCAGGCCCTGATCGGTCGGCAGGCCGGTTCCACCATCACCTACGAGGCCCCAGGAGGCAGCCTGCGGGTCGAGATCGTCGAGGTAGGGAGCTGACCTGCTAGCATTGATGCTCCGCCCCGGTGTTTGAATACGCCTGGGCAAGGCGCCGCCTAGTGGTTCAGGTCGTGCCCACTTAGCACCGACCACCCACCCCGCCTACCCATCCCTGGCGCCCGTCAACGGCCCTCGGACCGATGGAGTCATCTTGACACGCACATTTACCGACCTCGGCGTTCCCGAGGACATCTCGTCCTGCCTGGCCGAGAACGGCATCACCTCGGCCTTTCCCATCCAAGAAGCCACCCTGCCCGACTCGCTGGCTGGACGAGACATCTGTGGCAAAGCCCCGACGGGATCAGGAAAGACCCTGGCCTTCGCGATCCCCATGGCCGCGCGCATTCCCCGAGCCAAGCCCCACCATCCCACCGCCCTGGTACTGGTCCCCACACGCGAGCTGGCCGCTCAGGTCCAGCGAGCCATCGAGCCCCTGGCCCGAGCCCGCGGTCGTCGGGTTGCTTCCTTCTATGGTGGGGTCGGCTTCGGCGAGCAGCTCAAGGCTCTGCGTCAGAGTGTGGACATCGCCGTGGCCTGTCCGGGAAGACTCGGAGACCTGATCGAACGTGGTCAACTCAGGCTGTCCTCGGTTGGCTTTGTCGTCCTCGACGAGGCCGACCGCATGGCCGACATGGGCTTCTTGCCCGAGGTCAAAAAGATCCTGGATCAGGTGTCGAAGAATCGTCAGACCCTCCTGTTCTCAGCCACCCTGGACGGCGAGATCGATGTGCTGGTCCGCCGCTACCAGACCGATCCGGCCCGCCACGAGGCACAGGCAGACGACGACGACATCGACTTGGCCCAACACCACTTCTGGAAGACGGACCGGACCGAGCGCCTCGGACTTTGCACTGAGCTGATCTCGGCCGCCGGACCGAGCATGGTGTTCTGTCGTACCAAGCACGGCGCCGACCGCCTGGCCAAGCAACTCAACGCGGCCGGTGTGAGTGCGGCGGCGATCCACGGAGATCGAAGCCAGGCCCAGCGGGAAAGGGCCTTGGCCGCATTTGCCAATCACCGGGTTCGGGCCCTGGTGGCCACTGATGTGGCGGCCCGGGGGATCCACGTGGAGGGGGTGGGCGCCGTAGTCCACTTCGATCCGCCCAACGATCACAAGGACTACATCCATCGTTCCGGTCGCACCGCTCGGGCTGGGGCTCGGGGCCATGTCGTCAGCTTCATCCCGGCGGAGGGAGCCAAGGCCGCCCGCAAGATGCAGTCCGACCTGGGCATGGCGCGGGGGCTGGCGACACCCGACGTCAACTCCCTGCGCGACGGGACCGATCCCTGGGCGGCGATCACGCCGATCGACGCGCCCAACCCGAGGCCCAAGGTCGGCCACAGTCCGGCCCCACGTCGACCGGTGCCCCCGGCCCGAGCCAACAAGACCACCCGAGCCAACAAGACCACCCGAGCCAACAAGACCATGGGCGACCGCAAGACGGTCTCCAGGCCCAGCCTGGACCATCGCTCCAACAGCTCCAAGGCCCCATCCAGGCCTGGACCAGAAAGCCGGTCGCGTCGCCGGGGCAACGTCGGGACCAAGAAGTCGGGTGGCCGCTGAGCATCAGAACCGCCCGAGTCCACGTAGGATCCGAGAGGTGAGGCGGGCCATTAGGATCACGCCATGAGTGCCGGCCCCAATAATCTCGCCGATCCGAGCGGCGCCAGGACTCCGGTCGGGGCCAGGACTCCGAGCGGCGCCAGGACTCCGAGCGGCGCCAGGACTCTGAGCGACGCCAAGACCCTGAGCGACAAGGTATGGGAACGCCACCTGGTGCATTCCAAGGCCGGAGAACCGGACCTGTTGTTCATCGACCTGCATCTGATCCACGAAGTCACCTCCCCGCAGGCCTTCGAGGGCCTCCGCCTGGCCGGACGGGGGGTTCGCCGCCCGGACCTGACCCTGGCTACGGCTGACCACAACGTGCCCACCACCGACATCGACAAGCCGGTGGCCGATCCCATCTCGGCCAAGCAACTGAGCGTGCTGGCCCAGAACTGCGCCGAGTTCGGTATCACCTGCTATCCCATGGGACATCGGGACCAGGGAATCGTCCACATCATCGGCCCCGAACAGGGGCTGACACAGCCCGGCATGACCATCGTGTGTGGCGACAGCCATACCGATACCCACGGGGCTTTTGGCGCCCTGGCCTTCGGTATAGGCACCAGCGAGGTGGAGCACGTACTGGCCACGCAAACCCTGCCCCAGGCCCGCCCGGCCACCATGTCGGTGACGGTAGAAGGTGCCCTGGCTCCCGGAGTGGTCGCCAAGGATGTGATCCTCGCCATCATCGGACACATCGGCACCGGCGGGGGCATCGGCCACATCATCGAATACCAAGGTTCGACCATTCGGGCACTGAGCATGGAAGGCCGCATGACGGTGTGCAACATGAGCGTCGAGGCCGGAGCTCGAGCGGGCCTGGTGGCCCCCGACGACGTCACCTTTTCTTACCTGGAAGGGCGGCGGCACTCACCCTCGGGACGGGCCTGGGATCAGGCTGTCGATGACTGGCGCTCCCTGGCCGGCGATGAGGGGGCATCCTTCGCCACCGAGGTCGCCCTCCCCGCCTCAGGCATCGCTCCGCACGTTTCCTGGGGCACCAACCCGGCCCAGGTGGTTCCGATCGGCGAGGTGATCCCCGACCCTGACAGCTTCGACACTCCCGCAGAAAGGGAAGCCGCGGCCCGGGCCCTCGAATATATGGGCCTCAAGGCCCTGACTCCCATGCGTCAGATCCCCGTCGATACCGTCTTTATCGGCTCGTGCACCAACGGCCGCATCGAGGACCTGCGGGCGGCGGCGGCCGTTCTCGACGGTCGTCGGGTGCGCTCCGGCCTGCGGGCTCTGGTCGTGCCTGGGTCACACCGGGTCAAGGCCCAAGCCGAAGCAGAGGGACTCGATCGGATATTTCGCCAATCGGGATTCGACTGGCGGGAGCCGGGCTGCTCCATGTGTCTGGCCATGAACCCAGACAAGCTCAGCGTGGGCGAGCGCTGCGCCTCCACGTCCAATCGCAATTTCGAAGGGCGCCAGGGCCGGGGAGGTCGCACACACCTGGTATCGCCCGGCGTGGCGGCGGCCACCGCGGTGGCCGGACGATTGTGTGCACCCGATGACCTGGATTGAACCGAACAGGAGCAATTTCCGCCATGGAACCAATCAGAGTCCTCAATGGCCGGGCCGTGCCCTTGGACCGGTCCGACATCGACACCGATCAGATCATCCCCAGCGATTGGCTCAAGCGGGTAGAGCGGACCGGCTTTGGGGCCGGCCTGTTCTCCGATTGGCGTGACGATCGGGACTTCGTCCTCAACCACCTGGATTACGCTGGCGCCAACATTTTGGTGACCGGCCCGAACTTCGGAACCGGTTCGTCCCGGGAGCATGCCGTTTGGGCCCTCGTGGACTATGGCTTTCGCGCTGTCATCTCACCTCGCTTCGCCGACATATTCCGCAGCAATTCGACCAAGTCCGGCCTGATCCCGGCCGAGGTTTCTCCGGCCCAGGGACGGGCCATTCTCGATGCCGTGCTGGCCGATTCCACCCTGGAGATCACGGTTGACGTCGAGAATCGGGTGGTACTGGTACCCGGCGCCGACATCGAGGCACCTTTCGTCCTGGACGACTTCACCCGTCACCGCCTTCTTGAGGGCCTTGACGACATCGGCATCACCGAGCAATTCGCCGATCAGATCGGTGCCTACGAAGCTCACCGCCCGTCGTGGTTGCCTAGCACTTCGGCCTAGGCCAGCCTGCCCCGAACCACGGGTGCTATTTATGCGTGGTCGTTGGTGTGGTGGCGGGAGGCGTCGTGGCCGTAGTGCCGGCGGGAGGGGTGGTGGGGGTGGTCGATGAGGGTGCGTGTCCCGAAGACGTTGTGCTCGGCGGGGCCTGTAGGACGTTGACATTGGCCACGCGCCACCCGGACGAAGTGTCCTTCATCTCCACCACCAGGCGAAGCTCGTCGGCCACTGGGGCTTTGATCTGGTTGTTGATGATGGTCTCATCCACTACGGCAAAGAAGTCGACCGTGTTTCCCGTGGCCGATTGGACGTAGAACGACCGGATCTCGCCCCGGCTGGCCGACGCCGCCCCCAGCAGCTTCTTGCGAATGTCGGTGCCGAAGAACTGACGAGCCTGGCCGGCAAAGGGATCAGTGGCCAGACTCTGGATCTTGTTGAAGTCGGCATCGAGCGTGGAGGGATCAAAATTGGTGAGGGCGATGATGAAACTCTGGGCCTGTACCTTGGCCGCTGCCACGTTGTTGGAACTGCTGTAGTTGTTGTACCAGGCCAGGCCGAAGCCGATGGTCCCGGCAAGTCCCAGCACGGCCACCACGGCCAGCACCACCAGCCGCCATCCCATGGCGCTGCGGGCCTCGGCCCATCGCCTGAACCGCCGCCTCGGCTTCTTGTCGGACCCATCCCCCGTCTGGGTCGCTACCGGCCTCGAGCCCGGCCCGGAGTCGGCTTCGGGCCCGGAACCCGGCCCGGAAACGCCTGTCGGATCACCGCCCGGCATCTCCGACCCAGGCGCATCCTCAAGCCCAGCGCCGGTGCCCACCACTCGAACTCCCCTGATGCCCTTCTCACTCACGACCTGATGCCCCTCGCCTTCATTTGTTGTCTCTCTTGAATCTGCCGGCCGGGCCATTCGATCGCCGGGCGCCGGCTCGGAATCCCTCGACCCCGCCACCAATCCGATGACGCCCCCTGCGCTGGAAATCACCCCGAGCCGCCAAGAAGCGGTCCCGGGACGGGCGCAGGCGGACCAGGGCGGCGACCAGCAGGCCCGCCAGGACGAGGATCAGCCAGATCGAGGTGCTGTCACCACGTACGAATGAAGCCGGGGCAGAGCCCAGGGGGGGTGCTCCGGCTCCCGAACCCCGCACCCTGGCCTCCGAGGTCGGGGCCACCAGGTTGGGCGCGGCCCCGGCGGTCAGAGCAGCGGGTGGTGGATTGACCTGGGTGGTGGGCCCGACACCGTTACCGAACTCGGTTTGGCAGGCTGCCCCCAAGTGGGTCTGCTTGGGAACGGTGGCCGTCGAGTAGGAAGAGGCCGCCGGCATGCCTGGGGGCAGGACCAGGCGGACTCGAAGCTCGGTCTGGTGGGTCTGGGCCACCGAGCCCGGTCCGAGGCTCTTGGTCGGCCCGTAGGGGGCGGTCTTGTCCACTGCACCGAAGAAGTACTGGTTGGTGGCCAGGGTCGTGTTGAGGTTGAACAGGTTGGCCGGCTGGCTCAAATTCGCGGTCGTAGCGGCGAAATCGTGCAGCAGGCACGCCACGTTGGGCTGTTCGTTGGCCACGATGGTGCCCAGCAGGTCCCCCAGCTTGCCCCCATTATTCAACAGGTCCACGAGGTTGTAGCGCTGGTCGGCCAGGACCTTGGTCAGGATCTGGGTGTTGACCAGAGACTGCACCAACTGCTTTCCGGAGTTGGACAAGGTGTCGAGCAGGGGCGGCGAGTTGGCCAGGAGGGCCTTGAACTGGGCCTGATAGTTCAAGAATTCCTTAGAGAATGTGTCGGAGGCGTTGATGAGAGTACGAAAGTCCACGGCTCGTCCGGCGAAGGCCAGGGCCAGGTTGTGCACCACCGTGTTGAGGTCGCCCGTAGGTATGGCGGCCAGCAGCTTGTTGGCCACGTCTATGACCTGCCCCACATTGGGAGGCGCCCCCAGGGGACCAATCGGCACCACTGCTCCGCTATGGAGCGGAGGTGCGGTACCCCCGTGCTGGGGGACCAGATCCAGGGCCTGCTCGCCGAGGGGATTCGCCCGGACCACGTTGGCGGCCACGTCGCCGGGTATGGATACCCCGTGATTGATGCTCATGACCACCTTGACGCCGTGGGCGTCGAGATTGACGGACTTGACCGAGCCGACGACCACCCCGTTCTCTGACACGGTGAAGCCGGTTCGCAGTCCCGAGGTGGTGGGCAGGATGGTGGAGATATTCATCTCGGACACAAACGGGTTGTGCAGGAGGGTAATGACGCCATAGCCGATCAGGGCCACGCTGATGACCAAGACCGCCACAAGGTTGGCGATTACCCGACGAGAGATCATTGGGACGCCTGGGGAACGTAGTGGCAGGAATCGAGTGGTGATGTGGGTATCTCCCCACCGCCGGGGAGTCCACAGACGATGAAGTCGTTCAGCACCTGGATGAAGTTGGCCGCAATGCCCGAGGGCAGGACGGTGTTGTGCACCGGCAGGTACTTGAGCACGTTGCCGAGGTCGGACTGGCTGTTGGCCAAGGCTTGGGTCACCGAACGTAACCCGTTGAGCTGATCGGTTATCTGGGGAAAGTAGGCAGACAGGATGCTCGAACCCTGCACGCTGAGGCCGGAGAGGGAACTCAAAAGGTTGGCCAGCCGGGTGCTTTGATCATTGAGGACCTTGATGGTGGTGGACAGGTTTGTCAGAGCCTGGGCGTTGGCCTGAGAGTTGGGAGCCAGTGAGGCCGAAAACGTGTTCAGATTGTTGACCAGGGAGGTGATCTGGGCCGAATGGCTGTTGTAGCCGGCCACCACGGTGTTGAGATGATCCAGCAACTGGTGCAGCTCTGGACCCTTACCCCCAAAGGCCTGCGCCCCCTGGTTGATGAGATCGGCAAGTTGGTTGGCGCTGAGGGCTCCCACCAGATCAGTTCCCGCCTTGACCAATTGCTCCAGACCGGGAACCACCCGAGTGTCGGAGATGACCGAGCCGTTGGTCAGATAGGCGGTGTGTGCCGGGCTGACCAGGCTGGGCTTGGGCACCAGATCGATGTAGACCTCGCCCAGTAGGCTGGTCCGAGAGATATCGGCCTGGACGTTGACCGGTACGTGGGCGCTTTGATTGATGGTCATGTACACCTTGGCCCCCGTCCCATCGACCTGGAACGAGCTGACGTTGCCCACCTTGACGTCGGCCAACTCGACCGGGGCGTTGGCGGACAGACCGTTCACGTCGCTGAACACGGCGCTGGCCGATATTGTCGGTCCGCCCCCGAGCGAACAACCGGAGAGGCCCAATCCGGCCACCAGGACGGCGGCCACCGGCGCCACCGTCCAAAGCCGCTGCGGGCACCGGCCTTGGCTCCAAGCCGCGCCCCGGCACCGGCCTTGGCTCCGAGCCGCGCCCCGGCGCGGGCCTTGGCTCCGAGCCGCGCCCCGTCTCCGGGGGCTCATCACAAGATTCCCTTCAACAGGTTGGTGAGCCAGTTCCCCTGCGGGGTTTGTTGCGCCTGTGCCGGCGGGAGCGGGCGGAGGAGGTGTTGGGCCGGGGCATCCAGGGATGGGGCTGCAGTGGTGGAGGTGGTCGTGGTGGAAATGGCCGATCGCTGGGTATTGCTCAGGCCCGGAATCATGGACAACCCCTTGGAGAACAAGGAGGCCGGGGTGGCGCCCGACCCGGTCGAGGCGGCATTGGCCGGAGCAGGTGTGGTCGAACCCGGCAGCTGGTTCAACAAGTTGGGAATGGCCGGCAGGAGCCCGTTGAAGAAGCTCGAGTTGGGATTGCCGCACTGGGTCAGAGTCTCCAGGAGGGTCCCCGCGGCAGGGATCTTGGCCTCCAGGCGCCGGCAGATGCCGGCCAGGCGGTCGCGCAACCTGGCCTCGATGATGGCCGTGGTCTGGCCCGGGGCCATGGCCAGATTGAGGTTCAGCCAATTGTGTACCGGGTCGTAGGCGTTCTTGGCCGCCTGGAACAGGCGGGGTGACTGCTGGCCCAGCTGGTCCAGGTAGGTCAAATTGGCGTCGATGGTCCGCCCCAGGGTGGTGATGGAGGCTACGTCCTGTTGTAGGCCATTCAGATTGGGCGACAGAACGGCATTGATCTGGATGGAAGCCTGATCCAGTTGGTTGATGGCGTCGGCCAGCGGTCCCTGGTTGGCCGCCAGGACGCCGGAGACAGCGTTGTAGTTGTTGACCAGTGCGGTAATTGCGGCGTCGTGGGTCTTTAGGGTCCCGGTCAGTTGGGCCAGAGTGGTGACCAGGTGGCCCAGGTCATTGCCTTTGGTCGCCAGCAGGGACAAGGTGCCCGCGGCGTTGTGGATGAGGTCGTTCAATCCCTGGCCCTGACCCTGGAGGATCTTCGCCAGACTGTCGATGGCGGCGGCGGCATTGTTGGGGTCTATCCCCCCGAAGAACTTCTTGAGGCTGGCCAGCAACTGGTCTGTCGACACCGGCACGCTGGTCTCCGACAGGGGAACGGTGTCGCCCGGGTACATCTTCGGCCCGCCGGTGTAGGCCGGGCTGAATTGCACGTAGCGCTGGCCCAACAAGGACTGACCCACGATGGCGGCATGGGAGCCGGCGGCCAGGTTCCTACCCCCATTGATGGTCATGGTCACCAGCACGTGATCGCCTCGGTTGACCACCCCGGTGACGCGACCCACGCTCACCCCCAGGACAGTGACCACAGCCGAGGGGTAAAGGCCGACCGAGCTGGCAAAGTCGGCCTTTACCGTATAGCTCGCTCCCTGGGCGCCACCGGTTGTGGAGCAGGCCGCGCTCAGGGTGGCCACTGCGACCAACACAGCCAGACCCGACCAGCCCAGGCGGGAGCGATTCCGCCGTCTCACCTGCTACTCCCGGCCAATGCGGACATCAGCGACCCCAAGGGGGAAAACCCGGTGGGAGTGGGACCGGGCTGTCCCGCGGCAGTGCGAGGCGAGCCTCCCCCGGGGGCGGCCGACCGTGCCGTAGGGGCTGACGCCGAGGCGGGCGTCGGGGCGCCCGAAGATGGCTGTCCTGCGATGGGACCGGTGCGTTGGCTACAGGGCAGGGGATCGGGTCCGAGCACCTGGTTGAGGATGGAGTCCAATTCGCCGCAAGAGCCAAATATGGCGTCATAGCCCAGTGGTCCGGCCAGGCTGGTGAAGATGTTGGCCCACGGAGTTGGGGTGTTGGCCGGTCCCGAGTACCCGATCGAGGCGAAGCCCTGGACGGCCGAGGTCACGGCGGCGATTCCCTGGGCCAGGTCTACCTGGTGCTGGTTGACGATGTTGAGGTCGGTATTCAGCTCTGCCAGGATGGCGTTGAGCTTGTCCTTGTTGGCCCCGACCAGGCTCGAGGTCTGAGCCGCGGCTTGATCGGCCTGCTGGATGAACTGGGCTAGCTGGGTCTTGCGCAGATTGAGACCGCCCAACACCACGTTGAGATTGTCCACAATGTTGAGCAGCTGCTGGTCCTTGGCTGCCAGCGTGCCCGAGAGCGTGTTGGCCGCATCGATGAGGGTCTTGACCTCGGCCGTACGCTGGTCCACGGTCGAGGTCAGTTTGTTCAGCCCCCCGATGATCTGGCTTACGTTACCGGCCTGGCCCCGGGTCACAGCGGTGAGCTCGGTCAACAGCGCATTCAACGACTTGGAGTCCACGCCATTTAGAACGGGGACAGCTTCATTCTGCAGGGTCAGGAGCTCGGTCGGGGTGGACGTCTTGGTGATGACAGCACCGGAGTGGAGCAGTTGGGACCAATCCGATCCAGCGATGAGCTTCACATCCTTGGTACCGAGCAGGGTCTCGACATGGACTGCGGCGGTGGAATCGACCGGGAGCTTTATACCGCTGTTGACATTCAGGCCCACCCGGACTTTGCCATTCTCCAGCTTGATGGAGGTAACCGTCCCACTGGCCACCCCGGCCACCATGACCTGGTCGCCGCTGCGCAGCCCGGCCGAGTCGGCAAAGACGGCCGACATCGGATAAGAACCCGTGAATAGTGACTTGGTCAAGAACAGGCCGGCGGCGGTGAAGGCCAGAATGACGGCGATGGCGACGCCACCGATGATGTAGGGATTGCGCTCCGTGAAGGCTTTCATGGCACCGGATTCGCCGACGAGGCAAAATCGTAAATCCCGCCCAGTGACGGGGCTTGGGGGGTGAACATCGAATGGGGAGCCGCGGGTAGGCCTGCCGACGTGTGCGGCGTCGCCGGTCCCGACGGGATCGGAGAAACCGAGGCCGTCTTGGCCGAGCCCGAGGCGGACGCGGGGCGCAAGGGGCTGGAACCGCTCAAGGGCTGCTCGTAGCTGCACGTGGTCTCGTTGGCCAGGCACAGGTACACCACCCGCACCTGGAACCACTGTCCGTAGTTGGATATCTCCTGGTAGGGGGCAAACCCGGTGGTGAGGGTGGCCAGACCCTTGGCCAGGTCGGCGTGGTGTTGGCTGAGTACGTTGGTCACGCTCTGCAGGTTGTTGATGAAGCCGTCGAGGTTGCCCCGGTTGGTGCTGATGAGGTTCTTGAACTGCCCGGCCAGCTGGCCGAAGTTGACGACCGCCCCTTGCAGGGCGTCGTTGCGGTTGGACAGGATCTGAGAAGCCGAGGTCAGGTTGGTGATGATGTTGTTGAGGTCGCTGTTCCGGCTGGCCAGGGCCTCGAGCACCGTGGTCAGGTTGGTGATGACGCTGCCCACCTGGGTGTCTAGGCCACCCAGGGTGCTCGACAATGATGCGGTGTTGCCCAACAGGCTTGTTACCTGGGCCTCATTGCCCTGCAGTCCTCCCAGTATGGCGGCCACAAAGGCATTGGCCTCCTGCGGATTGATGGCCGACAGGAATGGCCCGAGGGCATTCAGAAAGGCGCCGATGTCGGCGCTGGACACGGCCTGGGACAGGGGGATGACCGCGCCCGGCTTCATGTCGGCCCCAGTGCTCCCGGGGTACAGGTACAGGTACTTCAAACCGAGCACATTGCGCCAGCGCAGTCCAACCTGGGTACTGGACCGGAGTTGGGCAGCCTGGGATTTGTCCACTGAGAATTTCACCAGGGCGTAGCCATGCTGGACCGTGACCGAGGAGACCTGTCCAACAGTGACCCCGGCGATCTTGACGTCATCGCTGGGGTGAAGACCCGTGGCGTCGGGGAGCTGGGCTGCAAATCCGACCCGGTGGGAGAAAAACGAGATGTTGCCGATCTGGCGAGCAAGCAGGAACAGGGCGACCAGGCAGACGACGCCATAGATGGCGAACTTGATAGCCGAGCGACCCGTGCCCTTGGACATCTTCTTCATGGGCGCCCCAACAAGGCGTTGATCATGGAGCCCACCGAACCCAGGATGGGGACCTGAGGCGTCCCCAGCATCGTGTTGGCCTGGTTGGCCAACGCCTGGGTCAGGGCCGACGGCGAGGCCGTCTTGGCCACCGCCGGTGGTGTGGGTGGCCCCGGAGAGGGCCCGGTGGGGGCAGGAGTGGACCGCACCGAACAGTCCAGCGGTGAGTTGGCGCTATTGAGGGCCGACACCAGCGGGGCCAAGGTGGCGCCCAGGCCGGGCTGGGTGGGCGACAGGAGCCCGCAGATCAGGTTCTTTACGTCGTCAAAGAGGATGAACGCCTTGAAGTAAGCGAACTTGGAGCCGTTGGCCAGCGTTTCGGAGCTGGCCCCGGTACCAATCTTGTACAAGTAGCGGTAAAGGCCGTGGATGAGGTCCGAGATATTTTGCTGGTTGGCCACCAGAACCCGCGTCACGTTGTCGCCCGCCACCAAGATGGTGTTGATGTCGGGCCGGTAATTGGCCAGCAGGGCGGCAACATTGTCGGCCAGGGGCTGGAGGGTCTCCAACAGATGCTGGAACGAAGCCTCGGCCGCGTTGAGGACGGGGAGGGCCTGGTTGGAATTGGCGGCGATGGCATTGAACAAGGGCCCGGTGTTGGCCAGGACAGCCTGGAAGCGGCTGAAAGAGTCCAAGGCCTGGGTCTGGGCCGTGATGGTGTCCGACAGCAGGGCGGCCAGCTTGGTCCCGTCGTCGATCGAGGCGGCAATGGCTTGCCCCTGGCCTGAGACGCCGGCGTCCAGATTGGTGATGAGGGTCTGCAGATCGGTGGGGTTGATCTGCTGGAACAGCGGGGTGGCGTGATCGATCAGATTCCCGATCTGGCCCGCCACAAAAGTGTGGCGCAGGAGCCCACCTGAGGGGATGTAGGGACCGGACTGGCCCGTGGGGAAGGTCAGGTCGACGAACTCCTCCCCGAACAGGCTCTTGGGGCGGACCGTGGCCAGGGCGTTGACGGGCACGGAGAAGTTGTCATGGATGGCCAACTTCACCATCGCCTCGGAGTCGATGAGCCCGATGGAGCTGACCTCGCCCACCTTCACGCCCCGGTATTCCACCTCGGAGCTGGGGATCAGACCCTGTCCGGCCCGAATGAAGATTCCCTTGACCGGATAGGTATGGGCAAAGGCTCCGTAGGCCCCCTTGACCGCGACCGAGGCCACGCCTATGAGAGCCAACACTAGGCCCAAGGCGGCGATGGCCCGCCACGACTTCTTCAACCGACGATCCTTGCCGTCCCGGCTCCACCCCAGAACACGAACGACATGATCATGTTGAGCACGACCACGGCGATGATCGACACCCGGATGGCCCTACCGGCGGCCACGCCCACGCCGGCCGGTCCCCCGGTGGCGAAAAAGCCGTAGTAGCAGTGGACCAGCGTCACCACCAAGGCGAACACCATGGCTTTGATGAACGAGTAGAAGATGTCGATTGGGGGCAGGAACAGGTTGAAGTAGTGCTTGTATACACCGGTGGACAGGAAATAGAACTTGGTCACGATGAGCTCAGTGGCCAGATAGCTGGCGAACAGGGCGGCCAGGTACAGGGGCACCATGGTGATGAGGGCAGCCCATACCCGGGTGGCCACCAGGTAGCCGACGCTGTCGACCCCCATGACCTCCAAGGCGTCGATCTCCTCGGACACCCGCATAGCGCCGAGCTGGGCTGTGAATCCGGCGCCAACCTGGGCGGCGAGGGCGATCCCGGCGATCAAAGGAGTGATCTCCCGGGTGTTCGCCAAAGACGAGATGACCCCCGTGAACGCCTCGGCCCCGATCTGTTGAAGCCCCTTGAAACCCTCCAAGCCGACCTCGGTGCCGGTGAAGAAGCTCAAGCTGAAGATGACGAAGAACATCCCGCCGCCAACTACCAAGGCTCCCGCCCCCACGGTTATGTCCGAGATCAGGGCGATGATCTCTTTGCCATGGGTCAAGCCGTCGGGCAGGCGGCGAAGGATCTGGCCGTAGAAGGAGAACTGGTCGTACAGGTCGGCCAACCGGCTGCTTCCCCGGTTGAATGGACCAAGGATCCGCTGGGGCCGGCGGCCGGTGGTCAGGGCCACGCCCTATATGCCCTTCTGAGGGATGAAATTAAAGTACACCGCGGTCAGGACGAAGTTGATGAAGAACAACAGGACAAAGGTGACGACCACGGCCTGGTTGACGGCGTCCCCCACTCCCTTGGGACCACCCTTGGCGTAAAGACCCTTGTAGCAGGCGACCATACCGGCCAGGAACCCGAACAGGGCAGCCTTGAACAGGGCCATGAAGAGATCGGGGAGTTGGCTGAGCTCATTGAAGGACGAGAAGAAGCTGGACCCGGACACGTGGCCGACCACGGTGCCGAAGAAGTAGCCTCCACCGATACCAGCAATCGACACCACGGCGTCGAGCAGGACGGCCACGACCGTGGCAGCGAGGATGCGAGGCAGGACAAGGCGGTGGATGGGGTTGACGGCCATGACCTCCATGGCCGATATCTCGTCCCTGATGCGCCGGGAACCCAAGTCGGCGCACATGGCCGATCCTCCGGCGCCGGCAATGAGAAGGGCTGTGGCCACCGGAGCCTGTTCCCGCACCACGGCCAGAACCATGGCCGCTCCCAGCTGGGATCCCGCTCCGATCTGCTGCAGCAGGGCCCCCACCTCCAAGGCGATAACAATGCCGAAGGGGATTGAGATGAGGATGACTGGGAGCGTTGTGACCTTGGCGATGAACCAGCACTGATCGACGAACTCGCCGATGGGGAAGGGTCTGCGCACGATAGAGCGCATTGCCTCCAATCCCACCGCGAACAGGTTGCCCGTCTCGCGAAAGAGGTTTCCCACCCGACCGGTGATACCGCCTTGAGCTACTGCCATTCGTCAGACCCTGTCACTGAATTTACGGCTTGAGGGGCGGGAGACCTGCCCTGCGACACCTTCCGCCTCCTCACGTAAGAAAAGGTACCTATCTGATTCGCCGATGTGACACCGGGCACCTTCCGGGTCAGGATAGCCCTGAGCCCCATACCAGGACAATCGCCTTCTTGTGGCGAACCTAGGAGGTAACGATGCCCGACGATGCCATCATTTCGCTACGAGGGGTAACCAAGTCCTTCGGCTCGTTCACCGTTCTCAAGGACATCAGCTTCGATGTGCCCAGGGGCAAGATAACGGCCATCCTTGGCCCCTCGGGCACGGGCAAGTCCGTCCTGCTCAAGAACATCATCGGGCTGTTGCGACCCGACTCGGGGGAGATCTGGGTGGATGGGGAACAGATCGTCGGTATGCGAGAGAAAGACCTTTACCGCATCAGGCGCAAGTTCGGGGTCCTTTTCCAGGACGGGGCGCTGTTCGGCTCCATGAGCATCTACGACAACATCGCCTTCCCCCTGCGCGAGCACACCCGCAAGTCGGAGAAGGAAATCCGCCAGATCGTCCTGTCCAATGCCGAGATAGTCGGGCTGCTCGACCACATGAAGAAGCTGCCCGGGGAGGTTTCGGGGGGTATGAAGAAGCGCGCCGGCCTGGCCCGGGCCATGGTGCTCGAGCCAGAGATCATCCTCTTCGACGAGCCTGACTCGGGATTGGATCCCGTCCGGGTGGCCTACCTGGACGATCTGGTGACCACGGTGGCCAGCGAGACTACGGCAACGATCTTCATCATCACGCACAACATCCCGTCGGTGATGCGCACTGCCGACTACATGGGAGTCCTTTTCCGATCCTCCTTGGTCCAGTTCTCGTCCAAAGAGGAGATGCGCAATTCCCGCAACTCGGTTATTCGCCAGTTCCTGGCGGGCCGCGCCGAAGGACCCATCGGTATGGACGAGATGGCCCAGGACGTGGACATCGCGGCCCTGGACGAGGATGTCATCGGTGACACCGAGATCATGACGGTCTAAACCAGGCGAGCCGGCCCGACTGGCCGGTTGACAGGTCCAACCTGATCTGACCCTGTGCGGGCGAGCCGGCCTCAGAAGTCAGGGACCGACTTCGGCCTGGCGGGGATCGGAGCGGGCCTGGATGCGCAGGAACCGGTTTACGGCGTTGAGATAGGCCCGGGCAGATGCCTCGACCACGTCGGTTGACACCCCTCGGCCCGAGACGGTCACGCCGTCGACTTGGCACTGGACGACCACGTCACCCAAGGCGTCAATGCCCCCGGTGACGGAGGAAACGTTGAACCCGGTGAGTTTGGCCTCGACTTCGGTGGCGTGGCGTAGGGCCGAGCAGGCGGCATCGATCATGCCGTCTCCCTCGGCGCTTGCCTCGACCTTGGTCCCGGCCCGGCTCACCACGACCTTGGCTCTCGGCATTCCCACCGTCCCTCCTACCACCTCCAGTACCTCCAGGGTGAAGGCCTGCTTCAGGCTGGTGCCCAATTCCTCGGCCACGATGGCCTCCAGGTCGGCCTCGCTGATCTCCACTTTCCGGTCGGCCAGATCCTTGAACCGGGCGAAGGCGGAATTCAGGGCATCGCCGTGCACGGACATGCCCATCCGGGCAAGGGTGTCGGCAAAGGCGTGGCGGCCCGAATGCTTGCCCAGCACGATCTGGCTGCCAACCTGGCCCACGGCCGAGGCCTCGATGATCTCATAGGTGGTCCTCTCGGCCAGGACGCCGTGCTGGTGGATCCCCGACTCGTGGGTAAACGCGTTGCGGCCGACCACCGCCTTGTTGTACTGGATGGGGTAGCCGGTCAAGCGGGCCACCAGCCGTGAAGTTCGGGCCAGCTCCTGGGTGTTCACTCCCACCTCCATGCCGGGGAACTGATCGGCACGGATCTTGAGAGCCATGACCACCTCTTCCAAGGCGGCGTTGCCCGCCCTCTCACCCAGACCGTTGATGCATACCTCCACCTGACGGGCCCCGGCCTGAACGCCGGCCAGGGAGTTGGCCGTAGCCAGACCCAGATCGTTGTGGCAGTGAGTGGACAGGACGTAGGCCCCAGGCACGTTCCTTCCCACGTACTGGATCAGGGCCCCGAAGTCCCAGGGGATCCCGTAGCCCACAGTGTCGGGGATATTGAGCGTCGTCGCCCCTGACTCCACCGCTGCATTCAGCACTTCGATCATGAAGTCCAATGGGGTGCGAGTGGCGTCTTGGGGACTGAACTCGACATCGTCGGTGTGGTGACGGGCCCGGGCTACGCCCGATCGCGTTTCGGCCAGAACCTGAGCCTGATCCATCTTGAGCATGTGTTCCATGTGGGTCGGGCTGGTGGAGATGAACACGTGGATCCGGGCCCGCTCGGCATCACGCAATGCTTCCCAGCAGCGGTCAACATCGGCAAGCTGGGTCCGGGACAGTCCCGCGATAGCCGGTCCCCCCACGGTCCGGGCGATGGCCTGCACCGCTTCGAAGTCCCCCTGGCTCGCCACCGGGAACCCGGCTTCGATGTAATCCACACCCAGGCGACCCAGCTGCTCGGCGATCTCGAGCTTTTCTCCCACGTCGAGGGAAATTCCCGGCGATTGCTCGCCGTCCCGCAACGTTGTGTCGAAGATGATCACTCTTTCAGCCATGGCCTTGCCTCTCTCGTCGGACGGGTCTGAACTCAACAGCCTGAACTCCAGCAAATGAAAAACCCCCTGGCCTTGGGGGCGCAGGAGGCAGTGGCGAGCACGTAGGCGGCTCGCCGTCAGGTAAGGAGCAGGATGGTGGGAACGGCTCGGTTACAGGTCACATTGCTATGTTGACAACTCCAACCGACCACGTCAAGGCGCGCCCAGGGATTAGCCTTCCCCAAAGGGAGCGAGTCCGTCGGGGCCGCCAGCTAGGAGGGGTGGCACCGTGCGTCGAGCATTTCGGATGGGGTTGAAGATGGGCCTGTTGAGTGGAATCGGCATCGGCCTCTTCAAGCTGTTCTCGTCCCTGAGGAAAACGCCTGAACCCAATATGGACAATGACCGCTCGTATGGCGTCTGGCCTGATGTCATGCCGTCGGTCTCGCGGCCGGATGACCGGCCTGGAGGCCCCGCTGTTCCGGTCGAGGCCAAGAAGGCCGAGGTCAAGAAGGCAGGCGCCAAGAAGGCAGGCGCCAAGAAGGCAGGCGCCAAGAAGGCAGGGGTCAAGAAGGCTGCTGCCAAGAAGGCTGCTGCCAAGAAGGCAGGGGTCAAGAAGGCAGGCGTCAAGAAGGCAGGCGTCAAGAAGGCAGGCGCCAAGAAGGCAGGCGCCAAGAAGGCTGTGGCAAAGGCGGCAGTGGCAAAGGCGGCAGTGGCAAAGGCGGCAGTGGCAAAGGCGGCAGTGGCAAAGAAGGCGGCCCCCAATAAAGCGAGCCCGAAGAAGGCCGGGGTCAAGAAGGCCGGGGTCAAGAAGGCCGGGAGGTCCGGCGGGTAGTCCGCCTTTCAGACCGGCACGGTGATGGTGTGAACCTCCAGGATTCCCGCCTGCGCGCCGAGTTCGTGCAAAACCTCGGGCGCAACGGGGCGATCGGTGGAAAGCACCATCAGTGCCGTGGTGGCCCCGGCTGAAGGACCCACGGCCATGGAGGAGATCCCCACTCCGGCATGGCCCAGGGCCGATCCGACTACTCCGATCATGCCGGGCCGGTCGTCGTTGCGAACCACCAGCATGTGACGGGCCGGCGGTACCTCCACCGAGTGGTCGTCCACCATGACGATGCGCGGCTCCCCCCGCATACCGGCCAGCGTCCCCGACACAGCATGATCCTTGGACCGCAGGGTGACCAAATTGACGTAGTCCCGCACGGCCGTGGTCTTTGTCTCCCTCAGTTCCAGCCCTCGCTCGGCGGCCAAGGCCGGGGCATTCACATAGGAAACCGGCTCCTCGGTGCCACCGGCGAACAGGCCCTTGAGTACGCTCAAGGTCAGGATTCGGGTGTCGTAATCGGCCAGTGCTCCCTGGTATTCGACATCCATACGATCGGGCAGTCCCCCACTCAGCGAAGCCATGATCCGACCCAGCTGTTCGGCAAGGGGGAGGAAGGGCCTTACCGTCTCGGACGCCTCACCGGCGCTGACATTTACGGCAAAAGGCACGAACTCACCGGCGAGAGCCAGGATTACCTGCTCGGCGATGGTAACGCCGGCCTTGTCCTGGGCCTCTCGGGTGCTGGCCCCCAGATGAGGGGTTACTACCACCGAATCGAGCCCGAATACGGGCGAATCCAAGCATGGCTCGGTGGAAAAGACATCGAGCCCGGCCCCGCCCACCGTGCCGTCGTTGATGGCTTCGGCCAACGCCGCCTCGTCCACTATCCCGCCCCGGGCCGTGTTGATGACGCGAATGCCCGGCTTGGCTTTGGCCAGCAGTTCGGCCCCGATCAACCCCATGGTCTGTGGCGTCTTGGGCAGGTGAATCGTGAGGAAGTCGGCCTGGGCCACCAGGTCTGCCAGTTCCATCATCTCCACACCCAATTGGCGGGCCCGATCGGCCGAAACAAACGGATCGTAGGCACACAGGCGCATCCCAAAAGCATGGGCCCGCTGGGCCACCAGCATCCCCACCCGTCCCAGCCCCACCACACCGAGGGTCTTTCCGTGCAGCTCGACTCCCTCCCATTTCGAGCGTTCCCACTTTCCCGCCACTAGAGCGGAGTGGGCCTGGGGCACATTGCGGGCCTGGGCCAGGAGGAGGGCCATGGCGTGCTCGGCAGCCGACAAGATGTTGGACTGAGGGGCGTTGACCACCATGACGCCGGCCTTGGTGGCGGCATCGGTGTCGACGTTGTCCAGTCCTATGCCGGCTCGGCCCACCACGACCAGATCGGATCCTGCCTTGATTACTTGAGCCGTGACCTTGGTGGCTGACCGAATGACCAGCCCGTGGGCCCCGGGCATGACCGACACAAGCTCTTCGGGGGAAAGTCCCACCTGGACGTCCACCTGGTGTCCGGCATCGGCCATGGCGGCCAATCCGGCCGGGGCCAATTCCTCGGTGACAAGAATGCGCGACATGTCCCAATCCTTACTGACCCACACCTGAGTCGCCAGACGCCTGCTCAGAGGCCACAAGCCTCAGCCCGTTTTCAGGTCCGGATCGGACTTGATAGGAAACCGGAGCGCTCAGCCCTCGGACAGGAGCTTGTCGATCCGGTTCACTCCTTCAACCAGATCGTCATCGGACAGGGCGTAGGACAATCGGGCGAAGCCCGGGGCTCCAAATGCTTCGCCGGGCACGATAGCCACCTGGACCTCATCGAGGATGATCTCGGCCAACTCCAGGGTGGTCGACGCCGCTCGACTCCGGATGGGGCGACCCAGTGCCCCTTTGAGCGAGGGAAAGGCGTAAAAGGCCCCCTGGGGCTCGATGCAGGTCACACCAGGTATGGCATTGAGCATTCGATGAATAATCCGGCGTCGCCGGTCAAAGGCCTCACGCATCTCGCCGACGGCGGTCAGGTCCCCACTCACGGCTGCCAGGGCAGCGCACTGGGAGACATTGGCGACATTCGAGGTCATGTGACTTTGCAGGTTCGTGGCGGCAGCTACCACGTCGGGAGGTCCGATCAACCATCCCACCCGCCACCCTGTCATGGCATATGTCTTTGCCACGCCGTTGATCACCACGCATCGCGAGGCCACCCCGGGCACCACCACTGGCATCGAGTGGTGTCGGTTCTCCCCGTACACAAGGTGTTCGTATATCTCGTCGGCCACCACCCATAGCCCGGCCGATTCGGCCCAGGATCCGATGGCTTCGATCTCGCTGCGGGAGTAGACGGCGCCGGTCGGATTGGAGGGCGACACGAACAGCAATACCTTGGTCCTGACCGTGCGGGCCGCCTCCAGTTGGTCGACGGTCACCTTGAACCCGGCGCTCTCATCGGTGACCACCGCCACCGATGAGCCCCCGGCCAACCCAATGGCCTCGGGGTAGGTGGTCCAATACGGGGCGGGGACCAGTACCTCGTCGCCAGGATCGAGGAGGGTGGCAAAGGCGCTGTAGATGGCCTGCTTGGCTCCGTTGGTAACCAGCACTTGGCTCGGAGGCACTTCCCACTGCGAGTCACGCTGGGTCTTGGCGGCAATGGCGGCCCGTAGTTCGGGCAGTCCGGGGATAGGCGAGTATCGATGGTTGACGGGCAGCAGGCAAGCCGCTGCGGCGGCCTCGCATATGTAGTCCGGAGTTGGGAAATCGGGCTCTCCGGCGCCGAAGCCGACCACATTCTGGCCCGCCGCCTTGAGCGCCTTGGCCTTGGCGTCGATGGCCAAGGTGGCCGAGGTGGCCACCGAAGCGATCCGAGCCGACACCCGAGTTGCCGAATCGACTCGCCGTTCCAGCGCCTGTCCGCCCATTTCTGCCATGCCCCATTATGGCCCGCTCCGGGGGTGCCCCTAAGATTGCCCGGTGAAGTCTTCTCTCGATCCCGCCGCCCCTTCGCCCGCCATTCGCATCCCGGCCAACCTGGTCCCCACCGATGGGCGCTTCGGCTGTGGCCCGTCCAAGATCCGACCCGAAGCCGTCAACGCCCTGGCCGCGGTAGGCCGGACCTACCTCGGAACCAGCCACCGCCAGGACACCGTACGCTCGGTGGTGGGCGCCATCCGATCCGGACTCAGGGATCTGTTCGGCTTGCCCGACGGGTACGAGGTGATCCTGGGCAACGGGGGGACCACAACATTTTGGGATGTGGCCAGCTTCGGACTCGTCGAGCACCGTAGTCAGCACCTGTCCTTCGGCGAATTCTCGTCGAAGTTCGCCGCGGCGTGTGCGGCCGCGCCCCATCTGGATGTTCCCGAGATCATCACGTCCGACGTGGGAACCCACCCGGTGGCCGTGCCGAGCCCGGGCATTGATCTCTATGCCCTCACCCACAACGAAACGTCGACCGGCGTGTCCATGGAGATTCGCCGACCGGTGGGGGCCACCGGCCTGGTGGCGGTGGATGCCACTTCGGCGGCCGGCGGCCTCCGGGTCGATCCCGATCAGTTCGATGCCTACTATTTCGCTCCCCAGAAGTGCTTCGCCGCCGACGGGGGGCTGTGGCTGGCCATTCTCAGCCCCGCCGCCCTGGACCGAGTGGGTGCCATCGCCGCCACCGGAAGGTGGGTTCCCGCTTCGTTGGATCTCGGCATCGCCATTGAAAACTCGGGCAAGAACCAGACCTATAACACCCCGGCGTTGGCCACCCTCTATCTCATGGCCGAGCAACTGGATTGGGTGCTCGGAAACGGGGGTCTGGAATGGGCCGCCAATCGCTGTGACTCCTCGTCCCGGACCATATACCAGTGGGCCGAGACATCCGAGTTCGCGGCTCCATTTGTGGCCAAGCCGGAAGAGCGCAGCCACGTGGTGGCCACCATTGACTTCACCGACGAAGTGGACGCCGCCGGGGTGGCCCAGGTGCTGCGAGCCAATGGGATCGTTGACACCGAGCCTTATCGCAAGCTCGGTCGCAATCAACTGAGGGTTGGCATGTTCCCCGCCATCGATCCCGATGACATCGCCGCCCTGTGCGCCTGCATCGACTACGTAGTCGGAGCGGCCTGAGCCCGGGGAGCGGCCTGAGCCCGGGGACCGGCCTCGGCGCTGCGAGCCACCCGCAGTGCCCACACCACCAAGGGCACCTGGAGGGGCAGGCGCAGCCAAGGAAGGGCCTTGGATGCCAGTACCCCGCTGGAACCATATGGCGCTCCTTGCACTGCCTGATACACGTTGGCGGGGAACACGGCGACGAACAGCGCGGCCGAGGCCCAACCGGCCAGCCGGCGGGTTCTGGTCCTGACAAGTCCGGCGGCGCACGCCAGCTCCGCCACCCCGCTCGCGTAGACCAGGCCCCGATGGGCAGGAAGGAACCCGGGGACGATGTCCTCAAATGACTTGGGGGCAGCAAAATGAGTCACGCCGGCCACACCGAGGAGTCCGGCCAGCAGCTTGGCCCCCACCGACATTTTCACGCCCGCCACCCCACCAGGCGCTGCACCATGGCCGGGGTGGATTCGCCGTCGTAGACGATACGTCCGTCCTGCAACCCGACACAGCGCTCAGCCCCGGCCACGAAGTCCAACTGATGGGTTGCCACCACCACCGCCGCCCCCGACGCGGCCACCTCGTCGAGAAGGACCAACAGGGCCTCCCGACCGGGGGCATCCAAACCGACGAAAGGCTCGTCCACCAGCAGCAGGGAGAACGGCCGTACCAGGCCGAGCGCCAGGGATGTCTTCTGGCGGAGTCCCCGGCTGAACCGGGCGGGAAGATCGTCCTCCCGGCCTGTCAGGTTCAAGCGCTTGATCAACAACTCGGCCCGGCGGTCGCCGTCGGCGGTGTCGTGCAGGCGTGCGATGTACTCCAGGTGCTCGATCACGCTCAGGTCGTCATAAAGGACAGGGTCGTCGGCGATGTAGGAAACGGCGGACCGGGCCTCGATGGAGCCGGCCGGGGCCCCGTCGATCAGCACCTCACCCGAGGTGGCCTCGAGCAGCCCGGCCACAATGCGAATCAAGGTCGTCTTGCCCGAGCCATTTGGTCCGACCACCACCATTTTTTGTCCTCGTGGCACTTTGAGGGAGACCTTGTTAACGGCCAGGATGTCCCCGTAGTCCTTGACCACCGTGTCGGCCACCATGACCGGCAACTCGGTGCGGCGTTGACCTTCGGGGTCCCGAACCATCCGTGTGGGCCGGGCCCACCTGATTCCGGTGGGCGCCGTCTCAGGCCCCGACACCGTCCCCCCGGGGGCAGTTACTCCCGATCCAGGCTCACCGGCAGCGCCGGCAGGGTTGGTCCCCAAATCGCCGCCGGCGGGTTCGGGTGACTGCGTCCCCGGAAGTACAGGCGGGGCGATTCTCGACCGTCGTTTCCGACTCACGTGCTGGCTCCTCTGGCTTTGGCTCCGCCGGTACCCCGGCTTCCTCCGGCGGGCCCATCACTTCTCGTCTTGGGTTCACCGCCGAAGTGTTGGCCCCGCGACTGCACCCAAGCTCCGGCAGCCAGGGGGATGATGAACAACAAGAAGGCTGCGTTGACGGCGATCGCCCCGGCCGGCTGTCCGCGGCCCGCCCCACTGCGAGCCACCAATATGGGGATGAGGCCGGTGATGGCAATGGCCGGTGGGAGCAGCTCTCGAAGGAACAGTCCGGCGCCGGTCATTTCGGGCATGAACATGGACGAGGAGCCACCGAATGACACCTTGCGCACCACGCTGACTGCGGCCCCGGCCACCGCGGCGGGAACGGCCGAGACCAGGGTGGCCACACCGACACTGACCACAACCCCGGGTTTCCCAAATGGCAGGGCAACAGCGATCGCCACCAGGGCCACGCCCAGCATGACAACACAGCCGATGGCCAGATGGCGGACCTGGATCCACCCCTCGGTTCGCGGGTGAGAGGACAGCCGATCGGGCGAGTCGACCTCTTGGGCCAGCGACTCCACCGCGTCCAAGGCCGCCACCCACAAGGCCAAGCCGGCCACCACGATTAGTGGCTTGGTCCCTGACCACGCCGCTCGCATGGACAATCCGGCGATGGCCCCCAGCATCACCAGGCGGGCCACCCGGCGGGCGGGCCAGCGGAGGATTCCGCTGAGGCCCCGCTTGAAAATGGCCCTCTTGGTCCCGGCCCGGGGATGGCCGGCCAACTTGAGCCAGGGCCGGGACCGGGGCCTTTCCTGGGCCAGTTGGCGGCGTAGGACCATCACGGTGCGCACGTCGCGCACCGTGGCGGCGAAGCGCAGGCGCCCCACAAGGCGGGCACGCGTCTCGCTGGCCTCCAGGGACTGGCCACCGACGTTGCGCAACCCGATGCCCACCAGGACTATGAATACCCCGATACCGATGAACGCCAGCGGGTTGAAACTCAATGGCCAGATGGCTACCCGGCCCAGCTGACTGGCCGGGGATGTGGTGGATCCGGTGACAACGTCGGCTGCCGACCAGGCCAGGACCCCCACGCCGATGGCGTTGGCCGCCCACCGAGGCAGGCGGGCGCCGGACGTGGCCAGGGCCGTGCCGATGGCCCCAGGTCCGGCTATGGCGCCGCACAAGGCCCCCACCGCCACCCACGACACCGGGGAGCCGGGTAGGCGGTGGTAGGCGATGAGGCCAGCTACGGCGCCGACCGATGCACCGGCAAAAGTCGAGAAGCGCAACTGCTGGATGGCCGGACCCCGCAGGGCCAGGCGACGGTCCACTGGAGACAGGAGTAGGTGGCGCACGTCGGCCGCCTCCAAGGCCAGTGGTCCGCCCCGTCCGCCCGATCGCAGCGCAATGGCCACCCCCAGGGCCAACACCACACCCACCACGGCCGCACCGTGGTGGGTAACGCCGGCCAATTGGTGGTGCGAAAGTCGCTTATCCCCGGTCAGTCCGGAACCGCCGGCCACCACCACCACGGCCAGGATTCCGACCAGGTAGGCCTGGTAGAGGGCTTCGAAGAAGTCCACGTTGGCCAGCCGGCGCCGGCGCCGGGCACGACGCAGGGCCCCAAGAGCCTCTTCGGATGCCGCATAGGACTGGACCAGGGATGCTTCGCCTGAGTACTCCACCGGAGAGGGATCAGCCTCCCGAGACGTCCTGGAGCCTGGACTTGCCCGCCGATATCCACGGCATCATGTCGCGCAGTTGGCGTCCTACCTTCTCCACCGGGTGATCGGCGCCCTGGGCCCGCAACGCCTGATAGTTGGGCCGACCGGCAGCATTCTCGGCCACCCATTCCCGAGCAAAGCTCCCATCTTGGATCTCGGCCAGGATCCGACCCATCTCATCGCGCACCGCCTGGTTGATGATGCGCGGGCCCCGGGTTAGATCGCCGTACTCGGCCGTATCCGAGATGGAAAAGCGCATACCGCCAATTCCCTGCTCGTACATGAGATCGACGATCAGCTTCAGTTCGTGCAGGCACTCGAAATACGCCGACTCAGGCTGATACCCGGCCCCCACCAGGGTCTCGAATCCGGCTTGGACCAGGGCGGTGACACCGCCGCATAGAACCACCTGCTCTCCAAACAGATCGGTCTCGGTCTCCTCGGCAAATGTCGTCTCCAGCACCCCAGCCCTGGTGGCTCCGATGGCATGCGCGTAGGACAGGGCCAGATCCTTGGCCTTGCCCGAAGCATCCTGGGCCACCGCCACCAGGCTGGGCACCCCACCGCCCTCGACGTAGGTGCGCCGCACCAGGTGTCCCGGTCCCTTGGGCGCCACCATCGCCACGTCCATGGTGGCGTCGGGATCGATCAGACCGAAGCGGATGTTGAACCCGTGGGCAAACAGCACTGTGTCCCCGGCCTCCAGGTTGGGGGCGATCTCAGCGTCATAGACCGACTTTTGCTCCGTGTCGGGAAGAAGGATCATGACCACGCCCGCCTGGGCACAGGCCCCGGCGATGGAAGTTACCCTGAGCCCGGCCTCGGTGGCCTTGGCTGCCGAGGCCGAGCCGTCACGTAGTCCCACCACAACGTCGACTCCCGAGTCTCGTAGGTTCAGAGCGTGGGCGTGACCCTGGGACCCGTAGCCGATGACGGCCACCGTCTTGCCGCCGATCAGACCCGGATCAGCATCCTTTTCGTAGTACATCGTGGCCATGTTCTATCCAACCTTTCCGGTAACGCTCCGCAGGCGCTGGGCCTGCCTTGCGAGTTTGGGCAGTGCCACCCGGCCACTGCGCTGTAGTTCGATGATCCCATAGGGTCGCACGAGGTCCTCGAAGTCGTCTATCCGGCCCGGATCACCGGCCAGCTCCACCGTGACCTGATCAGTGCCCACAGCCACGATCTTGCCCTCGAAAAGGCCCACCAGCTCTATAATCTGGCTGCGCTGGGCCGGCTCAGCCTTCACTGTGGCCAACATCAGCTCCCGCTCGGTGGCATCGAGCGGGTCCAGCTCGGATATCTTCACCACGTTGATGAGCTTGAAGAGCTGCTTGGTCATCTGTTCCAGGGTGGCTGACTCGACGTCGACCACGATGGTGATGCGGCTGAAGGCGGGGTCGTCGGTGGGGGCAACAGTGAGCGAATATATGTTGAACGCCCGCCGGGAGAAGAGACTGGCCACGCGGGCCAGCACTCCGGCCTTGTTTTCCACAACAACGCTGAGGATGTGATGGCGGGGCGAAGCGATCCGGGCCATCAGTTCCCTCCCCGGCCGTGGGTGGGCCCAACCACGATGTCATCGTTCGAGCCCCCGGCCGGAACCATGGGAAACACCTTTTCGCGGGCATCGGTGCGAAAGTCGATCACCACCGGTCGGTCATCGATGTGGTTGGCCTTATCGATGGCCGGGCCCACCTCATCGGCGGAGGTCACCCTCATCCCCTCACAGCCCATGGCATTGGCCCATCCCACGTAGTCAGGAAGGTCGGGAGAGAGATACACCTCGGAGTACCGCTCGTCATAGAACATCTCCTGCCACTGCCGCACCATGCCCAAGTAGGCGTTATTGAGGATGGCGATCTTCACCGGTATTCGCTCGGCTGCGGCGGTGACCAGTTCCTGAGCAGTCATCTGGAAGCAACCGTCGCCGTCGACCGCCCACACCATACGATCAGGCCGTCCCACCTTGGCCCCGATGGCGGCGGGAACGGCGAAGCCCATGGTGCCCAGGCCACCGGAGTTGACCCAGGTGTAGGGATGCTCGAAGCGCCAATACTGGCTGGTCCACATCTGATGCTGGCCCACTCCGGACACCACGATGGTGTCGTCGGGAGTGGAGTCGCGCAACACCTCGATGACTCCCTGGGGCTTGAGCGAGCCATCGTCGGACTCGTGCTCATAGACCAGGGGGAACTCCTCCTGCCAAGCCCGGATCTGAGCCATCCATTCCCCCAGCCCGACCCCCGGGCCCTCGGCGCCACCATCTTGGCCGGAAGCCGGGACTGCCTGGTCCCCCGCACCTGCCCCCGCCCCTGGTAGGCCCGGATATCCCAGATCAGCCAGGGCCCGGATCAGCTCCTCGATGACCAAACGGCAGTCGCCCACAATGGGAACGTCGGGTCGGCGTACCTTGCCCAGCTCGGCCGGGTCTATGTCGACGTGAATGATCTTGGCCCCCGGGGCGAAGGCGGAGACCTTTCCCGTCACCCGGTCATCGAAGCGGCTGCCCAGTGCGATCAGCAGGTCTGCCTTTTGCATGGCGGTCACCGCCGTGTAGTTCCCGTGCATGCCCGGCATGCCCAAGCACAAGGGATGCGAGTCGGGGAATGCCCCCCTAGCCATCAGCGTGGTCACCACCGGGATGCCGGTTTGCTCGGCCAGTCCCCTGAGGGCCTCGGCCGCCCGGGCCTTGAGAATCCCGCCCCCGGCATAGATGACCGGACGCCGAGATCGAGAGATGAGGTTGGCCGCCTCCTTGATCATCCGGGGGTGGCCCCGGGTCACCGGCTTGTAACCAGGCAGGTCGACCGACTCAGGCCAGTACCACTCCATGGTCTGGTTGGCCACGTCTTTGGGCACGTCGATCAGCACGGGGCCCGGACGCCCGGTGGTGGCAACGTGAAAAGCCTCGGCCACCACCCGGGGAATGTCGGCCGCCTCGGTCACCAGCCAGTTGTGCTTGGTAACGCTCATGGTGATCCCGGTGGTGTCGCACTCCTGAAAGGCATCGGTGCCGATGCTGGACAGGGCCACCTGACCACTCACCACCACCATGGGAACAGAGTCCATATAGGCGTCACACAGGGGGGTGACGATGTTGGTAGCGCCCGGACCACTGGTCACAATGGCCACCCCCGGTCGGCCCGTGGCATGGGCATAACCCTCGGCCATATGTCCCGCACCCTGCTCATGACGGACCAGGATGTGGCGGATGCTGGAGTCGATGATCGGATCGTATACAGGAAGGATCGCCCCACCAGGCAGGCCGAACATGACTTCGGTCCCTTGCATCTCCAGACTTTTAATCAGGGCTTGGGCCCCGGTCAGCAACATGTCAACTCCCCTTGGAAATGAAACGACCTCCCGATTGGGAGGTCGAAATGCGCACGCGGCCGGTTGGCTGAACGTGCGCTCAGGTTACGAGTACGAGGGCGGTGGTGTCGGCCATCGCTGCCATTGTGACACGTCATCACCCCCACGGCAAGCAGGCCGGCACGCTCGTCACCAGCCGCCCCATCACCGTCCCGCCCGCTCGACCCCGCCGCCCCATAACCGTCGGCCTCCCCATAACCGTCGGGCCGCCCCGTCCCGGGGGGGCAGGGGCTCAGGCTTGCGTGATGGCGCCGCGCTCGGCTCCGGTGACCAGGCGGGCGAACTTGGCCAAGGCCCCGGTGGCATAGCGCGGCGGAGGCGCTTTCCATCCCAGCCGGCGCCGGGCCAGTTCGTCCTCGTCCACGTCCAGCGCGATGGTGCGAGCCTCGACATCGACGATGATGCGATCACCATCGGCCACCAAGGCGATGGGGCCGGACTCGAAGGCTTCGGGAGCAACGTGGCCGATGCAGAACCCGTGCGTTCCCCCCGAGAACCGACCATCGGTGATCAGGGCACAGTCGGCTCCCCGGCCGGCTCCCTTCATAGCGCCCGTCACAGCCAGCATTTCGCGCATTCCCGGACCACCCTTGGGACCCTCATAGCGGATGACGACCACGCTGCCCGGCTCGATGCCGCCGGCGAGGATCACCTCCATGGCCGCGTCCTCCCCGTCGAAGACCCGGGCCGGGCCGTCGAAGTTCGGTTGGTCGATACCGGCCACCTTGACCACCGCACCCTTGGGGGCCAAAGAGCCGGTCAGCACCGCAATCCCGCCGTCGACATGGATGGGATCGGCCATGGAATGAACTACTTCGCCGTCGGGCCCGGGGGGGTCCAGGTCGGCCAGGTTCTCCGCCATGGTGCGGCCGGTAACGGTGAGGCAGTCCCCGTCGATCAGGCCGGCCGACAGAAGTTCCCTGAGCACCACCGGGACGCCTCCGATCCGATCCAGGTCGCTCATGTGGTACTTGCCGTGGGGCTTGGTGTCGGCCAGATGGGGAACCCGTCTTCCCACCTTGTTGAAGTCATTCAACTCCAGCTCCACCCTGGCCTCGTTGGCCAGGGCCAGAAGGTGCAAGACGGCGTTGGTAGACCCCCCGAGGGCCATGACGATGGCGATGGCATTCTCGAAGGCCGCCCGGGTCATGATCTGGCGAGGTCGCAGGCCGGTGGCCAGCAGTCCCATTACCGCTTCGCCGCTCGCCCGAGCGAAGGCGTCCCGCCGCTGATCGGGGGCAGGCGGCGAAGAGCTCCCCGGGAGGGCCATGCCGATTGCCTCGGCTACAGAAGCCATGGTGTTGGCCGTGAACATCCCAGCGCAGCTCCCGATGGTCGGACAGGCGTGGGTCTCGATGAGGGCGAGCTCGGCATCGCTCAGCGCCCCGGTGGCATGTGCCCCGACCGCCTCGAACACGCTCGTGATGTCGAGTGCCCTCTCGGCCCGCCCGGTCTCGGGATCGGCAGGCAGACGCCCGGGCAGGATCGAACCCCCGTAGAGGAACACGCTGGGCAGGTCCAGGCGGGCCGCAGCCATCAGCATCCCGGGCAGGGACTTGTCGCATCCGGCCAGGCACACCAGGGCATCGAAGCGTTCGGCGTGCATCATGATCTCCACCGAATCGGCGATGATCTCCCGGCTGACCAACGACGCCCGCATGCCCTCGTGGCCCATGGAAATGCCGTCGGAGATGGCGATCGTCACGAATTCGATGGGGAAGCCACCGGCATCGCGCACCCCTTGCTTGGCCTCTTTCGCCAGGCGAGCCAAAGGCATGTTGCACGGTGTCACCTCGTTCCACGAGGAGGCCACCCCAACCTGGGATTTGCCCCAGTCATCGTCTCCCATCCCGGTGGCCCGCAGCATCGCCCGAGCCGGGGCCCGCCGAGGGCCGTCGGTGACTTCACGACTACGCGGCTTGGTATCAGGTAGCAAACCGGGATCCGGGGTTGGAGGTGTGGCGGCCATCGACAAAGCGTAACCTGGTGCAATGCTCCTCGAATCCCTCGAAGTGGACCCCGTCGAACTCCACGCTCGCACCGGTTGGGCCCTCAAACCCGAAGGTCTGTGCAAGGGCCCGGTTTGTGCTCCGCTTCCCCCCGAGGCCCTAACCAACAGCAGGATCAAGGCCGACACCCTGGTCCAACGCCTGGGCATGGCGCTGGTGGCCGACGAGGAGCATGGCCGCTGGGCACTGGGGCCCGAGAGCGGAGGCCGGGCCCTCACCACAGCCCAAGCCCCCGACCTGGAGCTGCCGAGGCTGGACGGCACAATGTTCCGCCTCTCATCGCTGCGTGGCCACAAGGTCGTCGTCGCCGCCTGGGCCTCGTGGTGAGGTTGTCGCGCTGACCTGCCCGTGTGGCAGGCACTCAGGACAGAATTGTTCCCCCAAGGCCTCGAAATAGTCACTGTCGCCCTCGACACCGGTGGCCCCGAAGCCGTGCGGGAGTGGATAGAAGCGGCCCAGCCCGACCATCCCAGCCTCATCGACGCTGCTCATGTCACCGATGCCCTGCTGGGCTTTGTCAACGTCCCCAATGCGGTGTGGATCGATGAGCAAGGGATCCTGGTGCGACCGGCGCATGTGGCCCAAGTCCAGCGCTCCGCCTTGCGGGACATGGACATTCCCGACGGTCTGCCAGAGCGCCTGCACGACATGTTGACCGAGGTCAAGAAGATCAACGACGTCTCGGATCGCTACGTGCCCGCCCTGCGGGACTGGGTGGCCAACGGGGCGGCCAGCCCCTTCGCGCTCGGCCCCGACGAGGTCGTGGCTCGTTCCCAACCCCGGCCGATCGAAACATCCCAGGCGGCCGCGAATTTCGAATTGGGACAGGAGCTGTGGCGGGCAGGTGAACGCCAGGCCGCCGTGAAGTTCTTCCGCCGGGCTCACGAGCTGGCGCCGCAGAACTGGACCTACAAGCGCCAGGCCTGGACGCTTGCCTCCACCCACGAGGGCGAAGCCAGCGACTTGATGCAAGGTCCTACCGACTCCTACGACGGCAACTGGCTCGACGACGTCCGCGCCATCGGCGCCGACCACTACTACGAGCCGTTGGACTTCTAGGCAAAACTCTCCCCTACTAGGAGTTCGTGGGCTTCTACGCCAACCTCTCGCCCCGCTGTGCACGAGCCACGGTCAAGTAGTACAAATCTATTGGTGGTCTCCGGCGAAGGATTGGATGGGCCCATGACCAACACAGTCACCGAGAAGCAGTCCCGAGAGCTGGCCGAGAAGTCCCGCCAGACCGAATGGGACAAGCCGAGCTTCGGCAAAGAGTTGTTCCTGGGACGATTTCGGCTCGATCTCATCGAACCCCACCCTGTGCCCGATGCAGACGACACCCGTCGCGGCGAGGAGTTCCTGGCCAAGCTGGCGGCCTTTCTCCAAGAGGAGGTCGATCCGGCCGAGATCGAGCGGGAGGCCAAGATCCCTGAGGGCGTGATCAAGGGTCTTTGCCGGCTCGGGGCCCTCGGCATGAACATTCCCACCGAGTATGGCGGCCTCGGTCTCAGCCACCTGCACTACGGACGGGCGCTGGCCCTGGCCGGAACCTGGCATTCGTCCATCCCGACCCTGCTATCGGCGCACCAGTCCATCGGCGTGCCCGAGCCACTGAAGGCATTCGGGTCGGAGGAGCAAAAGCGCAAGTACCTGCCTCAAGTAGCGACCGACAAGATCAGTGCCTTCCTGCTCACCGAACCCGACGTGGGCAGTGACCCGGCTCGGATGCACACCACGGCTACTCCGACCGAAGAAGGCGCTGCCTACCTGCTCAACGGCGTCAAGCTTTGGACCACCAATGGGGTCATCGCCGACTTGCTGGTCGTCATGGCCGCCGTCCCCAAATCCGAAGGGCATAAGGGCGGCATCAGCGCTTTCATCGTGGATGCCCACGCCCCGGGAGTGGAAGTCTTGCACCGCAACCAGTTCATGGGGCTGCGGGGAATCGAGAACGGGGTCACCCGGTTCGACAACGTGCGGGTGCCAGTCGAGGACCTGATCGGCCAGGAAGGCCGAGGCCTCAAGATCGCCCTGCAAACGCTCAACACCGGTCGGCTGTCCCTACCGGCCACGTGCGTCGGGTCGGTCAAATGGTGCGTGAAAATGGCCCGGGAGTGGGCGGCGGCCCGTGTGCAATGGGGCCAGCCCGTCGGGAAGCACGAAGCGGTGGCCAAGAAACTGGCATTCATGGCTGGCACCGCCTTTGCCGTTGAAGCGGTCTCGGACCTGTCTTGTTTGATGGCCGACGAGGACCGCCACGACATCCGCATCGAAGCTGCCCTGGCCAAGCTGTTCTGCTCCGAGATGGCTTGGCAGGTGGCCGACGAGTTGGTTCAGATCAGGGGGGGTCGGGGATTCGAGACCGCGGCGTCGTTACGGGCTCGCGGCGAGAGGGCGGTGGGCGCCGAGCAAGTCCTGCGAGACATGCGCATCAACCGGATCTTCGAAGGTTCCTCCGAGATCATGAAGTTGCTCATAGCGCGCGAGGCGGTCGACCAGCATCTGTCGGTTGCCGGCGATCTAATCGACCACGACGCCGATGCCAAGACCAAAGCCAAGGCGGCGGCTAGAGCTTCCAAGTTCTATGCCCGATGGCTGCCGGAGCTGGCCGTTGGCGAAGGCGACAACCCCGGCGCATTTCGCCAATTCGGTTCGCTCGGTAAGGACCTCCGCTATGTCGAGAGGTCGTCCCGCAAGCTGGCCCGCAACACCTTCTACGCCATGTCCCGGTGGCAAGGGGCCATGGAGCGCAAGCAGGCGTTTCTCGGCCGGGTGGTGGACATCGGCGCCGAGCTGTGGGCCATCAGTGCCGTGGTGGTCCGTGCCCGGATGTTGGACACGCCGGAAGCGACTGAGCTGGCCGAGCTGTTCTGCCTGCAGTCCCGCCGCCGGGTGGACCAGGCCTTCCACGACCTGTGGCACAACGACGACAAAGAGGAGTACCAGGCAGCCCTCCAAATTCTCGAAGGGCGCTATACGTTTCTCGAAGAAGGGATCCTCGATCCCTCGGGCGACGACCCTTTGATCTCGAGTTCCGGCCAGCCGGCCCACGCCGGCGATGAACCGGGTTAACTCAGGCCACTGCTCCCCCGGCCTCGCGCCTCAGGGCTTCGTTGACCAGTTTCCCATTGGCCCGCCCGCTGGTGGCCTTCATTACCTGTCCCACCAGGAAACCGGTCACCTGCGCCTCACCGGTCCTGAAACGTTCCCACTCGGACGGGTGGGCGGCGATCACCGCGGCCACCGCATCATCGAGTGAGGCGTCGCTGAGCGCCTCGAAGCCCCTGGCCCGAGCGATGTCAGCCGGGTCCCCCCCCGATTCCAACATGACCGAGAGCACATCCTTGGCCTGGGTCGGGCTCAGGGCGCCGCTGACCTCCATGTTCACCAGGGCGGCAAATTGCTTGGGCTCCAACCGGCTCGCTCCATCGGCGTTGGCCGCAGCCTCGTTGGCCGCCCGGTTGAGGGTCACCCGGGCGTCGGCCCCAGCTGCTGTGGCGTCCAGAACCAGTTGATCCAGGCCCAGATCCACGACGGTCGCCACCTGGGAACGGGTCTTGTGGTCCAGCCCGGCAGTGTCGCCATCACCTCGGAGTGTTGCTGTCACCAGGGCCCGGCGCTCGGCCGGCATCGGTCCCAGGTCGACCAGGGACCGCTGTTGGAAGGCCTCATCGGGGACCAGAGGGACCAGGTCCGGCTCGGGAAAGTACCGGTAGTCGTAGGCCTCCTCCTTGGACCGCATGGCCGAGGTGACACCGGCCGCCTCGTCCCAGTGCCGGGTCTGTTGGGCAATCGCCTCACCGCCCTGGAGCAGTTCCGCCTGGCGGGCGGCCTCGTACTCGATGGCCCGGCCCAGACTGCGTAGCGAATTCATGTTCTTGATCTCGCAGCGGGTCCCGAACTCGGTCTCGCCTGCCCTGCGCATGGACACGTTCGCATCGACGCGGAGCGACCCCTCTTCCATCTTGCCGTCCGAGGCACCGGTGGCGACCAGGATCGAGCGCAACTCGCTTACGTAGGCCCGGGCGTCGGCGGCCGAGCGCAAATCAGGGGCACTGACGATCTCGACCAGGGGAACTCCGGCTCGGTTGTAGTCCACCAGGGAGTGGGTCGCGCCGCTTATGCGTCCATCTCCCCCCATGTGAGAAGTCTTTCCCGTGTCCTCTTCCATGTGAGCCCGCTCAATGCGGATTCGGCGCCCATCGAGGAGTTCCAGCCATCCGTTTACATTGATGGGCTCGTCGTACTGGCTGATCTGGTAGTCCTTGGGCATGTCGGGATAGAAGTAGTTCTTGCGATGGAACACAGAAGGACGCACCTCGCAGTGCAGGGCGTGGCCGATCCTCACCGCCAGCTCCACCGCCCGGGCATTGAGAACAGGCAGGGAGCCGGGCAGGCCCAGGCATACCGGGCACACATTGGTGTTGGGTGGCGAGCCGAATTGATTGGCACAGGAGCAGAAAAGTTTGGTGGCGGTAGCGAGCTCGCAGTGCACCTCCAGACCGATCACCATCTCCCAACCCTCCCCGGAGTTGGGTGCCTCGCTGGAGTTGGGATCCTCCCTGGAACTGATGTCCCCGCTCATATGGCCTCGGAGGGTGAGACAGGGGACGGGGCGAGAGTCTCCAGGGCCGCTCCGACTTGGAACATGATTTCCTCGCCCAATGCCGGGGCCATGACCTGGACCCCCACCGGCATCCCGTCATCCCCCGTGCCGAAGGGGATGCTCATGGCCGGATGGCCGGCCAGGTTCGATGGGATGGTGCACACGTCCGACAGGTACATGGCCATGGGGTCGGACACCTTGGCCCCGAAGGCAAAGGCCGTGGTGGGGGCGGTGGGCGAGATCAACACGTCAAAACGGCGGTAGAGCTCATCGAAGGCCCGGATGATAAGGGTTCGCACTCGCTGGGCCTGCCCGTAGTAGGCGTCGTAGTACCCGGCCGAGAGGGCGTATGTGCCGAGCATTATGCGTCGCTTTACCTCAGGCCCGAATCCGGCACTGCGGGTGGCCACGTTCATCTGGGCCACGTCGGCGCCGTCCACCCGCAGCCCGTAGCGCACGCCGTCGTAGCGGGACAGATTGGAAGACGCTTCGGCAGGGGCGATCAAGTAGTAGGCCGACAAGCCCCAAATAGCCGCCGGCATCGATACTTCCTCCACCTTGGCTCCGGCCCCGGCCAATAGCTCGCAGGCCTGGCGGGCGCGGCGGGCCACGTCGTCGTCCACCGTCGCCACCAACTCGCTGACCAACCCCACCCTGACGCCGTCCACTCCCCGGCCCAACACCTCGACCAGGTCGGGAAAGGGCCGGTCCAGGCAGGTCGAGTCGGCCGGGTCGGGACCGGCGATGGAACCGAGCACCGCTGCGGCGTCGGCCACATCCGTGGCGATCGGACCGATCTGGTCCAAGGACGAGGCGAAGGCCACCAGGCCATAGCGGGATACCGCCCCGTATGTCGGCTTGACCCCGACGACCCCGCAAAAGGCGGCCGGCTGGCGAATGGACCCGCCGGTATCCGATCCCAGTGCGACGGGAGTAAGCCCCGCTGCCACGGCTGCGGCGCTGCCGCCACTGGATCCTCCCGGCACCCGCTCATGGTCATGGGGGTTGCGGGTGGGGCCGAAGGCAGAGTTCTCAGTGGACGACCCCATGGCGAATTCGTCAAGGTTGGTCTTTCCCACCATCACCGCACCTGCCTCCGCCAACCGGGCAACAGCGGTGGCGTCATAGGGGGGCCTCCAGCCCTCCAGGATCCTTGACGAGCAGGTGGTAGGGATCCCCCTGGTACACATGTTGTCCTTGATCGCCACCGGCACCCCGGCCAGGATGCCGGGGTCCTCACCCGCCGCCACCCGGCGATCCACGGCGTCGGCGGCTTCCAGGGCCGCCTCGGGGGTCAACAGGTTAAAGGCGTGGATCCCCGATTGGCTCTCGCCGTCGCCGGCCAGGGCGGCCAGCGCCTCCTCAGTCACCGATCGGGCCGACCGATGGCCGGATCGGACCGATCGGGCAATGTCGAGCGCGGTCATGCCCATAACGAAGTCGGTAGGACTCGTTGTCTCACTGAGGCCCGGCCCCGATGCGCGGTACGGAAAAGCGGTCGCTCTCCACACAAGGGGCCTGGCCCAACACTTCCGAGCGGTCCAAACCGGGGCGGGGGCGGTCGGCCCGCAGGACATTGTGCACCGGTAGAGGGTGGGCGGTGGGGGTAACGCCGGCGGTGTCGAGACCGGCAACGTCGGCGGCATGATCGAGCACGGCGCCAAGTTGCGCGGCGTAGATCTCGAGTTCCTCGGGGGGAATGTCCAGGCGAGCCAGCTTGGCCACGTGAGCCACGTCGGCTGCGGTGATCCGAGGCGCCATCAGGGTTTACCTAGGGGACAGGCGGCCGGCGCCGTCAGGGAAGTCACCTCCAGATCGTATGTCAGGCCGGCACTGGCTCAAACCGGACCAGCATCTTGTCGATCCTGTCCTGTTCCAGCACTGTGACGTTGGGGTCCAACCTGCGCACAGCCGCCACCAAGGCCATCACTGCCCGAGCCTCGTCTGAGGCCACCGCCCCCAGGAAACGGCGCAGGAACAGACCTCGTCCGGCTCCGGCTACAGCCCGATTCAACCAATTGCCGGGAAGCTGTGAGGTGGCCATGATGAGCCAGGTCTGTGCCACATCGGCTCCGGGAGGACCCGCGCCGGCGTTGGTCCAGTCGATGACCATCGGCCCGGCCTGGGTCATCATGACATTGCCCGGATGCAGGTCGAGATGCAACAGGGCATCACCGGGACCGAAGGGCCGAGGCATGCCGGGTGGGGCCGGAATGTGACTCAGCTGCTCGTGGAGACGAGCCAGGATTCGAGGCAGGGCGCCGATCTCCCACGGCCTGGACCCGACCCGATCGAGCATCGTCGGGCCGTGAACGAATTCCATGACCATATCGGTGCCCTCCTGGGCCACGACCTGGGGAACGGGAAAGCCATGGCTACGGGCGTAGATCATGACCTCGGCCTCCCGCTTGACCAGTTCCTGGACCCGGGGATCTTGGGGCTCGTTGGTGCGGAATCGACGCAGAACGTGGTCAGCCCCGTACTGGTAGACGTCAGCGCTGCGCCCCGATCCGACCAATGGTCCGACCCGCCCAGGGTCAGGGACTTCGAAGTCAGTCATCGGCGCCGCTACCAGGCGTAGCCGGCCCGACGGACCAACTCACGGGAGTACTTGACCCGGGCTGCGGTGTATATAAGGACGTCGGAATCGTCCCCACCGATGTCCCCGTACTGCGAAGCGGAAACAGCCAGATCCTCCCACCCCGCTCCTGGGCCCGAAGGCTGCGGAAGGCCCAGGTTCACCCAAGCGCGCTGCGACCGTTCCTGACGGCGGGCCAGGCGACTGCGCCCGAGCACCACGGACGGCATCGAACCCACCAGCGCCGTGAAAGACGCCCTGGTGCTCACCCCAATGCTGGGTTGGACCAGGCGAAATAGGGACTCAGGGGTCGGATGCGAGCTGACCACGGCGCGGCGCACCGGCGGAGGGGCGGGGCGCCCGCGGGCGCCCGGAACGGTCAGAGGTCTGGCTCGGCGGCGTCTAGCCGCCCCTTCACCCCCCTGGGTAGATGCCACCCGTCATTCATTCACCAGGGCGGCGCTCCGTTCCTGCCCGGACAGGTACCGGTTCACAAAGTCCAGGGCGCCGTCCTCGATGACCTGGCGATCAAAATCCAGGGTGGCCACGTGGAAGCTGCGATCCAGCCAGACGCGCTCGACCGATGTTCCGGCCGATTGCACCAGGAGGTCCCCCGATTCGCTGGGTACAACGTGGTCCTGGCGGCTGGAAAACAACAGGATCGGACAGGCGATCGACCCCAGGTCAGCACTGAACGACTCAACTCCCTCGAACAGCGACAGCAAGGCCCTGAGAGGAGTCTCGGGATAGGCCGACTCGACCACCCCCGGGAAGGCAATGTCGGAGCCGATTCCGGGGAAGACCTGGGTGCCCGAGGCCAGCGTCTCTCGCACCACCCTGCGGAACTCCTCATGCGGAACCTGTACCAGGGGGTTCACCAGGACCAGGCAGGCAATCTCGGGATGCCTGATGGCCAGCGCACAGGCCAGTGACCCCCCCATGGACAGACCGGCCACCGCCACCCGAGCACAGCGCGAGGCCAGATGGGCAAGGGCCTGCTCCGCCGCCCCGAGCCAGTCGCCCCAGCCCAGATCGATCATGTCTGCTACTTCGGTGCCGTGCCCGGGCAGCAGCGGCAACTCCACGCCGTAACCGGCGCCGGCCAAGGCTTTGGCCAATCCCCTCATTGATCCGGGATTGCCGGTGAAACCGTGCAGGACCAGCACTCCGAGCGGGCCGGCATCCGCCGAGTATGGTTCGGCTCCCTTGATTATCATTTGTAGGGGTCCTCCGGACCGAGTGGCTCGGACCACCAATCCTCGGAAGCCGGCGTCCAACTCGGGTCCTCGTAGATGCAGTCGACCGGACAAGGATCGAGACACTTGGCGCATCCCGAGCACAGTTCGGGAACGATGATCACGTCAATCCCGTGGTTGAAGATGGCCCCGAACTGGGGCGGACAATGGCGGAGGCACGTGTCGCAGTTGATGCACTCGGACATCTCTATACGGAACGGAGCGTTCTTCCACTTGGGATTGCGCTCGTGGGTCTCGATGCGCTCGAGACGAGCCGATCCGACAGGCATTGGGCCATGATATCCAATGCCTCGCCCCGGAATGGTCCGGGGGCGCTGGGCTATGTACTGTCTGGTGGACAAATGCCCAGGACCTCTCGAATGGGCCCAAATTCAATGACCACAAGGGAGCTGAGATGGCCAAGTACCCGTTTCTAAGTGACGAATGGATTGCCGAGGCGCGCAAGCTACGCGAGGAGTTCCGGGGCAATGCCACGCCCCCGGCCCACATGGTCAAGATGAACCAGGTGATCACCGAGGTTCCCTTCGGCTCGGGAACCATCGACGCCCACATGGACACCACCTCGGGGGAGATGGAGCTGGAATTGGGACACATGGAAGGGGCGGACCTCAAGGTCACTCTCGACTACGGCACGGCCAAGGCCATATTCATCGAGGGCAACGCCCAGGCCGGAATGCAGGCCTTCATGGCGGGAAGGATCAAGGTGGAGGGCGACATGGCCAAGCTCATGGCCATGCAGGCGAGCGGAGCGGACCCCGCCGCGGCGGAGATGTCGGCGCGTATCCAAGAGATCACCGAGTAGCACCCTCCTCGACCTGGCCGACTGCGGCAGCAACCTCGAGCATGGCCGGATCGGACTTGCGGTCGGCGCTGCGTACAAACAGGGCACAGAGTACGGCCAGGCATGCCACTGCCGCCCCCACCAGGTAGGCATGGCGAAATGAGCCCAGCATCCCGGATCGCCCGACCCCTCCCACCTGCACGGTAGACATGATCTGGATCCCGGCCACCACGCCGATCTGGGTCATGAATTGTTGAGCTGCGCTGGCAATCCCGAGGTCGGCTCGGGCGACGGCGTTGGCCACGCTGGCCGCCACCGAGGGAGAGGCCAGGCCCAGTCCCACGCCGGACAGGGCCAGGGCCGACTCGATGACCACGATGGGAGAGCCATGGCCCAGTAAGCCGAACATCACCATCGACGCCACCACCGCCAGCCCCCCGGCCACGGCAGCAGACCTCTCTCCGATGCGCACGGCCATATAACCGGCCACCGGAGCCATGATGGAAAAGGCCAGGGGACGAGCTATAACCAAAAAGCCCGCTTTAGACTCGGAGAACCCGTAGGCCTTCTCCAACAACAACGGGGCGAGGATGAACCCTCCCATATAGGCAAAGTTGGCAAACACCTGCGTCCCGATAGGAAAGGCAAAGTTGCGCTCGCGCAGGTAATGGAGAGGTATCAACGGCGCCGTGCTACGCCGTTCGACTCGCACAAAGCACACCATGGCTATCGGACTGAGTGCCAGGGCGATCAAAACGGCAGGGCTCGACCAACCGAGTACCGGGCCTCGGTTCAGACCGAAGAGCATGGCGGCCACGGCCACGGTGACCCAGGCCACGCCGGGCCAGTCCAGCTTGCGGGACCGTGCAGCGGCGACCTCTTCTATCGCGTCGGGATCACCGTCTTGGGCCGAGTCACGCAGATCGTGGGCACGACGGGGCAGGATGAGGGCGGCCAGCACCAGGGCTGAAAGGCTGAAGGGAATCTGGCCCAGGAACAGCCAGCGCCACCCGAAGGCCTGGATGATCGGCGCCCCCAGCACCACGCCTATTACCGGGCCGCCGGCGCCGACCAGGGACCAGAATCCCATGGCCTTGACCCGGTCTCCCTTGTCGAAGACCCGCAAGATGAGGGCCATCGAAGCCGCTCCGGTGGCCGCCCCTTCCAGACCCTCCAGGGTCCGGGCGGCTATCAGTGTTGTCGCATTGGGCGCGGCGGCGGACAGAGCGGCGCACACCACACCTCCGAGCAGGCCCAGCAGGTAAAGACGTCGATGACCCCACAGGTCACCCGCCTTGCCGAGCAGCGGGGCGGCGATGCCGAAGGAGAGCAGCGGTCCGGTGACGACCCAGGTAAGAGTGGCCTCGCTCGTGTGGAATTGTTGGGCCACCCGGGGAAGAGCAACCACGAACACCGTGAAGGTGACGTCAATGGAGAACAGGCCCGCCAGCACCGTCCACAGAACCCACCATCGGTAGCGGTTGGAGCTGGTGACCTTGCGGGCCATGCGATCCCTGATGAGGAGCGGCCAGGGCACAACCACCACTTCGTCGCCGCCGGCCGCTCCCAGAGTGAAGTCGTCGTGGTCGAATCCAGGTTGTCGATCGCTCATGGTGCTATCGGGCCAGAAGGTAGACAGGACCCAAGGGGGCGGCGGCACCGGCGGTGGCTGGGGAACACCGCCTCAGCAACGCCACCCCCTAGGGTCCTGTTGCACTTCAAACTATATCCGCTCGACCGCGCCGGCGAGTGGAAACGACTTCACTGGCGAATATTTCGAGGTGAGGCCGGGTCTAAGTCTGAACCAGGTGACCAATCGGAGGTGACGGCCCCTTAAGCCGTGGCCAGGCCCAGCAACTTGGGCACCTCCTTGGCCAGGTCACCTACGCTCCAGCGATCGTCCTGGTCAATGGATTCGGTGAGGGTCCAGGGCTGGAAATACTGGACCTTGCCCCCCTGGACAAAGAACACCTTGCCGTTGGCCGGGCAGTCGGCGGTGGACAGGTAAGCCACCAGCGGCGAAATATTGGCCGGATCCCACACATCGAACTTCCCCGGGTCACTTGGGGCCTGAACGATGTCACCCAGTCCCGGCGTGGCCTCGGTCATTCGAGTACGTGCCGCCGGGGCGATGGCGTTGACCCGAACTCCATAACGCTTCAACTCGTCGGCGGCGATGGTGGTGAAGGCGGCGATCCCGGCCTTGGCCGCCCCGTAGTTGGTCTGACCCGGATTGCCCAGAAGACCGGACGTGGAAGACGTGTTGACGACGGCGGCGTTTACCGTCTTTCCTGCCTTGGTCTGTTCCCGCCAGTAAGCCGCTGCCCAACGGGTCGGCACAAAATGTCCCTTGAGATGGACGTGAATAACCGAGTCCCACTCCTGTTCGGTCATATTGATGAGCACCCGGTCCCTCAGGATGCCGGCGTTGTTCACCAGCACATGCAGGTCCCCGAAGGCCTCGATGGCCGAGTTGATAAGGCGCTGGCCCCCTTCCCAGTCGGCCACGTTGTCAGCGTTTGCCACCGCTTCGCCGCCCGCCGCCTTTATCTCATCCACCACCTGCTGAGCAGGGCTACGGTCGTCCCCCGAGCCATCGATTGCGCCGCCCAGGTCGTTGACCACGACCTTGGCCCCCTCGCCGGCAAACAGCAAGGCGTGCTCACGGCCTATTCCGCGGCCTGCTCCGGTGATGATTGCTACCCGTCCATCTAGCTCACCCATGTGATATTCCTTTCGCCGGCGCCTTCACCGAACCATGGCAGGCACTTGACCCGCCGGTCAAGCCGGCCCGGCAGCCAAGCCCGGTCGTCGACCGGATGGTCGGGAATCAGATGACGTAGAGGAATCAGATGACGTAGAGGTTGACGGTGGTGCCGGGCAATTCCTTGGTCCCGGCCGACGGATCGGTGAAAATGACATGCCTGCCGTCCTTGGGGCCGTATACGGTGCCAACGGTGAACCCGGCTTTGGCCAGGTCGGAAGTGGCCTTGGCCACGCTCTCCCCCGAAACGTCGGGCACCGGAACGGGCGCCGGGCCCTTGGACACCTCGACGGTAACCGTCGACCCCTTAGCCACCATCTGGCCCGGTCCAGGGTTCGTGGTAACCACCTCACCAGCGACCACGGCCGATGAGTAGACCTGGCCCTCGGCCGGCACCAGGCCCAGTTTGACCAGGGCCGCGCTGGCGTCGGCGTAAGACGACCCTGATGGGAAGGGCGGCACAGTCCGAGGTCCGGGGCCCTTGGATATGACCACAGAGATCTTGTCGCCCTTGGCCTGGAGGCCGGAGTTCGGCGACCAGGAGATCACGGTGCCCGACGGCACGGTCTCGTTGTAGGCCGTGGTGAACACAGGGGCAAAGCCGGCTCCGGACAGGGCCGCTCCGGCCTGTGCCTGGCTGTCACCGGCCAATCCCGGCACTGCTCGGGGGGAGGGGCCTTTGGACAATACGACGCCGACGGTTGAGCCTTGTTTTATCCTGCTCCCCGGGTGCTTTGACTGGGACACAACGTCGCCGGCGGCGATATTGGGGTCAAAGCTGTGCCCGATCACCCTGAGCCCCAGATGATCGTGGGCCAGCGTGGCCTGGGCGCTGGACTGTGACTGGGTTTGCAGGTTGGGCACGACCTCTGTCGGCACGCCGATGCCCAGCCCGTAGTGTCCCCCGAGGACCGCCCCGATGACCAGCGCCACCAGGGCCAGGGCCAGCACCCACTTCCACCTGCCCCTCCCCTTTTGATCGTCCCGACCGGCTCCACCGGGCCGTCCAGGATCGGACCCTGACCCGATGGCGTCGCCGTCATAGACCGTCGAGGTGGCCGCTCGGTCATCGACCTTCACGTCCGTATCGCCCAACACTGTGGTATCGCCCAACACTGTGGTGTCGCCCAACACTGTGGTATCGCCCAAGACGGTCGTCTCGTCCTGTCCTGTCGAACCGGCGCCGGCCGTTCCCGGGAGCGCAGATATCCGAGGGGGTCCGACGAGGGGCAGGGCCCGGGGCCGTCCCGCGGCCCGTGCCACCCGGGCCAGTCCCTCAGCCAGGCCGGCGGCGTCGAGACGGTCGTCGGGCCTCACAGTTCCTGCCCGCTCCAAGACATCGGCCAATCCGTCCGCCACGTCGGATCCCCAAGAGTGCGTCAGGGCCTGGTCAGTACCGGTCATGGCCCCCACGCCGCGGCGGCTCAGGGCCTCCCGAGCCGGTAATGCGGTGTCGGTGCGGGCCATGAGAGTGGCGATGGTGGTATCGGCCGAGAAGGGAACCGAGCCGGTTATGGCCTCGATGAGCACCAGGGCCAGCGAATAGACGTCGGACCGCCCGTCAACGTCACGGCCGAGGGCTTGTTCGGGAGAGGCGTAGCGTGCGGTGCCCAACATGGACCCCTCGGGCTCGGTCCAGGTCGCCTCGGCGAGGGCCCGGGCCAGACCAAAGTCGGCCACGCACAGCCGACCCTCTTCCTCGAATAACAGGTTGGCCGGCTTGATGTCGCGATGGACGAGGCCCCGACGATGGGCGTAGTCCAAAGCACGGGCCGCCTCCCACCCCGACATGGCCGCTTGGGCCACATCAAGACGCCGGCCCGAGTCGAGCAGGCCCCGCAAGCTCCCGCCCCCCAGGTATTCGAGGACCAAAAACGGCTCGTTGCGGTCCTGACCCCAGTCGAAGACCCTCATGATGTGGGAATGATTGAGTCCGGCCGCCGCTTGGGCTTCGGCCTGGAAACGGCGCAGGAACGAGGTGTCGTCCACCAATCCGGGGTGGAGGATCTTGACCGCCACCTTCCGGCCGAGAACCGCGTCTTCGGCCAGGTAAACATGGGCCGAAGCCCCCGTGCCGATCAGTGTGACCAGGCTGTATCGGCCGCCCAGGACACGGCCGACCCCCTCGGCAGTGCGCGACTCCGACACGGTGCCAGGCTACCGGTTGGCCTCGTCGGCCTGGCGCACCCCTCCCGGTAGTTCACCGGTGGCCAACAGGTGTGAAAACTCCTGCTCGTCGAGGATGGGAACGCCCAGCTCGACCGCTCTTTCTGACTTGGCGGTCCCCGGATCGCGACCCACTACCATGGCCGTGGTTTTCTGGGACACACTGCTCGGGGACTTGCCCCCCCGTGCCTTGATGGCCGCCTCTGCGCCTTGTCGGCTGTAGCCATCAAGCGTCCCGGTCACCACGATCGAGCAGCCTGCCAGGGTGGGGGCAACCTGCGTCACCTTGGGCGCGGCCAGGTGCAAACCGAATTGGCGCAGGCGGGCCAGGACGGCCCGATTTGCGGGGGAGGCAAAGAACTCGTGCACGCTCTCGGCGATCTTGGGTCCCACGCCCTCCACACCGGCTAGATCCTCGATCGATGCTGCCGCTATGGCGTCAAGGTGGCCAAAGGCGCCGGCCAGAGCGCTCGAGCCGGTATCGCCCAGGTGCCTGATGGTCAGGCCCACCAAAAGATTGGCTAGGGGGCGCGACCTGGAGGCATCGATCCCAGCCATGAGATTGGCCACACTCAGGGGACCCAAACCTTCGAGATCGGTGAGATCCTCGGGCTTGAGGGCGTAGATGTCGCTGATATCCCTTAATAGTCCGAGTCCGGCAAAAAGACGAACGCGTTGCTCCCCCAGGCCCTCGATGTCCATCGCCGATCGGGAGGCAAAGTGGGCGATCAATGCCACCCGGCGACCGGGGCAGTCGAGATTGATGCAATAGGTGTCACTCTCGCCTTCCAAGCGTTGGAGCGGTCCACCGCATACGGGGCAATGTTTGGGGAATCCCCACGGGGACAGGTCGGCCGGTCGACTAGACAGGACCGGGCCGATCACCTCGGGGATGACGTCTCCGGCCTTGCGCACCCGCACCAGGTCGCCTGGCCTCACGTCTTTGACGTTTACCTGGTCCTGGTTGTGCAAGGTGGCCAGAGCCACGGTGGAACCACCCACGAACACCGGTTCGAGCTGGGCAAAGGGGGTGGCTTTACCAGTCTTGCCGATCGACACCATGATGCCCGTCAGCCGGGTAGTGCGCTCCTCGGGCGGGAACTTGTATGCGATGGCCCATCGGGGGGCCCGGGATGTGGAACCCAGCTGCCGACGCTGGGCCAGATCGTCGACCTTGACCACGGCCCCGTCGACCTCGTAACCCAGATTGTGACGACCTTCCTCCCATCTCCGGCACAGCCCGAATACGTCTTCGATCCGATCGAGCACCTCGATCTCAGGATTGACGGGCAATCCGGCCGAACGGATGAAGTCCAACGTCTCAGAATGGCTTTTAAGATCCGGGCCACCCTGCAGCTCACCCAGTTGATAAGACCAAAAGGCAAGCTCTCGACTGGCGGTGATGGTTGGGTCTTTCTGGCGCAGCGAGCCTGCCGCCGAATTGCGAGGATTGGCAAACAGTTTCTGACCGGCCTCGGCCTGGCGCCGGTTTAGATCCTTGAAGGCGGCTAGTGGCATGTACAGCTCACCCCTGACCTCCATGACCGCAGGCACGTCGGAGCCGTTGAGGGACAGGCGGTGGGGAATCGCCCCCACAGTGGCGACGTTGGCCGTCACGTCCTCGCCCACCGAACCGTTGCCCCGCGTGGCAGCTCGAGTGAAGCGCCCATTGAGGTAAGTGAGCGAGATGGCCAAGCCATCGATTTTCAGCTCGCAGGCAAAGCGCACCTGGGCCTGGAGGATGCGGTCCATACGCTTGACCCAGCTGGTCAGTTCATCGAATGAGAAGGCGTTGTCCAGGCTCATCATGGCCACGGCGTGCTGCACCGGGGCAAACAGAGTCGAATAGCCAGGGTCGCTGGACACCGGGTCGTCTGTAGATGCCGGTTCGTCCGTAGTCGCTGGATGGCTAGGCGACGCCAGGGCAAAAGCCATGGCGTCACCGGCCCCCACAGATGCCGTGGGAGAGGAGGGATCGACCAGTTCGGGATGGGCCAGTTCTAGGTCCTGGAGCTGGCGAATCAGGTCGTCGTAATCGGCGTCGGGAATCTCGGGGTCATCGTGCTGGAAGTAGGCAATGGCATGACGCCGGACCTCGCCCCGCAGCCACACGGCCCGGGACAATGGGTCATCTGGCGCCCGGTCGGCGCCGTTGGGGTCATCTGGCGCCCGGTCGGCGCCGGTGGGGTCATCTGGCGCCCGGTCGGCGCCGGTGGGGTCATCTGGCGGCACCCCGGTCACGACTCGGCGATTCCCGATCCGAGCACCTGGTCACCGTGGTAGATGGCCACCGTCTGGCCGGGGGCTATCCGGCGCACTGGGTGTTCGAAGACCAATGTCGAACCGGACAGGCAAGCCGGCGTGACCTGACCGTGAGCGCTCGTTTGCACCAGCACCTGCGAACCGTTGGGAACGGGCTGATCGGACCACCCCAGCCTGTCGACCTTCACCCAATTCACCATCAGGGCCGATTCCGGTCCGACGGTGACCACGCGGGCATCGACATCGACGTCAACGGCATACCGTCGGCCGCCCGCTGGCCCAGGACCCATACCCCGGCGTTGACCCACCGTCACCAGCTCCACCGCATCGACCCGACCAACCTCGGCCCCGGAGGCACCGTCGATGATCAGGCCCGGGTGCAAATCGCCACGGCCGCCCAGGAACTCCCGACGCCCCCCGGTGGAAGTGATGAAACAGACGTCCTGGCTGTCGGGCTTGGACGCCGTGGCCAGACCGAGTGCCCGGGCCCGCGCCCTGACCTCGGACTTGGTCATGGCGCCGATGGGAAGCAACACTCGGGCCAGTTGTGCCTGGTCGAGCATGGACAGCACATAGGACTGGTCCTTGGCGCCATCCACACCCCGACTCAGGCGCAGGGTCTCCCGGTCCTTTCCAACCTGGCGCCTCACGATGCGGGCGTGATGTCCGGTCGCCACGGCATCGAAGCCGAGGCGGCGGGCCCGCTCCAAGAAGCGACCGAACTTGATATGGCGATTGCACTCGATGCAGGGGTTGGGGGTGGCGCCCCCGGCGTGGGCAGCGACGTAAGGCCCCACCACGTGGGCTTCGAAATCGGTGGTGAAGTTGAACACCCGATGCACCAGCCCCAGATGCTCGGCGGCCCGGCGGGCGTCTTCCACGTCGGCCACCGAGCAGCATCCGGAATCGCCGACGCCACCCCACAACTTCATGGTGGCACCCACAACCTCATGGCCACCCTCGACCATGAGGGCCGCCGCCACCGACGAATCGACACCGCCGGACATGGCCACCAGGACCCTCACGCGAGGGTCTCCCGGCGACCAGCCTTTGGCGCCGGGGGTGCCACGCCCGTCACGATCGGGCCCGTAGGGTCGACACGGCTTGGGGGATGACGCTCAGCGCCAGGTCGATCTCAGCCTCGGTGGTGTTGGCTCCCAAGCTCAGGCGCAGGCTGGACATGGCCTGCGAAGGGGATATTCCCATGGCCACCAGCACGTGGCTCGGGTCCAGTGCCCCACTGGCACAGGCCGACCCGGCCGAAGCGCAAATGCCCGCCTCATCCAGGACAACGAGCAATTCCTCGCTCTGAATGCCGTCGAAGCGCAGGTGGGCATGTCCTGAGGTCTTGAAGGCCCGGTCGCCGGTCTCGATCGAATCGGGGACCCGGGCGAGGAGGCCATCCACCAACCGATCCCGCTGGGCTCGCACCCTCCTTATCGTCTCGGTCCTGGTCTCCACCGTGGCCTGGGCTGCCGCCGCCATGCCCAGGATGCCCGCCACGTTGTGAGTCCCACTGCGCCGGTCCCGCTCCTGCCCGCCCCCCTTGTGCAGAGGCACCAGCCTGACTCCGTCGCGCACCACCAGGGCACCCGCTCCTTGGGGACCCCCGAACTTGTGGGCGCTGACCGACACCAATTGGGCCGGGGAGGCCAATTGGGCCACGTCCATCCAGGGGAAAGCCTGAACGGCATCGGTGTGCAGTACCGCCCGGGGAGCCAGGCGGCGAACCACTCGGGCCACCTCGGCCAGTGGTTGGATGATGCCTGTCTCGTTGTTGGCCAACATCACCGAAACCACCGCCACTTCCTCGCCGCCGGCGGCCACATCGCACAACGTGGCGGCCAGAGCGTCGAGGTCGATCAGCCCATCCAAACCCACCGGTGACACGCGACCCTTGCGGTCCTCGACCACACCCAAGACGGCGTGATGCTCCACTGAGGAACACACAGGCACTCCGCCCCGTTGATCGCACACCCCGGAAAGGGCCAGGTTGTCGGACTCAGTCCCTCCCGAAGTGAAGATCACCTCTCCCGGGTGAGCCCCCAAAGCTCGGGCCAGCGTCTGGCGACCTTCCTCGACCGCCTGGCGGGCCAGGCGGGAAACCGAATGCGAGCCCGAGGAGTTTCCGTAGTGACCCTCCAGCCAGCCCACCATGGCCCGGACGGCCTCCGGTCGCAGCGGAGTCGTGGCGGCATTGTCGAAGTAGGCAACCATCTCACCAACAAGGCTAATGGCCACCCCAGGGGCCGGGGACCTGATCAGGCGCCCACCGGTCATTGGCCGGCCCCGCCCAGGGGATCCGGGCAGGGTGCACATGGCAGGTCAGGGCTTGGCCACCATGAGGAAGAAGGCCCCCACGTAGATCAGATCCACCACGGCCACCGCCCTCGACAACCGGGTGGCCATCTGGGGCAGTACTCCGATATCGGCCGAACCGACGGACTGGGGGGATCGAGCCAGGTCGGCCAGCAGGCCCTGAAGGCAGGCCTCCCCGGGCCACACAACCCACTCCAATATGGCGGCGGCCAGCACGAAAAGAACCAGTCCGGACCAAACCCAGGGGTCCTTGAGGCTATATGCCGACGAACTCGTGGCCAATAGGGCGAAGCCAAGAAGGGGCACAAGCCACACCGAGCGGGCCACCAGATTGGGCCCGGGCCGGAAAAAGGCCACCACTCCGGCCCCGAGCCCCTCGCCAGCCGATCCAGCCGATCCAGCCGATCCAGCCGATCCAGCCGAAGAACTAACCTGCCTACCTTGCCTGCCTGCTGAAGCGGCGTATTGGCCGGTGACGGCCACCGCACCGAAGCCGAGGATACCGGCCACCACATGGGCGATCAGGATTACCTCGTAGGCGACCGACGACGTTCCGAGGGCCCCAGTCACAGTCTTGGCCCCGACTTGGTCAATTGGGATTCAACTGGCCACAAAATGGGTAAAAGTCCTGGTGTCACCGCGTGGGCGCAATGTGGCGCTAACTTTGAGGACAAATGGAAGATGCCATCAGGCTACGCGGAAGAATTCGGCCAGGTGAGGTCGACTAGATGAGCCAATTGCGCTTGGACCCCCTGACCGGTCGGTGGGTGGCAGTCAGTTCGGAGCGGTCGACCCGGCCGTCGGCCTTCGTGCCTAGGGCACTGCCCGTCGAGTTCAACACCACCCGACCGTGTCCTTTCTGCCCTGGTAACGAGGAATCCACCCCTCCAGCCCTGGAAACCTACGGCCAATCGGGGGATTGGCTGGTCCGGGTGGTGCCGAACCTGTATCCGGCCTTCGAGGGCAGCGACCCGATGGTGGTGACCCATCGCGGTCCGGTCTTCGCCGAGGCCCCGGCCAGCGGGATCCACGAGGTACTGGTCCTTTCCCCCGAGCACGACAAGGCCTGGGCCGATTTGGAAGACGAGCAGGTCCAACTGGTAATGGCTGCCATCAGGGATCGGGTGGCGACTCACGCTTCGACGCCAGGGCTGCGCTACAGCCAGGCGATTGTCAACTCCGGTCGTGAAGCCGGCGCCTCATTGGAGCATCCCCACGGCCAGTTGCTCGGGATGAGCTTCGTGCCCCGGGAATTGGTGGACGAACAAGCGGGCTTCGCCCGATTCGCGGGCGGATGCCTGCTGTGCGCAACGGCCGATGCCGAGGAGAGCGCCCGCCACCGAGTGGTGCACCTCGACTCCGACACCATCGTGGTCTGCCCCTACTGGAGTGGGACGCCGTTCGAGATGCTCGTTATCCCCCGCGAGCACGACGGCCACCTCCACACGAGTTCCGGCTCCAGCCTGGACTCGGTCGGACGCTCACTGCGGGCCTCACTTCGCCTGCTGCGGGAACGGGCCGGTGACGTGGCCTACAATCTGGTGTTCCACTCTGCTCCCTACCGGGCTACCGAGCCCTACCACTGGCACGTTCACATCTGGCCCAAGCTGACGACCCAGGCCGGCTTCGAGTTGGGAACCGGAGTCCTCATCGACATCGTGCCTCCTGAGGAAGCCGCCGCCGAACTAAGGGCAAACGTCGCCTCCGTCTAACACTTGGCCTCGGGCCTGATCCATAATACGGCCAGTGGCGGCAGGGTCAGCTCTGCCGAGCACTTCTGGCCGTGCCAGGGCTTCGATGTGCTTTGCGCCCGGCCCTGATTGCCCACCCCTGACCCACCGAACTCCACCGCATCGGTGTTGAGGACCTCGATCCAGCTACCGGACTGGGGCAGCCCAATCCGGTAGTTGTAGCGGACCACGGGCGAGAGGTTCGCCACGCAGGCCAATGGAGCTTCACCCTCGGGATCGATGCGAAGGAACGATAAGACATTGGAGCCGGTGTCAGAAGCATCGATCCAGGCGAATCCATCGGGGGCAAAGTCCTGCCTCCAAAGGGCAGGCGTGTTCCGGTAGGTGTGGTTGAGCGAACGCACCAGGCCGGCCATACCTGGGTCGTTCCAATCCCTTCCCACCCCCAACTCCGAATCGTGATCCCACTCCCAGCCCGGAGCCAACTCGGTGCCCATGAACACGAGCTTGCGGCCGGGATGAGCCCACATCCAGGCCAGGAGGGCCCGCAGGTTGGCCCGTTGCTGCCAGTCGTCACCGGGCATCTTGGCCAGCAGGGACTTCTTGCCATGTACAACCTCGTCGTGGGACAGGGGGAGGAGAAACTTCTCGGAGAAGGCGTAGACCAGGCCGAAGCTGAGTCCGTTCTGATGAAATCGCCGATATATGGGGTCCAGCACAAAATACGCCAAAGTGTCGTGCATCCACCCCATGTTCCATTTGAGGTCGAAGCCCAGGCCACCATCGGTCACTGCCCCTGTGACCCCTGGCCAAGCCGTAGATTCCTCGGCCGCGGTCACCGCTCCGGGGATCTCATCGTGCACGACCTGGTTCAGCTCCCGCAGGAAGTCCACCGCCTCGAGGTCTTCGCGGCCCCCCCGAGCATTTGGGACCCAGGTGCCTGCCGGGCGCGAGTAATCCAGGTAGATCATGGAGGCCACAGCGTCTACCCGCAACCCGTCGATGTGGAACTCCTCCAACCAGTACAAGGCATTGGCGATCAAGAAGTTACGCACCTCATGGCGACCGTGGTTGAAGACCAGCGTGCCCCAGTCGGGGTGCTCACCCCGCCGGGGGTCGGCGTGCTCGTATAAGGGCGTACCGTCGAAGCGGGCGAGGGCCCAGTCATCCTTGGGGAAGTGGGCGGGCACCCAGTCCAGGATGACCCCGACACCCGCCTGATGGAAGGCATCCACCAAACCCCGTAGCCCATCAGGATGGCCCAGGCGGCCCGTCGGGGCATAATACGAGGTCACCTGGTAGCCCCATGACCCGGCGAATGGGTGCTCGGCCACCGACATCATCTCCACGTGGGTAAAGCCCAGCGACGCCACGTACTCAGGCAACTCCCGAGCCAGCCCAGTCCAGTCGGGGGGGACGCCGTCGTGCATCCCCCATGACCATGGATGAACCTCGTAGACCGACATGGGACGACAATCGACGCGGGATGCGGCTCGAGCCGCCATCCACTGGGCATCCCTCCAGCGATATCTGCTGGGCCCGATAACGATGCTCGCCGTGGCTGGGGGAACCTCGGCTTCCTGGGCCAACGGATCGGCCCTCAGTTTGAGCTCGCCCGATGGGCCGGTCACGGCGTACTTGTAGCCGGCCCCGACCCCTACTCCGGGGACAAATCCCTCCCATATGCCCGACGACCCAGGGCGATCTAGGACATGAGAATCCCGATCCCACCCGTTGAAGTCGCCGACCACGCTGACGCGCGCGGCATTGGGGGCCCAGACCGCAAATTGGGTTCCCTCCACTCCGTCCCGGATGCCCGGTTTGGACCCCAGGGCCTCCCACAGGCGCCAATGCCTACCCTCGCCCAGCAAGTGAAGGTCAACCGCGCCGAGAGCCCCTACGGTGCGCGACGAGGTCAAAGGGCCCTGCTCGGCGCGGCCAGGCGTTCCAGGGCGTCCAAGGGAATATGGGACCAATCGGGCCGGTAGGCCTTCTCATACGCCAACTCGTAGGCCGCCTTACCCAGCTCGAAGGCTCGCAGGACGACCAGCACGGCATCCGGTTCGCCGCTAACCAGTTCGTCGATTCCCGGAGTGGACAGGTAGCCCCGCAAGAAGCACTCCCGGTTGCGCAACTCCCAACTCAAAGCCAGATTTCCCAGCTTCTGCCGCCCATCCAGAGCCGATATGGCGGCGTAGTGAAAGGAGCGCAACATGCCGGCCACATCACGCAGGGGGGAACGACGGGCCCGCCGGTCGTGCAGGGAACGCAGGGGCTCACCTTCGAAGTCCAGGACAAACCAGCCCACCTCGGTGCGCATGGTCTGACCCAGGTGATAGTCGCCGTGGACCCGGCATGTGACCGAGCAGGACTCAATGCCCATTCGCGCCTCGTCCAAGATGGAGTCAAAGCCGTGCCGATCCAAGTGGGATTCGGGTGATAGCCGCTCCAGAGCGGAAATGCCGGAGCTGACCTCGTCGAGCCACCGGTGGCGATCGACCTCTTCGGTGCCAAAAGCCTTGGCCAGCCCCAAGTGCATCCGTGCCGTCATGTTGCCCAAACGTCTCGCTTCGGCCCCGAAGTCGCCTCCGGCATTTTCCGGCTGGAGGCCGGACTGGTACATATCCCTGAGGGAAGTGAGGGCCAAGGCCCATCCCTCGCTGCCTCCCGCAAGAAATTCCTGGGCAATTGCCAGGTCGTAGCCGAGCCGGTTCCAGGCACCCCGAGGGGCGGCAACGTGGTTGAATCCGACAGCGTCAAGTCCCATCGTCACCTCGACATCGGGATTCGGACCGGTTTCTACCCGTCGGTACAGCTTGAGGATGACGGCGTCGTCAAAGACCAGCGACGTGTTGGATTGCTCTGCCCCCACCAGGCGGACCCGAGTGAACGGATCATTCACCCCCGCCAGCCGAGCCATGCCGAGCGCCAGCTCGTGGTCGGCAGTGGCGTCATAGGCCATGACCGGTGTCCCATCGATCTCCACCGACCCGAGCACGGCCCAGTCCTGCCCAGCCATCGCCTCCTCGCCCTGGACCAATGGGCGCATACCCACCAGGACCTGATAGCGAGCTCCTCCCGCCTCGATGACCAGCCAGACCAAGCCGGGCCATCCTGACTCCAGAGTGGCCGACTCGACCACCAACACAGCCCGGGGGCCGGGCTCGATGGGTTCGGGTGGCCTGGCAAACCAGCGCTGGTGGGCCAAGAAGTCGGGCAGAAGCCTTGCAATCTGGTCTAAGAGAACGGAGGGAACCGGGGCCGTCGTGCTCATGGCGCTACCAGAGACGCAGCTCTTGGACTCACCAGTTGGATGCTCACGGCGTTACCAATTGGAACCAGTAGAAGCTGTATGGGCCAAGCGTGATGAAGTAGGGCAGCTCCCCAATGGGCGGAAAGGGGACCTTGCCCAACAATTCCACGGGAACTCGACCCGGCCAGCGGTCCAACATCAACTCGGCAGGCTGGGCGAAGCGACTGAGGTTGACCACACACAAAACCGTGTCGACTTCGGTCTCGGTTCCGGCCTCGGACGCTGTGGCAGCCCGGGCGGTTGGCGCGCTTGTGGCACCGGCTCGGGCCTCGGTTGCCGGCTGCGAGCGAACGTAAGCCAGCACCGAGGGGTTCTCGGCAGGCAGGACCTCGAAGGTCCCAACGCCGAAGAGGGGATGCTGGCGACGCACCTCGAGCATTCTTCGCATCCAATGCAGGAAGGAACTGGGGTCCCTGCGCTCCGCCTCGACGTTGATGGCCTGGAAGCCGTACACCGGGTCCATCAGGGGAGGCAGGTAGAGCTGGGCAAAGTCGGCCCGGGAAAAGCCGGCGTTTCGATCGGGCGTCCACTGCATCGGGGTGCGGACCCCGTCCCGGTCCCCCAGGTAGATGTTGTCGCCCATCATGATCTCGTCCCCGTAGTACAAGATGGGGCTGCCTGGCATGGAAAAGAGCAGGGAGTGCAGCAACTCAGCCACCCGCCGGTCGTTGTCGACGAGGGGGGCCAGGCGACGTCCTATCCCGATGTTTCGCTTCATGCGGGGATCGGCGGCGTACTCGGCGTACATGTAGTCCCGCTCGTCCTCGGTCACCATCTCCAGGGTGAGCTCGTCGTGATTGCGCAAGAACGTGCCCCACTGGCAGCCGGGGGGGATGTCAGGCGTCTGGGCCAGGATCTCGGTAACGGGAAAGCGCTGCTCCCGGCGCACGGCCATGAACACACGGGGCATCACAGGGAAGTGGAAGCACATGTGACACTCATCCCCATCTCCGAAGTAATCCACCACATCGGCCGGCCACTGATTGGCCTCGGCCAGAAGCACCTTGTTGGGGTGGGAAGCATCCACCTCCTTACGCAATCTCTTCAGGTACTCATGGGTCTCGGGTAGATTCTCCCCACTTGTGCCGTCCCGCATGTACAGGTAGGGCACCGCATCGAGGCGAAATCCGTCCAGGCCGATGTCGAGCCAGAACCTGATGACATCGAGCATCGAGTCGGCCACGTTGGCGTTGTCGTAGTTCAGGTCGGGTTGGTGGGAAAAGAAGCGATGCCAGTAGTACTGCTGGCGCTGGGTATCCCAGGCCCAGTTGGACTTCTCGGTGTCGACGAATATCACCCGCGGTTCAGGCCAGCGCTGGTCGTCATCGCTCCAGGTGTACCAGTCGGCCTTGTCGTTGATCCGGTCCTGGCGGGACTCCAAGAACCATGGATGCTGATCACTGGTGTGGTTCATCACCATGTCGGCCACGATGCGCAGACCTCGTCGATGAGCCTCTTCCACCAGCATTACTACGTCCGCTAGGTCCCCGTACTCAGGCAACACGGTGAAGAAGTCCGAGATGTCGTAGCCCCCGTCACGCAATGGCGACTGGTAGAAGGGCAAGAGCCACAGGCAGTCCACCCCCAGCCACTGCAGGTAGTCGAGCTTGGCCGTCAGCCCGGCCAGGTCACCGGTGCCATCGTCGTTGGAGTCGAAGAACCCCCGGGTCAACACCTCATAGAAAACTGCCTTGCGGTACCACTGGGGATCGTCGTCCAGGCCGGGATTGCTCGGTGGGATGCCGCGCCGTCCCGCCCCCGGCGGCGCCGGCTGGGATGGTGAGGGTCCGAAGGTGCGCCGCATGCGACTCATCGCTTCGCCCCGGGGTAGCGGTCGATGCTGAGAATGTGGGCCGGTTGAACCGCCGGATCGAGGCTCACATAGGGGTGGCTGCCCTGCCAGTCAAAAGCCCCGCCGCCCAGTTCGTCGCGGACCGTGTACCGCTCCTCGGGGTCCAGTCCGAGAACGCCTCGGTCAAGGTCCAACACGGCCTCCTGGACGCGATCGGGATCAAGGTTGACCACGATCAGCACCGTGTCAGGCCCCATCGTGTCAGGCCCCATCGTGTCAGGCCTCAGCACCGTGTCAGACGGGGCGGATTCGTGTTTGGAATACACCAACAAAGCCGGGTTGGGGCTGTGGTGGAAGGTAACGTTCGAAATGCGATCAAAGACGCGATGGCGGCGGCGGATGGCGTTGACACAGGCGATAAAACCGGCCAGCGAGGCCGGGGCCGACCAATCTCTGGCCTTTATTTCGTACTTTTCCGAGTTGAGGTACTCCTCGTTGGCCTCGTCTGCCGGCTGATTCTCTCCCAGTTCGTAGCCGGAGTAGATCCCGTAGGAGGGCGAGAGAGTGGCAGCCAGCACCAGGCGCAGGCGGAAGGCCGAGATGGCGCCATGGCGCAGCACTCCGGCCAGGATGTCGGGGGTGTTGGGCCAAAAGTTCGGCCGCATGAAATCGGCGGTGGGCCCGTAGGCCAGTTCTTGGACGTAGTCCTTCAGCTCGTCGGCACTGTGACGCCAGGTGAAGTAGGTATAGCTCTGAGAAAACCCCACTTCGGCCAGCTTGGCCATGACCTTGGGTCGGGTGAAGGCTTCGGCCAGCAGGACCACATCAGGGTGTTCGGCCATCAGGTCGGCTATCAGCCACTGCCAGAAGGCCATGGGCTTGGTATGGGGGTTGTCGACCCGGAAGATCTTCACCCCCTTGTTCACCCAGAACTCCAAGATGTCCCGGCACGCCTGCCACAGGGCCACCCGGTCACTGTCAAGCTCAGGCCAGAAGTTGATGGGGAAGATGTCCTGGTACTTCTTGGGGGGATTCTCGGCATAGGCAATGGTGCCGTCGGTCCGGTGCCAGTACCACTCAGGGTGCTCGCTCACCCACGGGTGATCGGGCGACGTCTGCAGGGCGAAGTCCAGCGCCACCTGAAGCCCTAGGCGATCGGCCTCGGCCACGAACCGGTCCAGGTCGTCGAAGGTCCCGAGATCGGGGTGAATGGCGGTATGGCCTCCGGCCGCGCTCCCGATGGCCCAGGGACTGCCCGGATCCCCGGACCTGGCCTTGAGGGTGTTGCCCGGTCCCTTGCGGGCGGTGCTGCCAATGGGATGGATGGGGGGGAGGTAGACCACGTCAAAGCCCATGTCGGCAATGTGGCCCAGCCTGGCCACCGATCCAGCCAGACCGCCTTCCGAGCGTGGAAAGAACTCATACCACGCCCCCCGGGTGGCCAACGGCGGATCGACCCTCAAGGCCATCGGCGCCGAAACGGTCAGATCTGCACGGTGGGCGGCCCCGGTACCCTGGTCTGGCCGACCAGGCCCCGTCGGAGCCTTCGAGGCCCTAGCGGGCGGGGCCGGGAATCTGACCAGATCGCCAACGGCGAACTCCGCGGTCCAGGCCTGGACCACGAATTCGTAAAGACCCACCTGGTCACAGGTGATAACCCCCCGCCATGTGTCGTTTCCCGCCTCCACCATTGCGACCTCTTGCCACTCGACTCGCCGCCCTCGCCTGCGCCAGCGGACCGACGCAGCGAGACGGTCGTGTCCGTCCTTGTAGATATCGGCCGAAACGGTGACAGGCTCTCCCTGGCAGGCCTTGGCCGGGCCCGCTCCCGAGGGAGTGGCCGGGCGAATCCGGTCTATGACCACGTGTCCAGTCACCACAGTTGAAACATCACCTAATCTCGTTGCCGATGAAGGCCGACCACAGCTTCACCGTACCCGTCAAGCTTCCCCCAGCCCTGCAATACCTTTCCCCGTTGTCCACCAACTTACGCTGGTGCTGGGACCGAGCGACTCAGGATGTTTTCAGGTCCATGGATCCCGCGGCCTGGGAGGCGCATCATGATCCGGTCGGACTGCTGGCCTCGCTCGACGGGGACCGGCTGGAGGACCTGGCCAAAGATGGCGGATTCATGGCCCTGGCCCAGGCGGCCTGGGACGGGCTCAACCGCTACCTGGCGGGCAGCCCCAGGCTCACCCCAGGTCCGACCCAGACCATGGGATCGGTGGCCTACTTCTCCCCCGAGTTCGGCCTCACCGAGTCCCTGGCCCAGTACTCGGGCGGCCTGGGAGTACTGGCCGGTGACCACCTCAAGGCGTCGAGCGACCAGGGCTTACCCCTAATCGGTGTGGGCCTGTGGTACCGGCACGGCTATTTCCGTCAGGGACTGGACGCCCGAGGCTGGCAACAGGAGTACTACCCCGCTCAGAACCCTCACGCCACCGCTCTTCGCCCTGCTGGGATCGAGCTGATCGAGATCAAGATGGGCGAGTTGTGCCTCCTGGCACAGGTGTGGACCCTGGAGGTGGGCCGCGTCCGCCTGTACCTGCTGGACTCCGATGTGGAAGACAATCCGCCCCACCTCCGGCAGGTCACCGACACCCTCTACGGCGGGGACATCGAACACCGTCTGGTCCAAGAGATAACCCTCGGAATGGGTGGCATCAAGGCCCTCGAGGCCTTGGGGGAGACGCCCCAGGTCTTTCATTCCAATGAAGGCCATGCCGGGTTCCTCGGACTGGAACGGATCCGGGGTCTTGTCGAGCGCCATCGTCTCAGCTTCTCCGAGGCCATCGAAGCAGTGCGGGCCGGTACCGTCTTTACCACCCACACGCCTGTGCCCGCCGGGATCGACCGGTTCCCCGTCCAGCTCATGGAGAAGTACTTCTCCCAGTGGGCCAGTGACTGCGGGACCACCATGACCGACCTCATGGAACTCGGACACTTCCCCGAGGACGACGACCATGAGCCCTTCAACATGGCGGTCATGGGGCTTCGCCTGGCCGGCGCGGCCAACGGCGTTTCCCGCCTGCACGGTTCGGTAAGTCGTGAACTGTTCTCACCCCTGTGGCCCGGTTTCGATGTCGATGAGGTGCCCATCGGATCGATCACCAACGGGGTGCACGCCCCATCGTGGGTATCCCCGGAGATGGCCACCTTCCTCGCCGCGACGGTCGGCGACACATGGGCCGGGTCCCCCCACGGCGGGTGGGATGGCTTGACCGCTGCCGACGACGACTCCTTGTGGCGGGTGCGCCAGGCCGGCCGGCAACGCCTGGTCGACTTCGTGCGGGCACAAGTGGGCGAACCCTTAACGGAGGCAGGACCCCAAGACGGCGCCGAGTCCCTGCTGGATCCCGACACGCTCACCGTTTGCTTTGCCCGACGCTTTGCCACCTACAAGCGGGCGACCCTGTTGCTGGCCGACCGCGACAGGCTCCGACGCCTCCTCCTGCACCCCGATCGGCCAGTCCAGTTCGTTTTTGCGGGCAAGGCCCATCCCGCCGACGAGGAGGGCAAGGAGATGATCCGCCTCATCAGTGATTTTGCCATCGAGTCCGACGTGATCAGCCGCTTCGTCTTCCTGCCCGATTACGACATCGAAGTGGCCAGAACGCTCTACCAGGGCGCCGACGTGTGGCTGAATACGCCCCGTCGGCCCATGGAAGCATGCGGAACCAGCGGGGAGAAGGCCGCACTCAACGGGTCGCTCAACCTGTCGGTGCTCGACGGGTGGTGGGACGAGTACTTCAACGGCTCCAACGGGTGGGCAGTGCCCACGGCCGGATACTCGGCCGACCTGGAAGGCCGGGACGCTGCCGAGGCCGACGCCGTCTTTCGTATCCTGGAGACCAAGGTGGCGCCTGCCTTCTACGAACGGTCCGACCCCGGCGGGCGTGGGCTGCCCCATCGCTGGCTGGAGATGGTCCGAGCCAGCTTGCGCAGCTTGGGCCCTGAGGTTTCGGCTTCTCGCATGGTCAAGGACTACGCCGACAATCTTTACGGCCCGGCCGCGGTCAGGGCCGCTGCCGTGAGCATCGACAGATTCCGGCCTGCCCGAGAGCTGGCCGGGTGGAAGGCCCAGGCTGGGACTGCTTGGTCAAAGGTGGAAATGGGGCCGACCACTTTGTTGCGGGACCAGGCCGAGCCCATGGGCCCCATCAAGGTGTCCACCGAGATCCGCCTGGCAGGTCTAGATCCGAATGACATTTCCGTCGAAGCCATACACGGCCCGGTCAATGCCGACGGTAATCTCGACGATCCCAGGGTCGAGCCCATGACTCCCGATTCTCCCGGGGAAGACCAGCACCTCACCTACCGGTCCACACTGACTCCCAGCCGGGCCGGACCCTACGGCATTACGGTGCGAGCCCGGCCCTTCCATCCCGATCTGGGTCGCCCCCCCAGTTCCGGGTTGGCCCCCTGTTTCGGCCCATCTCCTAGCTCCGAGGAGATGGCCGGATCGGTCGATCCGACACCGGGACCGGAAGGCGATTAGCTCCGGGGAATCGACTGGTCCATTTGCTCAACGGTGGCGCCGCCGGCCCGGCCAGGCCGGCGGCGCCAGGACCCGCTACTTGCCGACGAAGGTGGCCTTTCCCGGGCCCTGCGCCAGGAAGGAAGCCACGCCCGCTTGTGCATCGACGGTGGCAAAGACCTGCTTGAAGCATTCGAGCTCCAGGGCCAAGCCTGCTCGCAGATCCCCATCCAGACCTGCGTCTATGGCCCGCTTGGCCAGCGCGTGGGCCAGCACCGGCCCCCGGGCCAGCTCTCCTGCCCATTCCAGCGCCGCCTCCAGAACCGCCTCGGCCTCCGCCTCCCGGCTCGGCCCGGTGATTACCCGGTCCACCAGACCAATACTCTCGGCCTCGGTCGCCCCCACCTGGCGACCGGTCAAGATAAGAGCCTTGGCGCGGGCCGGTCCCACCAGTCGGGCCAGACGTTGGGTGCCACCTCCTCCGGGGATGATCCCCAGCTGGATCTCGGGCTGACCCATCCGGGCCGACGCGGCCATAACGCGAAAGTCACAAGCCAGGGCCAATTCACAACCGCCACCCAAGGCATAGCCGGTGATTGCCGCGATCACGGCCCGAGGCACTTGGGCCAGGGTGTTCAAGGCCCGGTGGAACAACCCCCCGATCTCGCCTGCCCGTTCGGAGTCGCCGAACTCGGCGATGTCCGCCCCGGCGGCGAAGAGGCGCGGTCCCCCCCACACCACCACCGCCCCGGGTGGGTTGGCTTCCAGGTCCGATGCGGCCTCGGCAAGCTGGACCAACAAATCGACCGACAAGGCGTTCATCTTGGGCCGGTCCAGGCGAAGTAGCGCCACCCCGTCCGGACGGCGCTGCAACGTGATGAATTCGGGGCTCATCACGCCAAGCTACTCATGACACCGAGCAGGAGTCACCTGGCAGTTACATCGCAGTCACCTGGCAGTTACATGGCACCGCCACCGTCCTGTCCGGCGCCTTCGGCGACGCTCCTTACGATTTGGCCGGCGGCACGATAGGGATCGAGCCGGCGAGCCATCATCTCCAGGCGGCGGGACTCGAATGCCGGACCATCCCACACCCCGAGCGCCCTCTGCTCGAGCAGGCGAATGACGATGCGACGAAGCTCGTCTTCCAGGCGCTTGGCCCGGCGCAGTTCCAATGCCCCCGATTCATTGTTGTACAGGCGATGGCGGACGATCTCGGCCCACAACTCGGCCGGTCCCTCATCGTCGGAGGCCACGGTGCGCACGATGGGGGGGCGCCAGTCCCCCATCAGGGACAGATCCAACATCGACTTCAGGTCCCTCTCGGTCTGGCGCACCCCGGGTCGATCGGCCTTGTTGATCACGAAGATGTCGGCTATCTCCATGAGGCCTGCCTTGTTGGCCTGCACGGAGTCGCCCCATCCAGGCGTGACCACCACCACGGTGGTGTCGGCGGCTCCGGCCACTTCTACTTCGACCTGTCCCACTCCCACCGTTTCCACCAGAACCACAGGAAATCCGACGGCATCGAGGAGTCGGATCGCCTCGGGAACGGCCAGGCTCAGACCTCCGAGGTGCCCCCGGGTGGCCATGGAACGGATGTACACCCCCTGATCGGTGGCGTGGTCAGCCATGCGCACCCGGTCACCAAGGATTGCTCCGCCCGAGAACGGCGACGACGGGTCTACAGCCACGACGGCCACCTGCCCCTCGGTCCGCGCCTGGCTGATGAGGCAGTCGGTCAGGGTTGACTTGCCCGCTCCCGGCGCCCCTGTCATCCCTATGGTGTAGGCCCCTCCTCCGAGGGGGTATGCCAGTTCCCCAATCCGACGGGCACGGGGTCCACCCCTCTCCACCCAGGACAGCAGGCGAGCCAAACTGGCCCGCCGGCCGGCCGCCGCCGACTCGAACAGGTCGACGATCGAGCTTGTGGACGAACCTGTCGTCGATCCATCGACCAAGGTGTCCCTGGCGCCATCGATCCCCCCAACAACCGGGCCTTCAGCCCGTTCGACCTCAGGCTCCGACATCGCACGCGACCCTGGTGACATCGGCCCCCAGCGTCGACAGTTTGCCGGCAAAGTCCTCGTAGCCCCGATCGACGTGGGCCGCTCCCTTCACTTGGGTCTCGCCCGAAGCGGCCAGTCCGGCTAGCACCAGTGCGGTTCCGGCCCGAATGTCGCCTGCCGTGACCGAGGCGCCCGCCAGGTGGTCGACCCCTCGGACCACGGCGTGATGGCCCTCGGTGGTGATATCGGCGCCCATGCGTCGGAGCTCTTCGATGTAGCGGAAGCGCCCAGCGAAGATGTTCTCCGAGACGATCCCAGTTCCCGAGCCCGTGCACATCATGGTCACCATCAACGGCTTGTAATCGGTAGCCACTCCAGGGTAGGGCAGGGTGGCCACGTCAACGCACGAAATTCGACCGGCAGCACTGGCCCATATCCCTTCGACGTCTGCGCCGCCGGCACCAGCCGGACCCAGGGCGCCGTCGGGGGGAAGAGGCGAGGTGCCGGTGGATATGGACATCCCCATCTCGCTCAGCTTCTCCAGGAGCATGTCCATGTGTTGGGGATTGGCTCCCCCGACAAAGATCTCACCCCCAGCGATCCCCACTGCGGCCAGGTAGGTAGCGGCCTCCACCCGATCGGACACGACTCGGTGATGAGCGGGCCTGAGAGATCCGACGCCCTCGACCACGAGGCGGGAGGTGCCTTCACCGCTGACCCGGGCACCCATGCCGTTGAGCATCTGGGCCAGATCTACCACCTCGGGTTCCCGGGCCGAGTTCTCGATGATGGTGGTCCCCTTCGCCAGCACCGCCGCCATCAACAGGTTGTCCGTAGTGGTGTGACTCGGATACTCCAGAACCAGGCGGGTTCCCTTCAAACCGTCGGCCCTGGCCTCCAGGTACCCAGGCTCTTGGGTGAAGTCCGCCCCCAATGCTTCCAAGCCCCGCAGGTGAAAGTCGATCGGACGGTTCCCGAAGTCGTCGCCGCCGGGTTGATGGATCACCGCCCGGCCACAGCGCGCCAGCAACGCCCCGGGCAACACGACCGAAGCCCTCATCCGCTCCACGAGGGCGTAGGGGACATCTGGGTTGAGGATCGCCGGCGTATCGATCTGGAGATGGTCCGAGCCCACCCGGTTCACAGTCACACCCATCGTCCCCAACAGATCGGCCATCACATCCACGTCGCTGATGCGAGGCACGTTGAACAGGTGATGTCGTCCCTCGGCGAGGATGCAGGCCACCATGAGCTTGAGCACCGAATTCTTGGCCCCGCCCACATGAACCGCTCCGGCGAGCGCAGCACCCGGGCGGACCAGGAACATCTCGGCTCGTTTCATCTGAGAAGTCACGCCCTCAGTATGGTCCGCCGACCGGCCCCGCCATCAACTGCCTCGGCTGGGGACGTCAGCGTGGCCCTGGCCGCCACCGACGTTACCGGGGAGGCCGGCCAGGAATGCCTCCATACGTTCCAGCTCGTCGACGATGGTGGCAGGGCGCTTCCAACCATGGCCCTCGCCGGGATAGACCACCAGTTCGACCCGTCCCCCGGCGTCCCTCACGGCCCGGGCCAGGGCCTGGGATTGCTCCAGGGGGACCACGGGATCCTCGGAGCCATGAAGGATCAGCAATGGGGCGGTTATCAGTTGGGCAAAATGCAGGGGTGATCGGTCCCGGTACACGTCCGCTGCTTGCGGGAGGGGTCCGATGAGGGAGTCGGTGTAATGGGCCTCAAAGCGGTGAGTCCGGGCACGAAGGTCCATGAGGTCGGCCACCCCGTACAGGTCGATCCCCGCAGCGCACAGCTCAGGATGGTGAGCCATCAGGCTGAGCACGGTCAGGCCGCCCGAGGATCCCCCGACGGGGACCATGCTCCCGGGTAGGGCCCAGTTCCGCTCCAGAGCGGCGCGCATCCCCCCGGCGGTGTCAGCCACGTCCAAGTCACCCCACCGATGGGTCAGGGACTGGGTATAGCGCCGACCCCACCCCGAAGAGCCCCGATGGTCGGGGGCCAGCACCGACCAGCCCCTCTCCAGGAAGTAGGCCAGTCGGGGATTGAACGTCACCTGCATCTGTCCCGTTGGGCCACCGTGGAGCCACACCAGCAGCGGGGCCGGATCGTCGCCTCGGGCCCGGTACAGGCGGCCGTGGACCACACCCAGGGACGTGCTGGCCGGTGGATCGGATACGGCTGACGGATCGGATACGGCTGACGGATCGGGAGTCACCTCTGCTTCCCATTCCACCAACTCGGGCTCGACCAACCCGGCCCCTTCGAAGCCCCCAACCGGTCCTCGAACGACTGGGCGTCGGTGGCGGGTGGCCACATCCAGGACAAAGACCTGAGTCGGTGTAACCGCTCCCGATCTCAATCCGGCCAGGTGCGATCCGACCCACGACAATGCGCCGTGCACCCCCCGACCGAGCTCGGTTATCTCTCCATTGTCAAGGGGGGCCAGGCACAGCCGGCCGAAACCGCCCTCGTTGCGAGCCAGGGCCACCGCCAAAGAGTCGGGCGACCAGGCAAAACTTCTCTGGCCCCCGCCCCAAGTCGGTTCGGCGTGTTCGAACGCCTCTGCCACAACTGGCCTGGGAGCGGTGGCGCCGCTGCGGTCTGCCACCCAGACATTGGCCCAGCCCCCCGCATCACAGATGTAGGCCAGGTATGACCCGTCGGGGGAGTAGCGCGGCTGGCCCAGGCTTTTGCCCGGCCCCCCGGCCGCAATCCACCCCTCTCCTGGTCTGGGATTGTCGCCGTCGGACAAAAAAGGGGCGACTCGTATGAGACTGGAGTCCCACGCCATGTCGGGGGCGTCCCACTCGTGCCAGGCCAGCTCGGCGCCGTCGGGCGACCATACCGGATCTAGAGCGAACCGGCCCGAGGACACCTCGGGAGGAGATATAACGGCCGGGCCGGAAACGTGCCCGGAGGTCGATCCGGTCGATACCACTACGACCGATCGAGTGGCCGCCACGAAGGCCACCCATGCCCCGTCGGGCGACACCGCAGGACACGAAGCATCAAGCGGTTCGGTCAGGGGCCGCGACGGTCCTCCCTCGGCGCGGACCTCGTGCAGGGCGCCGTCCTGGCCCACATAGATCAGGCCGGTCCCGTCCGGGTACCAGTCGGCAACGGCGCCGGACAATCCATGGGTTCCCACCGGCGCTGGGTCAGTGGCCACAATGGTTTCCGGCCCTCCTTCAGTGTCAATGACAGCCAGGTAGTTGGTTCCCCCCCAACCCACCAAATAGGCCACGCGGCGCCCTTCTGGGGAAAGCCGGGGGTCGCCGATGGTCCGTCCCGCCCCGCACATCAAAGCGGTAATGCGCCGACCGCGGGTCATGGCCAACAACATACGGCCGGCAAGCTTTGAGTAGGGTCATCCCATATGACGCGACAACGACAAGGGCCTGACCGCAACCTGGCCATGGACCTGGTTCGAGTGACAGAGGCGGCGGCCATGGCCGCCGGTCGGTGGATGGGTCGGGGCGACAAGGAAGGCGCCGACGGGGCCGCTGTGGACGCCATGCGCATCGTGCTCGCCACTGTGGCCATGGATGGCGTGGTGGTGATCGGCGAAGGCGAAAAGGACGAAGCTCCAATGCTCTACAACGGTGAGCGCATCGGCGACGGCAGTCCAATGTTGACCGACATCGCCGTCGATCCGATCGACGGGACGACCCCTACTGCCATGGGCCGGGGCGGGGCCCTGTCGGTGATCGCCGTCAGCGACCGTGGCACGATGTTCAACCCCGGGCCATGCGTGTACATGGAAAAGCTGGCCGTGGGGCCCGAGGCGGCGGGCCACATCGATATTTCGCGGTCGCCCACGGACAACCTGATGGCTATCGCCCAGGCGAAGGGGACTACGGTCAGGAATCTGACGGCCGTGATCCTGGACCGCGAGCGGCACATGGACCTCATCGCCGAAGTGCGCGACGCGGGCGCGCGCATTCGTCTCATTACCGATGGCGACGTGGCCGGAGCCATCTCTACTGCGTGGCCCGAGTCCGGCGTTGACGTCCTGTTCGGCATCGGGGGCACGCCCGAGGGGGTGATCTCCGCCGCCGCCCTCAAGTGCATGGGAGGCGAGATCCAGGGCCGGCTATGGCCTCGCGACGCCGCGGAGCGCAATTCGGCCATGGCCGCCGGGTATGACCTCGACGCCATACAAAGCAACGACGATCTGGTGCGAGGAGGAAATTGCTTCTTCGCTGCCACCGGTATCACCGATGGCGAGCTGCTCAACGGGATCCGATACTCGTCGCGCGGCGCCGCCACCCAATCCCTTGTGATGAGGTCGAAGTCGGGTACCGTGCGACGGATCGACGCCCTGCACCGGCTGGAGAAGCTGGCCGAGTTCTCGGCCATCGAGTTCGGCTGACCGCGCCCGCCCAAGTCACCCGGGCTCAGTCGCCCAGCCCTGCGTCGACCAGCCTCAGTCGACCAGGGCCTCTCCGTACATTTCGGCCCGATCCCGACCGGCGTCCTTGGCCCGGTACACGGCCTGGTCGGCTCTGCGGATCAATTCGTCGGGGCCGTCGGCATAATCGACGGCCACGGCCACGCCGATGGACACGGTGACCGATACCGGGGCCGCCCCCGCCACCAGGTCAAAGGGGCGGGCAATGACTTCGCCCAGGCGCTTGGCCAGACCCATGGCATCGCCGGGCGAGCGCACCTGTTCGCACAGGACCAGGAACTCGTCCCCACCAAAGCGCGCCGCCGTATCCGACTGACGCAGGCAACGGGTGATTCGTTCCGCCGCCTCGGCCAGCAACGAGTCCCCCACCGAGTGCCCGAAAGCATCATTGACAGCCTTGAATCCGTCCAGGTCCAAGAACAGCACGCCGACCCTAGTCCCCTGCCGCTTGGCCCGGTCTTGAGCCGCTTCGACCCGAGCGGCAAAGACAGTGCGGTTCACCAATCCGGTCAGGGGGTCGTGGCTGGCCCGGTAGGAAAGCTCGTCCTGGACCAGCGCCCGCTCCAATGCAACCGCAGCCAGGCGGGTCATGCGGTCCAAGAAGCGCACTTCGTAATCGGGCGGGGGGTCCTCGTCGGCATTAACCACGACGATGGCCCCCACCGCCTCTTGGGGACCGTCCCGGCCGTCACCGGTCTGTACCGGTAGTGCCCAGAAGTTCGACCAGCCATAGGCAGTGGCGGCCAGATCACCGGCTGGCAGGGCGTTGCGGACAAAGCCACCCTGGGCGATGGCCTGGGCCGCGCAAGCCGAGGCCAGGTGATCGGGAATCTTGCCTTGACCGGGAGCCAATGAAGCCGCACGACGCGAGGAACGCCCTGTCAGCGGTTGCTCCTCGGACAAGACGATGGCACACACCGAGTTGTACAACTGGCTCTCGACCATCTCCGACAGCTTGAAGAGGACCGCTTCGAGGGCATCTCCAGAAGTGATGCTGCCCATGACTTCGGCCACGGCGCCGGACATGTCCCCGTCCCGCTTGGACTCGGTGATGTCCCGGCAGGAAAATGCCACACCGGCCACGTCAGGATCGTCGAGCAGGTTGACGGCCAAAGATTCGATGTAGCGGGAGGAACCATCGGCATGGCACAGCCTCAACACCTCCCGAACCGACGGCCCGCCCGGAGCTGCGACGATCTGTGCCATCCATCGGTGGGCAAGATCTCTGTCGTCGGCATTTACGATCTCGATCCAATCTTCACCGACGATCTCGTGGTCCGGCCTGCCAAGAGTCTCGAATACGGCGGGACTGGCATACTGCACTATGCCGTCGCCCCTCACGATCAGGACCATGTCGTAGAGATTCTCCACCAGCGAGGAAAATCGTCGCTCAGCGAACTGACGGCGGCCTTCTGCCTCGACTAGGGCCGTGACATCTCTGAGAGTAAAGGTGAGGCCACCAACCGCCGGATCATCAAGCATGTTTACGCCGGCCCCATCGATCAGGCGCCACCCCCCGTGGTTGTCGGAAACCCGGAAACTGAAGTTGAGGGCCGCCCCCGGTGTGGCCCGCAGCTGCTCCACCATGTCGGCCAGGTCGGCCAGGTCGTCGGCATGAACGAAGCGGGCATGGGGGAACCGGTCGATCTCGTCGGGGTTCCAGCCGAACACGGTGGCGGCTGATGGGCTGATATAGGTCGGCCTGCCGCTTTCATCTACGATGACGATAACGTCGGAAATGTTCTGGACCAGGGCCTTGAACCGCGAGTCCTGGTGGGCCAAGGACTCCTCTATGGCGGCCTGGTCGGAGATGTCTCGGATGACCAGGACCACGCCGTCGACAAATGGGTCGTCGGCCAGCAGGGTGCCGGTTATCAGGCACGTTCGCCAGTTGCCATCCTTATCCAGGGCACGGCAGCGCAGCGCCCTGGCCCGTCCGGGACGCTCGAAGCACCAGGAGAGTATGTCGTTGACCAACGCAAGGTCGTCGGGATGGACGAAGGACGAGAGATCCCGGGTGGTGACGTCGTCAGTCGTCCACCCGAACACCCTCTCGACCGAGGGACTGGAATAGGTCAACTTGGAGTCCCGGCCCAGGACCATGATCACATCGGAGATGTTCTCCACCAGCGACTGGTTGCGCCCTTCCCGGAGGGTTAGCTCCTCTTGGGTGGTCAGCCGAAGGGTGGCGTCCTCGGCCAGCACGACGATGACCGGCTCGGCCCCGCCGGCCAGCACCCCCACGCTGGTCTGTACCGGCAGCCAACTGGCGTCCGGCCGCAAATATCGGACATCCTGGATGAAATGGGTCAAATCACCCGAAATGAGTTGATCCAACAGGCGCCTATTTTCAGCAATATCATCAGGATGGACCAGATCAATCAAGCCACATCCCAGTAATTGCTCCAAGCTATAGCCGACCAGGTGGCAAAAGGCATCGTTGGCCGAGACAATGCGGCCATCGATGCTGGTAGTGGCTACTCCCAGGCTGATGCGGGCAAAAACCACCCCCAGCATCTCCCCTAAGAAGCCGTCGCCAAGGCCGGACTGGCCCTGGCGGTCGAATTGGCTCATCTTTGATATCCCCGATACTCCGCCAAATGGCGCCTATCGCCCCGTTCAGATATTTCGACGCGATGGGACAAGTGACCTTTCAATTGTGGCCAGGACACTCTGCACTCATACATGCAACCACACAAGATCCTCAGGTCAAACGATCAGGCATGTCTTAGCTTCGACCCGAATGCTCCGATACTTGAACCGCCCGAGTCATTAGAACACAGTCGTCGCCCGCTGTCGTACCGGCCGCCATCCCCGACCGGTGGAAACCCCGTCCGATCAGGAACTTCTCCATTCGGGTGCCACCCTGGACCAGCGCCGTGACGACAACCGAATCAGACGGGGACCTCGCTCGCGAACCACAGCGCGCTGCCCAGGCCTCCACTTCGACCAACAGGGCCGATCCGATGCCCTGGCCCAGTCGGTCGGGGCTGACAATCAGGTGCTCCAAATGCAGGCCCCAATGACCCCACTGGGTCCGCGCCACCCCGACGAGGCTCTTTTCCCTGCGGGCCATGAATGTGTACGAGGACACAAGGCTGGTCTCGGGTGGAACTGCCCCCGCTACCTGACCCGGGGCCGGGCCGGGCCAGGTGGGGGTCCCCGCAATCCGAGCCGTCGCCTCGACCCAGTCCGTGACGCCGGGATCGGGCCGGACGGCGCCTGTTAGCTCCAACTCCAGGCCACCGCGGGCCCGGACTACGGGCGGGGCCAGGGCAAAGTCAGCGACGCTGGTCCACACGCGGTCGGCGCCAAGCCGGAGCAGATGGACCGTCTCGATCACCACCGTTGTCCTATAGCCATCCAGCGCAGTCAGGATCCCGGGGATCCGATCCGGTGCGACCTGGTCGGCGATCGTGACGTGGGGGACAAATGCTCGGGAATCCGGACGGTACAGGGGTCCGGCCAGCAGGGCCTGGCGCAGCCGGCCCAGGGCGGAAGGAGCGACCTCGGTGGAGGCTAGGGACTCGGAAACGGCCAGGTAAACGACCGGATTGTCGGGCCAGAAGGTGGACACCGGGCCCAGTTCCAGGGGAGGCAGCACCGTGGAGGCCGCCACATGGGCGATGTCCTCGATGGCCAGATCGAACTGGTCGGGCGAGACGTTGACGGGGGGAACCAACGTTATGTGGGGCGGGATGCGGTCCAGGGATGGGGCACTCAGGGACCGACGCAGCCCGTTGACTTCGTCGGACACGGGCCGGGGCAGGACGAGGGCCACGCCCAGGCGTACCCGGGCCGTCAGTTCACCTCTGCCAGATCAGACCGACGCGGCAGATCAGACCGGCGAGTCAGATCAGATCGGCGAGTCAGATCAGACCGACGAGGCGGCATCGATGCGGGCCTGGGCCCGAGCTCGGGCCTGTTCGATCTCCTCTTCCTCGCCCTCCACCTCGGGCGATGCGTCCAACGCCGTCATCCGGGCCCGGGCCCGGCCGACGTCGATCTCGCCGGACAGCTCGGCCACTTCGGCCATGACCGCCAGGCGACCTGCGTCCATGCGGACGAACCCACCATGCACGGCAGCGCGCTCCTCGGATCCATCCTCCTTGATGAACCGCACCACGCTTGGGACCAATTGGGCAACGAAGGGGGCATGGTTGGCCAAAAAGGCCGACTCCCCCTCCACGGTGCGAAGAGCGACCATCTCGGTTTCGCCTTCGAAAAGCACACGCTCAGGAGTCACCAGCTCGGAGGCAAAGGTGGCCGCCATCAGCTGTCCCGCTGCATCTTCTCGTACTTCTCTCGCACCGAGTCCACCCCTCCAACGTTGAGGAAGGCCTGCTCGGGGATGTCGTCAAGCTCACCGTCGACGATGGCGGCGAAGGAGTTGATGGTCTCCTCCACCGGCACGTAGATGCCCTTCAGGCCGGTGAACACCTCGCCGACAAAGAAGGGCTGGGACAAGAAGCGCTGGATCTTGCGGGCCCGGTCCACCGCTGTGCGGTCATCCTCGCTGAGCTCATCCAGGCCCAGGATGGCAATGATGTCCTGGAGCTCGCGAGCCCGCTGGAGAACCTCCTGGACCCGACGAGCCACGCTGTAGTGACGTTCGCCCACGATCTCGGGGGTGAGGATGTTGGACGTGGAGCTCAAAGGATCAACTGCGGGATAGATACCCAGCGACGCGATCTGGCGGGACAGCTCAGTGGTGGCGTCGAGGTGGGTAAAGGTGGTGAAAGGTGCAGGGTCGGTGTAGTCGTCGGCGGGCACGTACACGGCCTGGACCGAGGTGATAGAACGACCCCGGGTCGAAGTGATCCTCTCTTGAAGCTCACCCATCTCGTCGGCCAGCGTGGGCTGGTACCCCACCGCCGACGGCATCCGGCCGAGCAGGGTGGATACCTCGGAACCGGCCTGGACGAAGCGGAAGATGTTGTCCACGAACAACAACACGTCCTGATTTTTAACATCTCGGAAGTACTCGGCCATGGTCAGAGCCGACAGGGCGACCCGCAGGCGCACCCCGGGGGGCTCGTCCATCTGCCCGAAGACCAAGGCAGCCTTCTCGATTACGCCCGACTCCTGCATCTCGATCCACAGGTCGGTTCCCTCCCGGGTTCGCTCGCCCACACCGGCGAAGACGGACACACCTCCGTGCTGGGTAGCCACCCGGTTGATCATCTCCAGGATGAGAACCGTCTTGCCCACCCCGGCTCCACCGAACAGACCGATCTTGCCGCCTTGGACGTAAGGCTCAAGCAGGTCGATGACCTTGATTCCGGTTTCGAACATCTGAGCCCTCGGCTCCAAGGTGTCGAAGTCGGGGGCGGGGCGGTGGATCTCCCAGCGCTCGGCAACCTCGCCGATGTCATCGGTGTCCAGCGGTGCCCCAAGCACGTTGAAGACGTGACCCAGCACCACGTCGCCAACGGGGACAGTGATGCCCGACCCGGTATTGCGCACCGGGGCGCCCCGGGTCAGCCCGTCGGTGGCCCTCAGGCAGATGCAGCGCACGCGACCCTCCCCGACCTGCTGGGCCACCTCGGCAGTGACCGTCAGCGTGGTTCCCTCCAGCTCGATGTCCATCTCCACCGCGGTGTTGATATCGGGTAGAGCGTGGGGCGGGAACTCGACGTCGACGACCGGTCCGGCGATGGCCACGACCCTTCCGTCGGCCCTTGTCCTTGTTGGCTCAGCAGTGGTTGTCATCGGCCCTTGTTCTTTCTTGGTCTGGCATCTTGGTTGCTGGGTCTCATCAATGTCCGGCCTCGGCGCCCTGCAGCGCCTCGGCCCCCCCGACGATCTCCATTATCTCGGTGGTGATCGCTTCTTGCCGTGCCCGGTTCATCACCCGGGCCAGGGTCTTGATCAGGTCTTCGGCATTCTCGGTGGCGGCCGCCATGGCTCGTTGACGGGCTGTCAGCTCGCTGGACGCAGCCTCCAGTAGTGCCCCGAAGACGGCGGCAGCGGCGTAGCTCGGAACCAGGGCGGCGAGCATCTCGGACGAGTCAGGCTCGAACTCGGTGTATCCGGCCTTGTCCGTGCCGGACGAGCCCGCCACGTCGGAAGCGTCGGCGGCGACCCGAGCGACACCTCCCTCGGCACCACTCGGGGGCGTCTTACTGGCCACACCCCCGTCATGGCCGGCTCCCCCTTCGGGCAGCGGAAGGACCTGGCGCACCTGGACAACCTGGGTTCCCGACGAGACAAAACGGGTGGAGACCACCATTACCTGGTCCACCTCCTCGGCCAGAAACGGCGCCACCACGGCGTCGGCCACGGCCCGGGCGTCTTCGAAACTCGGCTTCTCCGAAAACCCCGAAAAGGACTGGGCCATCTCCTGGCCTCGGAAGCGAAAGTACGCCTGGGCCTTGCGTCCCACTGTCACTACCCGGTACTCGGTGCCGCCCTGGCGCCCGGCCCGTATCAGGCGCTCAGTAGTACGCAACACGGCGGAGTTGTACCCACCACACAGGCCGCGGTCGGCCACGGCGGCCAGGACCAGGACTCGCTGGGGATTTTCCGGCACCCCCATGAGGCGACCGGGGCCTGTGGGTGAGTCTGCCGCCACGTCGGCCAGGACCTCAGCAATCGCCTCCTGGTAGGGGGCAGCGGCCCGGACGCGGCCCTGGGACCGCACGAGCTGGGAGGCGGCTATGAGTTCCATGGCCCTGGTGATCTTCTTGGTCGATTGGATACTGCGGATACGCCTGCGCAGCACTCGCTCCTGGCTACCGGCCACGGCCTATAAGTCCTGTCCCCGGTCGAAGCCTTCCTTGAACTTGTCAATGGCCTTGGCCAGCTCCGCCTCGTCCCCCAGGTTGCCCGTGGTGCGAATCTGCTCCAGAAGTTGGGGGTGGCTGGAATGCAGGAACTCCGTAAGCTCGGCCTCGAAGCGCCGGACCTGTCCCACCGGAACATCGTCGGTGTATCCGTTGGTTCCGGCGAAGATCACCACCACCTGCTCCTCGACGGCGACCGGGGCGTTCTGGCCCTGCTTGAGCAGCTCCGTCAGGCGGTAGCCCCGATCAAGCTGGGCCTGGGAGATCTTGTCCAGCTCCGAGCCGAACGTGGCAAACGCCTCCAGCTCCCGGAACTGGGCCAGATCGAGCTTGAGCGTGCCCGACACCGACCGCATGGCTTTGATCTGAGCAGCTCCACCCACCCGGGACACAGAAATGCCGACGTTGATGGCTGGGCGCACGCCGGCATAGAACAGTTCCGACTCCAGATACACCTGACCGTCGGTGATCGAGATCACGTTGGTCGGGATGTAGGCCGACACGTCCCCAGCCTTGGTCTCAATGATCGGCAGAGCGGTGAGCGATCCACCTCCCCGGGCATCGGACAGCTTGGCGGCCCGTTCCAACAACCGGCTGTGCAGGTAGAACACGTCACCCGGGTAGGCCTCGCGACCGGGGGGACGGCGAAGCAACAGGGACAACTGGCGGTAGGCCTCGGCCTGCTTGGACAGGTCGTCGTAAACGATCAGGCAGTGCTCGCCGTTCTCCATCCAGTGCTGGCCCATTGCGCAACCTGCATAGGGGGCCAGGTACTTGAACGGTGCGGCATCCGATGCCGGGGCGGCCACCACCACGGTGTAGTCCAGGGCCCCGTGCTGGGCCAGAGTGGCTACCGTCTGGGCCACCGATGAACCCTTCTGGCCGATGGCCACATATACGCACTTCACCCCCAGCCCCTTCTGGTTGATGATGGTGTCCACGGCGACCGTGGTCTTGCCCGTCTTGCGGTCGCCGATGATCAGCTCCCGCTGGCCTCGCCCGATCGGGGTCATGGAGTCAATGGCCTTGATGCCGGTCTGGAGGGGTTCGGACACAGGCTGGCGGTCCACGATGCCGGGCGCCTGGACCTCTAAGCGCCGGAGCTGGGCATCGGCGATGGGGCCCTTGCCGTCGATCGGTTCGCCCAAGGCATTGACGGTGCGGCCCAACAGCGAGTCCCCTACCGGTACCGACAGGATCCGTCCGGTGGCTCGAACCGACTGCTCCTCCGACAGGTGCTCGTCACTACCCAGGATGACGGCGCCGATGGTGTCCTCATCCAGGTTGAGGGCCAAACCAAGTGTTCCGTCCTCGAACTCCAAGAGCTCGTTGACAGCGGCATTGGGCAGGCCCGAGACCCGGGCTATACCATCGCCCACCACCAGGATCCGGCCCACCTGCTCGGTGGAGACCTCGGGCGTATAGTCCGAGACGTGACGGCGAAGGGCAGCCGATATCTCGTCAGCGCTGATAGTCAGTTCGGCCATTTAATTGGGTTCCTTTGCTTTGCCGGTCGCCCCTTCGGGGCCCAAAAGATGTTCTCGCAACTGATCGAGGCGGTGGCGGGCGCTGGCATCGATAACCACGTCTCCGACCTCGACCACAACTCCCCCGAGCAGCGCTGGGTCGATGGTGACCTGGAGTTCGGTGGGCAGGCCCGACAGGAGTTGCAGGGCCGCTGCCAGGCTGGACCGCTCCTCCGGTCCGATCTCTTCGGCCGCCTGGACCCTGGCCACCCTCCAGCCCCGAGCCTCGGCCACCTGTTCGGCCAGGAAGTCAAGGGACCCGACTACATCGCGGGCCCGACTCCTCAGGGCCTCGCATACCAATGCCAGCGTGGCATCGGCGACCTTGCCGGCCAGGAGACCCCGGACCAGATCCTGGCGGTCGGCCAGAGATCGGCCCGTCTCCGACAGCGCTTGGCACAGGGAAGCATCAGCCTCGACGATCCGAGCGAAGCGAAATAGCTCGTCCTCCACTTCGTCGAGCTGGGACTTGTGAGGCAGGGCCTCCAATACCGCGGCGGCGTAGCCGGCCATCATGGCCCGGGCCATCGACCGGCCCGGTGATCTCTCGTCGAGCCCATGACCGGTCTCGGCCATGTGCCGAGCCAGCTCGGCCACCCCGTGGATGGACTCCCCGAAGGAGCCCGGCCTTTCCCGAGACACGATACGCACCAACAGGCGCAATCCAGACGCCGAGATCTTGGCGGCGAAAAGATCCTCGACCACCGAGCGTCGGCTGGCACCCGTAAGTGAATTGTCCCCCAGCCCCGTTGCCAGACCGTCGCTGGTGGTCCACAGGTGGGCCAGGTGGGCCAGCTCGTCGGCCAACTCGGACAGGGAGCCGACCTCTGGTTCGGTCAGGTCGCCACCGGGCGCCGATGACCCAGACCCTGTCGATGGACCAGACCCCGTCGATGGCCCAGATCCCAAAGGCGAACCTACCCCGTCCATTACGGCGGTGGCGTATCCGGCCAAGTCCGGGTTCACTGCCGGCTCATCGAGATCGGGCGCAAGCCTGGCAAGGTCAGCCTCGCTCTGCCGGCGTTGCTGCCCGTAGGGCGGCCACTGCTTCGTCGATGAGGTCACGATGACCGGCGGCATCGACCTCGCGACCTATGACTCGAGCGGCGGCCGCCAGGACCAGGGTTCCGACTTGTGTCGTGATCTCATCGGTGGCCCTTTGGCGGGCCAGTGAGATCTCGGCTTGGGCCCCGCCCACCAGGCGTTCGTACTCCGCCTGTCCGCGAGCCTGGCCTTCGATGCGCACCGTCTCGGCCGTCTGGTTGGCCTGTGCCGTTATCTCCCGGGCGTGGGTCCGGGCCTCGTCCAAGATGGCTTGGCGTTGGGCCTTGGTGTCATCGGCCTCCGCCCGCGCCGCATCGGCCGCGGCCAACGAGGAGCGGATCAGTTCCTGTCGGTCGTTCATGGCTTTGTTGATGGGGGGCAGGATTACCTTGGCCACGACTATCAGGACAATCACAAAGGCAATGATCTCGATGATGAAGGTGCCGTTGGGGACCAAGAAGTTGCTTGTGGCGATGAACATGTCAGCTTGCCTCGCTAGTTCCTAGGGCTTCCCGCCGGCAAAGCAGGAGGCAATGAGTCCTACTTCTTGTACAGGGAGAACACGAACAAGGCGGTAAAGGCCAGGTTGATGAAGTACATGGCCTCCACCAGACCCACGGTCAGGAACATGATCGTGAACAGGCGGCCTTGAGACTCGGGCTGGCGGGCCACACCGGCAATTGTCTGGCTGCCGGCCAGGCCGTCACCCACGGCCGCGCCGATGGCCCCTCCGCCGAGCGCAAGCCCGCCGCCGACCATGGCGCCGGCCAGCTTGACCGCTTCCGCCATCGATTGGGTCTGTGCCATCAGGTTGCTCCTTTTGGTTTCTGTTGATCTGGTTGTAAGAGATGCGAATAGTTGGGCCGGTCCAGGTGAACCGGGGAGCCGGTCGATGCCTAGTGGGCCTCGGACATGGCTGCTTCAAAGTACAAAATGGTGAGCAGGGCAAAGATGAAAGCCTGGATGGCCCCGATGAACAGGTCGAAGAGCTTCCACACAGGGTTGATGACCAGCACCACGACGCTGCCGATGGGGATGCGGGAAATCTCCCACACTCCGAGGGCGGCGATCAGGGCCAGGAGGAGTCCTCCCGACAGCAGGTTCCCGAAGAGCCGGAGGGCCAGGGTGATCGGTTTGGTCAGCTCCTCGACGACGTTGATGGGAAAGAGAAAAGCGAAGGGTTGGAAGTAATGCTTGAAATAGCCCTTGAGGCCCCGGGTCCTGATCGAGGCAATGTGGACGAGAACGATGACAAAGATCGCCATGGCCAAAGGAAGGTTGATGTCCCCGGTGGGGGCGGCCAGCCACTCGTACTTACTGCCCAAACCCAGGGCTTCGAAGAAGTTGGCCACCAGGATGAAGACGAACAGGGAAATTGCCAGGGGAACGATGGAGGCTCCCCGCGGACCGATGGAGGATTCGACCTGGTTGCTGACGCTGGAGGTGATCATCTCCCAAAAGAGCTGGAGCTTGCCCGGCAACCCGCTCGTGGCCCGGGAACGCATGGCCAGACCGAGTCCGATGACCACCACCATGGCCGCCCCGGTGGCCCACACCGTGTCGAGATTGACCGATAGGCCGCCGACCTTCTTGACCACGTGCTCGCCCACGCTGATATCGGAGGCCAGCAGGCGGGGCGACAACCCCAATCCAAAAGCACTCATCAGGCGGTCTCCTCGGTGGCCCGGCCGGCCCGCAACATCGAAGCGGTGACGTTGGCCAGCAAGAGGAACTGAAACACGGCTAGGCCGATGAGCGCTCCGAACCCGACCTGGGGTATCAACACCAGCAGGGCCACGGCAAAGGCACTCAAAAAGCCGAGACGGACCAAGGTGTTGAGGGCCAGTGGACGCCGCTTTTCTTCACGCTCGGACCGGCTCACCTTGCCGACGGCGTCGCTGATCATTCGAAAGTTCCCAAGTGCCAGTCCCAGGCCCACGCACACGCCCAACCCGACCAGCACGTAGCCAGCCAGGGCCAGACCGACCAGCGCCGCCACTCCGAGGGCCAGGGAGCCCACAGCCGTGCGCCGGGCCACGGAGGACAATTGAGGCAGGGAGAGGATCGAGAATTGTTGGATCATGGGTTCTCAGAACGGTCGGGGCGCCGGCGCACCGGTGCGGACTGGGCCAGTGGCGTAAGTGGTCACAGGTACTTGCGGGCCTGGCGAACGGTGGTCGCCACGGCCATCAACACTCCCAATCCGAGCCCGCAGAAGGTGCCAGCGGGGCTCGTCCCCATCCAGTCGTCCACCAAGAAGCCCAGTCCCACTCCGCCCCCCACCGACAGGGCCGACGCCATTCCCATCGACAGCAGATCGAACAGTCTTGGTGATGGCTTTTCGTCCATTCCCCACCTCGTTACCTGACGAAGAGGCACCCAACACGGCGGTCATCATGGCATCGCCGGATCGACCAGCGCAAAACGAGAAAGGGCATCTCAGCTCGGCGATCAGGCCTGTTTGGTGGGTTCTTCCAGCCCAGCCCCCAGCTCCGCCTCCGCCGAGAGGTCTCTTACATTGCGACGCAGGCCAGGGTGGAGCAGCGTGTAGAGGGCCACCCCCAGTCCGGCCACACCAAAGGGGATGAAGGCGTTTCCCCGATGGGTGAAAGTTGGATAGAGGACAAAGCCCGACAGCAGTGCCGTCCATGCCCACAGAATGAGAACGGCGCGGCGCGGGCCGTGGCCAAGGCGAACCAAGCGGTGGTGCAAGTGATCCTTGTCCGCGCCCGACACCTCGGTGCGTCTCGCCGCCCGGCGCACGATGGCAAAGAGGGTGTCGAGGATGGGAACCCCGAGAATGAAAAACGGGATGAACAGCGGAGCGAAGAAGAAATACGTGTCACCGCTGACCTGAGAGCTGCGCCCACCCACCACCATGGTGGAAGCGGCCATGAGCAGTCCCAGGAACATGGCCCCGGCGTCTCCCATGAACACCTTGGCCGGATGAAAGTTATGGGGCAGGAATCCGATGCACACCCCACAGGCGATGATGGCCACCAAGGGCCCGATGTTGTTGCCGCTCAGTTGACCGATGTGGCCCAGGTGAAAGCTGTACAGGAAGAAAGCCCCGGCGGCAATGGCGATGATGCCCGCCGCCAGGCCATCCAGGCCGTCAATGAGATTGACGGCATTGGCGATCATCGCCACCCACACGGCGGTCAGCAATGGGGTGACATTGGCGGATAGGACGATGACCCCCGCAAAGGGGACTTTGAAGAAAAACATGGTCACGCCCAGGAAGTAAAGGACGCTGGCGGCCACAACCTGTCCGGCCAGCTTGGCCGGAGCCGACACCTCCCGCAGGTCGTCCAAGAGACCCACCCCCAATATGACGGCGGCTCCAAGCACCACTCCCAAGGGTTCGGAGGAATTGGAGAAGATGCTTTTGAAGTATGGAATCTGGGATGCCACCACCATGGCCAAAAGGAAGGCCAGGAACATGGCCACCCCACCGATGGTGGGCGTCGGTCGCTTGTGGACCCGGCGGGCGTCGGGCATGACGATGGCGCCAAAGTGAACGGCCATCCGTCGCACCGGGAATGTGAGCAGGTAAGTGGCCAGCGCGGCCACACCCAGAACTAGGGCATAGTCGCCCACTCAGACCCTGTCGCCGAGGGACCCGTAGGGGACGAACTTGGAGCACAAGATGGCCACTTCGTCACGAATGGCGGCCAGTTCGGGTCCGGGTACCGCCGGGTCGGCTCCGCTGGCGGCCAGGGCCCCGGCTATGACCAGGCTTCGAGCGATCAGCCCGGCCACGGCCACCATCTCATCTGGTCCCATGCCGGCAGTGGTCACTGCGGCCGTGCCCAACCGCAGGCCACTGGTCACGAAGGGGGAGCGAGGATCACCGGGGATCTGATTGCGGTTGCACACGATGCCCGCCTTTTCCAGTGCCACCTGGGCTGCCTTGCCCGTCAGGTCGGAGTCGAATGAACGCAGGTCCAGGAGCATCAGATGATTGTCCGTTCCCCCCGAGACCAATCGGAAGCCCTCCTCGGCCAACCCAGAGGCCAGGGCCTTGGCATTGGCCACCACCGAGGCGGCGTAGCGGGCGAATCCGGGTTCGGCTGCCTCTTTGAAGCCGACGGCCTTGGCCGCGATCACGTGGTCCAAGGGTCCTCCCTGAAGTCCGGGGAAGACGGCCTTGTCGATGGCGCCGGCCAGGTCGGCCCGACACAGGATCACCCCGCCCCGGGGACCGCGCAGGGTCTTGTGAGTGGTCAGGGTAACCACGTCGGCGTATGGCACGGGGTTGGGGTGAACGCCTCCGGCGATGAGGCCGGCCACGTGGGCCGCGTCGAACATGAATAGTGCGCCGACCTCGTCGGCAATCTCGCGGAATGCGACGGGGTCGATGATCCGGGGGTAGGCGGTGGCCCCCGCCACGATCAGCTTGGGCCTTTCGGCCCGGGCCAGGGCGGCCACCTGGTCCATGTCGATGCGTTCTCCTCCCCCCTGCGCCGTCACCGGGGTCACGCCATAGCCCACGAAGCGGTACAGGCGTCCGCTGGCGTTGACCGGGGACCCGTGAGTCAGGTGACCACCCTGGTCCAGGCGCATCGCCAGGACAGTGTCACCCGGTTCCAGGAGGGCCAGGTAGGCAGCCATGTTGGCGTTGGCCCCGGAATGGGGTTGCACGTTGGCGTGGTCGGCTCCGAAGAGGGAGCGGGCCCGGTCCCGGCACAAGTCCTCGATCTGGTCGGCAAACTGGTTGCCGCCGTAGTAGCGCTTGGACGGGTAGCCCTCGGAATACTTGTTGGTGAGCACGCTGCCGGTCGCCGAAATCACTGCCGGGGAGGTGAAGTTCTCGGAGGCGATCAACTGCAGGGTGGTGTTCTCCCGCTCCAGCTCGGCGGCCAGGATGGCCTCCACGGCGGGATCGTCCAAGGGACCAGCGAACGTGCCGGGAATGCAACCTTGCTGTCGGTCGGAATTCATTTCCTTATTCTACGAGAGGCTCGCCGGCCACACCGATTCCACCCGCTCCCAGGCCACTGCCCCCTCTCTCAGACAGCTGGGTGGCCTGGTGCGACAGTCCACCACCGTAGAAGCCAGACCATCGCAGCGCCCTCCGTCGACCACCAGGGCCAGACCCGCTCCGAATATCCGCCTGATGCCAGAAGCGTCGGGCGGGGTTGGTTGGCCATGGATGTTGGCACTGGTTACGGCCAGGGGTCCGAGTGCGGCGCACAGTCGGCGAACCCCGTCGTGGGACGGACATCTCACGCCCACACTCTCCGAGCTGGAGCCCAGGTTCCAATCCAGACCCACCCGTCTCGACAGCACGAGGGTCAACGCTCCGGGCCAGAACTCCCGGGCCAGTAGGTCCACGGGATGGGGCCAGTCCAAGGCCAAGGCACGGGCCTGGGCCGCGTCGGCTACCAAGACCGCCACATCCACGGAGGGCGAGCGCTCCTTGAGCTCGAACAGGCGGGCCACCGCAGACTCCGAGGAGGCCAGTGCGGCCAGGCCGTAGACGGTGTCGGTCGGAAGGCCCACCACCTGTCCTGACCCGAGGAGAACGCCCGCTTCCTCAAACCCTTTGCCTTCCGGAACCCGAGTCATGCCAGCCGGGACACCAGCGAGCGCGGACGATGGGCCAGATCGGGACGGACCTCGACAAAGTCGAATCCGGCCTGGCGGGCCAGATCGGCAGCAGGTTGGGCCTGGCTTGGGGCGATCTCGACCACCAGGGCGCCAGGACGGGCTAGCCAATGCGGCGCCTGGGAGATCACATGGGCGATGGCCTCTAGGCCGCTTGGCCCCGGGACCAGGGCAGTTGCGGGCTCCCAGGCTGCCACTTCGGGGGACAGCGTGGCGGCCTCGGCTTGACTCACGTAAGGGGGGTTGGACACCACCACGTCGACGCGACCTCGGATCTCCGCGGGCAGGGGCTCGAACCACGATCCCCTCAGGACGTGGGCCCGCTGCCTGGCGGTGAGGTCCAGTTCGGCCAAGTTCTCGCCGGCCAGGGCCAGCGCATCGGGGGAAATATCCACGGCCCAAACCTGCGACGAAGGGGCCTCGGTCAACACCGACCAGGCGATGGCCCCCGATCCCGTCCCGAGGTCGACCACCACTCGCCCGGACAGGCGGGCCAGCTCGGCCAGGGCTTCCTCAGTGACCTGTTCAGTCTCCGGTCGGGGGATCAGGGCCCGCTTATCCACCCTGAGATCCAGGTGGCGAAATCCCCAGCGGCCGAGGATGTACTGAAGGGGCTCACCACCGAGGCGCCGGTCGAGCATGGCTCTTGCAGACTCCCGCGATGGCCCCTCGACCCGATCGTCGAGCACGCTGGTCCACTCCGACCCCGAGAGACGAGACGCCCACTGCACGATGCGACGGGCATCGAGCTCCGATCCAAGCTCTTTGGCAGCCTGGACCCACAGCTGTCGCCAGGTTCCCTCATCCATCGCCCGGTCAGGACCGCTCGGTCTCACCACTCAGCTGGCGGGCCCTCTCGTCGGCCAGGGCGGCGTCGCTGAGCTCGTCCAGGGCCCCGAGCAGGACCCGGTCGAGCTTGTGCAGGGTCAGGCCAATTCGATGATCCGTCACCCGGTTGTCCTTGAAGTTGTAGGTACGGATCTTCTCCGATCGACCGCCACCCCCCACCTGGGAACGACGCTGCTCGGACAGCTCGGCGGCCTGGCGGTCCTGCTCGGCCTTCAACAGGCGAGCCCGCAACACCTGCATGGCCTTGGCTCGGTTTTGTATTTGGCTCTTCTCGTCCTGCATGGCCACCACGATCCCGGTGGGCAGGTGAGTGATGCGCACGGCGGAATCGGTGGTGTTGACCGACTGACCCCCCGGCCCGGTCGATCGGTAAACGTCGACCTTGAGGTCGTTGGGATCCAGGGCAACGTCCACCTCCTCGGCCTCGGGAAGGACCGTCACCGTTGCCGAGGAGGTGTGGATGCGACCCTGGGACTCGGTTACCGGCACCCTTTGCACCCGGTGCGGTCCTCCTTCGAACTTCATGCGGCGCCAGGCATCGTCGCCCCTGAGGATGAAGGTGATCTCGTTGTAACCACCACGCTCGGACGGGTCGGATCCGAGGGCCTCCATCTTCCAGCCCATGCGTGAGGCGTAGTGGGTGTACATGTCGTAGAGGTCCTTGGCGAAAAGGTTGGCCTCCTCGCCCCCCTCTGCCCCCCTGATCTCGACTATGACTCCCTTGCCGTCGTTGGGATCCGTCGGCAACAACAACAACTTGATGTCGGCCTCGGCCTGCTCCAACCGGGCCTGGGCGTCATCGACTTCGGCCCGCATCGATTCCCGATCCTCGGGTCCGGCGTCGGCTGACATCTCCCGAGCCGCCTCCAGATCACCTTGGGCCGCCCTCAGCGCCCGTATGGCCACGACGATGGTCTCCAGCTGCTTGTGGCGGCGCGAAAGATCACGCACCAGGTTCTGATCGGAAAGCACCACCGGATCGCTCAACTGGGCCACAACCTCGCCGTGTTCGGCCTCCAGGTCATCCAGGCGTTCGATCACCCGGCCCAGGCTACCGGCCCCCTGGGCCGTCCCGTCCGTGTCCTGTGCGCAGGCGCCCCGGCCAGCCGAAAGGGGCAGGCAGGCGATCAGGACCGCTTCAGGTCCCGCCAATGTGTCGGGACCAGCCGCACTTGAGCGGGCGAACACAGGGCCTGTGCCATCCGGCGGGTGTTGGGGTGGTCATCGCCCTCGGGCACGACGATCCACAACTCAACCGCCTGCCCCACAGTGGACCGCGCCCGGGCTGCCAGATCGGCAGCGGCGGGCACCAGGTCGGGATCCACGCCCACCGAGCAAACCACCGCCACTGCAGGGCCCGAGCCGCGCAGACCCAAGCAGGCGGCCGGAGCACGGGAACCCAGATCGGGGCGGGACACGGTGCCGGGCAACGGAGCCAGGATGCCTGGGGCATCCGGACCGAGCAGCTCGGGTAGGGCCATGATCACGGACCGAAGCCAACGCTCAGGGGCCAGCTGGTTGGCCGGATGGGCCGGCAGCCCCATCCGGCGCCAGCGTCTGACCACATGAAGGGCCTTAGCCAGCGCAGAGGCCGGGTCGTAGTGGCCCTCGACCAAGCTGCGCAGTTCCCGGTCGTAACGGCCCACGCCGACGTCGAGGACCCATTGATCATCCCTGGAGATCACCCGGGCCACTTCGAGACCCAGATACTCGGCTCGAACCGAACCCTCTTCGACCACCGCCTCTGCCCCAGAGCCCTCGATCATCTCCACCCAAGCCAGGGCCGGGGCCGGGGCCTCGGCTTCGACAGCCAGATCCGATTCCTGAGCCTCGACCGGCAGGATAACGGACGATTCCCCCGTCAGCTGCCACACCTTGGGACACGGTACGAAATATTTAGCCTTGCGGGCCAGGTCGCCCGCACCAGGATCGACCAGGATATCCAGTTCGTCCACCCCTTCGGAGTGGCCCCAGGCCAGCGCCGGACCCATGGCCCGTTCCGGGCCGTGGGTGACCAGGAACCATCCGCGTGACTGCCGCAGTGCCACGGCGGCATTCACCGCCCCGACCCGCAGGCTTCGCGCCAGCACAGGCTCACCGCCCCAGTGCCGGCCTACCAAGCTCGACAGCCTGGCCGCGGCCAGGCTGTCGGATCGGATCTGTTGCAGAGCGCGATTACTTCGTCGAGGGCGTCCCGGGGCGTCGGCCGTAACGGCGCTCGAAGCGCTCCACCCGCCCCCCGGTGTCGACCAGCTTCTGCTTGCCGGTGTAAAAGGGGTGGCACTCGTTGCACAGCTCGACATGCAGGTCCTGCTTGGTCGAGCGAGTGGTGAAGGTGCTTCCGCAGGAACAGCGCACCGAGGCTTCGGTGTAGTTGGGGTGGATGTCGGTCTTCATGGCTCTCCTATTATATGGACGCCTGGTCCTGTCCAGACTTTGGGGACCCGCAGCCTTCGATCCCGGACGGATCACGCTCAGACTCCGGGCCCCTTGGCGATCTCGGCCAGAAAGTCCTCGTTGCCCGCCGTAGTCTTGATCTTGTCCATGAGCAGCTCCAACCCGGCTGCCGCCGTGCCCTCGCTGCCCAGGGCGCTAAGGACCCGGCGCAATTTCCATACCTGGGCCAGCTGGGAGCGATCGAACAACAGCTCCTCGTGGCGGGTGGAGCTGGCATTGACGTCAATGGCCGGGTAGATACGCCGCTCGGCCAGGCGACGGTCCAGACGAAGTTCCATGTTGCCCGTGCCCTTGAACTCCTCGAAGATGACCTCGTCCATGCGGCTACCGGTCTCCACTAGGGCAGTGGCGAGGATGGTGAGAGAACCACCTTCTTCGATGTTGCGAGCGGAACCGAAGAACTTCTTTGGCGGGTAAAGAGCGCCGGAATCCACCCCGCCGGACATGATGCGCCCAGTGGCCGGTTGGGCCAGGTTGTAGGCCCGGGCCAGGCGGGTAATCCCGTCCAGGACTATGACCACATCGCGGCCCTGCTCCACTAGTCGCTTGGCTCTTTCGATGGCGAGTTCGGCCACCAGGGTGTGCTCCTCCGATGGTCGGTCGAAGGTCGAGGCGATGACCTCGCCCTTGACCGATCGCCTCATGTCGGTGACTTCCTCGGGGCGCTCATCGACCAACAGGACCATGAGATGGACGTCGGGATTGTTGGCTTCGATTGAGTGGGCAATCTGCTTGAGGACGGTGGTCTTTCCCGCCTTGGGGGGGGAAACGATAAGCCCTCGCTGACCCTTGCCAATGGGAGATAGCAGATCGACGATCCTGGCCGTCATGTTGGCCGAATCGCCAGGGACTTCGAGACTGAGGCGCGAGTCGGGGAACAAGGGGGTCAGGTCCTCGAATCGGGGTCGGCTCTTGGCGTCCTCGATTGACATGGAGTTGACACTGTCAATGCGCAGCATGGCTGGGTAGCGTTCGCTGGCCCCCGCCGGCCTGCACTCCCCCACCAGGTAATCGCCCTTGCGCAGGGCAAAGCGGCGCACCTGGCTGATGGAAATGTAGACGTCGTTGGCGTTGGGCAGGAAACCCTTGGTCCGCAAGAACCCGTAACCCTCGTCCCTCAGGTCCAAGAGTCCCTCGACGGCCACCGGCTCGCCCTGGAATGCGGCTTCGGCGCCGGCGCCCTGCAGATCACGATCGCCGCCCCCGCCGCCCGGGCTGTTACCGCCCCCCGAGGACCGATCTCGGCCCCGACGCCGCCGATTCTTCCGATTGCCCGGTTCCACCGAACCCTCGAAATTGCCCGCCTGGTTGTTGCGTTGGCCACCGGCCGTCTGCCCCTGGCTCTGATTGGATCCCTGGTTCTGATTGGATCCCTGGTTCTGATTGCGCTGGCTGGGCCCACTCTGGCGTCCGTTGCCGGAACGTCCCCCACCCTGAACCTGATGGGTATCGGGCGACGACGGCGATCCATTCGCTCCACCGGCGCCGCCCCCATCCAACCCGTCCCGGACCAGTTCGGCGGCGGCGTTGGAACCGGCCTTTCCGGCCTCTACGCCGTTAGACGGGGCAGGAGCCCTCACCGGCCGATCGTTACCCGATAACCCTGCAGGCATGGTTGCCTGCGACTCCGGATCCTTTGCGCCGTTCAACGACGAACCCGGTGAAGAGATCCCGCCACCAAGAAGGGAAGGCGGATCGATACTGGCTTGCGGCTCAGATCCAACTTTGGCCTCACCATGGCCATCCCCGTCGGCGCCGGCCCGACCGTTCAGGATTGTTCCATCCTGGCCGGTCCCGTCCTCGGTGGCTTTGGCCTTGGACACTCGGGGTTTGCGCGTCCGAGCCGGCGTGACGGGCGGCTCTGATGCCGTCGCAACGCTTCCCCCGTCTTCGTGAACCGGATGTACCCCCGTGGCTAGCAAGATCTGATCGATGATGTCAGCCTTCTTGGCCCGGGCTCCGGGTTTGAGGGCCATGGCCCCGGCAATGGCGTGTAGTTCATCACGCTCTTTGGATTCGAGAACCGATCGTTCGATCTGTGGTTCTGCGCTCACAGTGCACCTCGCTTGCTCGCACACTCAGAAGCAAATAGTTGGAAGGAAAACGCACACACTGGGCCCGGATCCGCCCCGGTTCTGCTCGAACTGCCTCGAAGGATTCTTTGGAAGGTCCCCGAGAGCGGCACCGAACGTGCCCCCTGCCTGCACACCTCTATTTCCATTGGCCCGGCGACATGAACATCATCGACTGGACCAGGGAAGTAGAGGCTCCCCAGAACACAGTTGAGTCCGGGGGGGTTCACCAGGTAGATCTGGTGGTGACCGGTCAAAGATTAGCCAATCCACCTGGTCCTGGCAAACCGGGGTCTCGGGCTGTCGGCTAGAGGCCCAACTCCCTGCGCACAGCGTCGTAGCCGGCATCCACCGCCACGGGTACGGCGATCTGGCTGATGGCGACGTCGGGGTCCTTGAGCCCGTGCCCGGTCAGAACGCAAACCACCGTGGAGCCGGCCGGGATGTCGGACTTGATCAGTCCCGCCACCGAAGCGGCGGACGCCGGCTCGCAAAAAACGGACTCCTCCGAAGCCAATAACTTGTACGCCTCCAGTATCTCTTCGTCGCTCACGGCCGAGATCGATCCACCGCTCTCGGCGGCGGCCGCCGTGGCCCCGTACCAAGAAGCCGGCTTGCCGATTCTTATGGCGGTGGCCACGGTCTCGGGATTGTCGATGGGGTGACCGGCGACGATGGGTGCAGCTCCCGCCGCTTGGAACCCCAGCATGGCCGGAAGCTTGGTGGAATGACCGGCTTGCTTGTACTGGAGATAACCCCGCCAGTAGGCCGTAATATTCCCGGCGTTGCCCACCGGGATGCAGACGAAGTCAGGGGCGTCGCCGAGAACGTCAACAATCTCGAAGGCGCCGGTCTTCTGTCCTTCTATGCGATGCGGGTTGACGGAGTTGACCACGGTGACAGCAGCTCGCTGTCCCAGTTCTCGCACGATGTCCAAGGCATCGTCGAAGTTGCCCCGGATCTGGAGCACCCGGGCCCCGTGAACGAGGGCCTGGGCCAGTTTCCCGAGCGCTATGTAGCCTTCAGGGATGAGCACGACGCAGGTCAACCCGGCCCGAGCCGAATATGCGGCGGCCGACGCCGAGGTGTTGCCCGTCGAGGCGCACACGACCGCCTTGGCCCCATCTTCCAAGGCCTTGGTGATGGCCATGGTCATACCCCGGTCCTTGAACGAGCCGGTGGGATTCAGGCCCTCCACTTTGAGATAGACATCGGCGCCCATCCGATCCGAAAGGCGTGGGGCCTTCAGCAATGGGGTCGCCCCTTCGCCGAGGCTAACCACCGGGGTGTCGGGTGAGACATCGAAGAATGGGCGGTACTCCTCGATAATCCCTCGCCACCCGAGTCCCGCGCTCACCGCGATCGACCCCCTTCGCCCTCTCCACCCGCTTCCGACGTCACCACGCGCAGCAGGCCGCCGATGCGCTCGACACAGGGCTGGAGGCGCAGGCCGCGCAGGGTGGCCTGCATGTCCGATTCCCGGGCCCGGTGGGTAATGAAGATCAAGCGAGCCTCACCACCCAGGTCGGCCTGCTCCATGGAGCGGATGGACACCCCGTGTTGACCGAAGACGTCGGCCACGGTAGCGAGCACACCGGGACGGTCGGCCACCACGATGTTCACGTAGTACTGGCTGAACAGCTCGTCCATGGGCTTCAGCCGGGCCGGGGGGGTGGCCACCAGGCCGACCCTGTGACTGGCCCTGATCCCGGATTTCCTACCGGCGCTGAGGCTGCGAGCCACGTCGATCAGGTCACCCAACACAGCACTGGCCGACGGCATGCCTCCAGCTCCACGCCCGTAGAGCATCAATTCGCCCAGGGCATCGCCTTCGATGAAGACGGCATTGAACGATCCCCTCACCCCGGCCAGGGGGTGGGCCTGATCCAGCATGGCGGGATGGACCCTCACTGCGATGGGTCCGCCATCGTGGCGCTCGGCCACGGCCAGCAGCTTGACCACATATCCCAGCCTGCGGGCGAAGTCCAGGTCGGCAGTGGTCACCTCCGAGATGCCCTCCCGATAGACGTCCCCGGCCACCACGTCGACCCCGAAGGCGATGCGAGCGATGATTGCCGCCTTGGCTCCCGCATCCAGGCCGTCCACGTCGGCGGTAGGGTCCCTTTCGGCAAAGCCCAGACTCTGCGCCTCTGCGAGGGCCTCGGCGTAGCTAATGGCCTCCTCGGACATCCTGGTGAGGATGTAGTTGGTCGTGCCGTTGACTATCCCGATAATGCGGGTGATGTGCTCTCCGGCCAGCGACTCCTTGAGCATCCTGATGATGGGCAGGGCCCCGGCCACCGAAGCTTCGTAGGCCAGTTCGCATCCCGACGCCCGTGATGCGTCGAACAACTCCGAGCCCACGTTGGCCAGCAATTCCTTGTTGCCCGTAACCACCGGCTTGCCCGCCTTGAGGGCGTCGAGAATCAATCCTCGGGCCGGCTCGATGCCACCGATCAGCTCTACCACCACATCGATGTCGGGGTCATCGACCACCGCCCGGGCGTCATGGGTCAACAGCTCAGGCGGGACTTCGGCCTCACGCTCCTTGCCGATGTTGCGCACGGCCACCTTGGCCAGCACTAGGCGGACCCCAGTCCGGGCTTCGATGTCGTCGACCCGCTCGGCCAGCAGGGTGACCAATGGTCCCCCCACGTGGCCGCAGCCCAATAGTCCCACCCTGATCTGGCTCGATTCCACCGAGTTGCTCGATTCCACCGACTTCAAGGTAGTACGGGCCACACCATCACACGTCGAGGGCTACCAGGTCGGCGTAGGTCTCGCGCCTGACCACCACCCGGGCGTTACCCCCGGCCACGAACACCACCGCCGGACGCGTCACCTTGTTGTAGTTGGAGGCCATGGAATGACCGTAGGCCCCGGTGACCGGGGTGGCCAGGACATCCGCCACGGCTATGTCCTGGGGCACTTGGGCATCGCGGACCAATACGTCGCCCGACTCGCAGTGCTTGCCCACCACGGTCACGGTCTTGGGTCGCTCGGCCCGTACATCGCGGACCAGAAAGGCCTCGTAGCCGCTGCCGTAGAGGACCGGGCGGGGATTGTCACTCATGCCGCCGTCGACCGACACGTAGGTGCGCAGGCCAGGCAACTCCTTGATCGTCCCCACCGTATAAAGGGTCACTCCGGCCTGGGCCACGATGGCTCGACCGGGCTCGGCGGTAATTCGGGTCTCAGGCGATATGCCGCAGGCCAAGGCGGCGGCCTGAACGGCTTGGGCCCACTCGGCCATCGACGGAGCACTCTCATTTGCGACGTAGGCCACGCCCAGCCCGCCCCCCACAACCAGCTCTGAAAGACCCAGCGGCTTGAAGAACTCGGCCATGACCTCGACCTGGCGGACGTAGGGCTCCACGTCGAATATCTGACTCCCGATGTGGGCATGGATTCCCACCAGGTTCAAAAGCTTGGATCGGGCCAGACGCTCGACTGCCCGCTCGGCTGCACCATGGGCCAGGCCGAACCCGAACTTCGAATCATCCTGACCGGTCATGACGTACTCGTGAGTGTGGGCCTCGATACCCGGGGTGATGCGTGCCAGCACGCGAGGAAGAAACGGTGAGGACGGATCACGGCCGGCCAGTAGGGATTCCAGGCGGTCGATCTCGTCGAAGGAGTCGATCACGATGGCGCCAACCCCGGCCTCGAGGGCCATGTTCAACTCGGCGGTGGACTTGTTGTTGCCGTGGAAGACCAGGCGCGAGGCGGGAACCCCGGCGGCCAGGGCCACGTGCATCTCGCCGCCGGTGGCGACGTCCAGATCCATGCCCTCCTCGCACACCAGGCTCGCCATGGCCTTGCACAGGAAGGCCTTGGTTCCATAGGCCACTCCGGGGCCCCAGCTCGAAACTGCTTGGCGGCATCGGGCCCTCAGGTGCTCCTCGTCATAGACAAATAGGGGTGTCCCGTACTCCTGAGCCAGGTCGGCCAACTCGACGCCACCGATGGACACCGCACCGGCGGGATCGACCGTGGCGCCCTCGGGCAGGAGGGACAGATCCAAGGCACTGGCGACGGTCACGGCGCCTCCTGGGCACTGGCGACGGTCACGGCGCCCTCCTGGGCACTGGCGACGGTCACGGCGCCCTCCTGAGCACTGGCGACGATCACATCGTCTCCGGGGCGCTGACTCCGAGCAGGTCCAAGCCGATGGCCAAACCGATGCGGGTGGCTTCCACCAGCCATAGGCGCGCCTGGGTGAGGGCCGGCGGCACGTCGTCACCCATCACATAGCAGTCGTGGTAGAAGCCGTGAAACCGCCCGGCCAGGTCTCGCACCCAGGTGGTCACCTTGTGGGGAGCCCGCTCGGCACAGGCCAGGCTCACTACCGAGGGCAATGTCTCCAGCGAACGGAGAAGGTCGAGCTCTCGGGGATGGACCAGCAGGGCCAGCTCGGCCTCGGCCAACGAGACCCGCTCCAGGCCCTTTTCCTGTCGCACCCGCTCGATGGAGGCGATGCGGGCGTGGGCGTACTGGACGTAATAAACCGGATTATCCATGGACTGGCGACGGACCAGTTCCAGATCCAACGTCGTGGCCTGGTCTATGGAGGTCATCAGGCTCAACAATCTGGTGGCATCGGGGCCGATGTCGGCCACCAACGAGTCCAGACTGACGAAGTTTCCCGCCCGCTTGGACATCTTGCCTTCGGCCAGGGAGATCATCTGGCCCAGCTTGACCTCGAGGCGGCCGGCTTCGATGCCGAGCGCCGCTACCCCGGCCATGAGACTGGCCACCTGTCCGTGATGGTCGGCCCCAAAGATGTCGATGACCCGATCGAATCCCCGCACCAGGAACTTGTTGCGATGGTAGGCCAGATCGCCGGCCAGGTAGGTGAAGTCGCCACCCAGGCTTTCGGATTTCCGTAGCACTCTGTCCCGGGAATCCCCTCCCTTGGTCGAGGCCAGCCACACGGCCCCGTCCGCCTCGTACACCAGGCCATGGGCGGACAGATCGGCGATGGTTTCCGCTACGGCCCCGCTTTCTTCTATCGATGCCTGACTGAACCAGGAGTCAAACACGATCCCCAGCCGGGCCAAGCTGTCGGCGATGTTGGCCAGGATGCGCTCCGCCGCCCACGATCCAGCCTGGATAACAGCATCGGGTCCGTCCCCGGTGGGGCCGTTGTAGGTCCGGGCCAACTCGGCTACGTAGGCGCCCTGGTAGCCCTCTTCGGGTACTTCCTCCCCGGCGTGACGGGCCAGCAGGCTCATGCCCAGGCGACGAACCTGTCCTCCCGTGTCATTGACGTAGTACTCGCGCCACACGTCCCAGCCACACCGGCTCATGACCCGCCCCAGGGCATCCCCATAGGCGCACCACCACCCGTTTCCCACGTGCAGGGGTCCGGTGGGGTTGGCCGAGACGAACTCCAGTTGTACCCGACGACCCTGGCCCTCATCGCTCCGCGCATAGTCGGCTTCGCCACCGAGCACCACAGTGGTCAGGACATCGTGGAGCCAGGAATCGGCCAGGCGAAAGTTGAGGAAGCCCGCGCCCGCTATTTCGATGGATTGGACGTGGGGGACGGCGGCATCATCCACGATTGCCGCCACCTTGGCCGCCAGGTCCCGGGGCGATGAGCCGGTCCTCTTGGCCCAGGCCATTGCCACGTTGGAGGACCAGTCGCCATTGGCCGGGTTGGCCGGGTGTTCAAGGCGGATTTCCTCCGGCCGGGGGCACGGTTCGATCCCGAGCTGGGCCAAGGCCGAGCAAAGGGCGCGAGCCAGCGTGGCGCGCATGGGCGTCGGGGGCCCCTGGTTCTCACGCTCAGTCATCGGAGTCAGGTTCGATGTTCAGCTATGAGGGCCCGTACCCGCTCCAGCAGTTGAAGCGGGTCAAACGGCTTGGTGATGTACTCGTCGGCCCCGGTCGAGCGTCCGGCCCGCAGATCGACCTCCTGAGCCTTGGCCGACAGCAAGATGATGGGGATCGCTTTGGTCTTGGGGTCCTTCTTCAGGGCGGCCGCCACCTTGAGTCCATCCATGCGGGGCATCATGACGTCGAGGAGAATCACGTCGGGCCGCAACTTGCGGGCAGTGGCCAGACCCTCCTCTCCATCCGATGCAATGACCACGGCAAAGCCGTCGACTTCGAAGTTGACCTGGAGCAGCTTTTGAATGACTGGGTCGTCGTCGACCACCAGCACCGTCGCTTCGGTCATCTCGCCATCATAATGTGAACCGTCGGCCGACTCGTGGCTGGCCTGGCTGGCCTGGTTGGCCTGGTTAGGTTGGTTGGCCTGGTTGGGCCGACAATGCCTCGGCCCGGCCTTGATCCGTTCTGGATGGGCTGACAGGCGAACTAGGATTCGCTCGTCGCCCTCGTAGCTCAGGGGATAGAGCACTGGCCTCCGGAGCCGGGTGCGCAGGTTCGAATCCTGCCGGGGGCACGCAAAAATTGCTGGTCAGGGGGGTCAACGGCTCACGCGATGAGTGGTCAACGGCATCGGATCGGCCGAAGCTCCTTCCATTTCGTCATGGCAAACACCACCCCGACCGGCGTTACACTTCGAAGGGCACATCCGCCTGGCGTTGGGTCAGCGAAGACGAACGAGGCCGCCAGCTCGGAGTCAAGGCACTGCCTGCTTGCATTGCGGCGGTGTCGCGTGCCCGCGAGCGCGAGGCTGGCGCCGTGACATTTGGATTCAGTCGACGTGAACTACTCGCCGCGTACGACGCTGCACTTCGCGGGCGAGCCGAGATGGGTGGCGCTTCGAGCTGGGATCGCAGCGGCCCGCTGTGGCGTG
>JBOGIG010000005.1:0-24426 GCA_050742455.1 Acidimicrobiales bacterium
CCAGTTCTTCCGAGTGATAGCCCTATCGCTGTCCACCGGTTGCGGCGAGTTCCAGTACGGGGACTCCAGCTTCTTGCTGTGCAAGGGTCAACAAACAGTCAAGTAGCGCAAAGGTCGACAGCCCGACTCACTCCGGTTCGTCTATATTCGCAGCGACTCCTTGTGCGTCGGCAGCGGTCAGGTGAGAAATCATGGATCTAGCTGGTATTAAGAGGCTGTTGATTCAGCGCCCTAGGGCCATTGTTGCTGCAATAGCCATTGTGCCTGTGTTTTTGGCGAGCTGTGGCACCGGGTCAGGAGCAGTGGCTACGAAGTTGGCCACCGTCACAAATCCGAAGTCCCCCAATTCCGTCGGAAGCCCACTCCTGGCACAGGACAACCTTCGGGGAAGAGTGTTCCCATCGGGGTCAGGATGGATTGTATCTCCGAGCGCAATGTGGATCACCCGGGATGGCGGCACCAGCTTTGTGTCCGTGCACCCGCCGATACCGCCGTCGGAGGTAAGGGACGCCTACGTCACGGGCAGCCAGATGATCGTGGTGGGTATATCGGGCCAACGCCTGCTCGTCGTTCGTTCGGTAGACGCCGGTGGGACTTGGTCGCAGGTGGCGCTACCCGCAGGATCAGGAGACGCCGGCTCGGCCGGATTGGTGGTGGCAGGAGGTACCGTCGTTGGTATATCGGTAATAGACCAGTCGTCGGCTCAATTCTCTACCGGTGAGTGGTACGCGACCAAAGACCGGGGTAAAACATGGGTTCACAACCGGGCACCGGCCGGCGGGCAGGGCTCTGCCACGCCCGGATATGTTTGGATCGCTCCTGTAGGGGGAACTCCACGTGCCGTCGTGTACCGAAGTGCCGATAGCGGAGCCAACTGGACGGCGATCGCTCTTCCCGGGGGCGTAATTGCCTTGGGTGCGCCCCAGGCGTTGAGCGATGGTCGGATCGTCCTGGTGGGATCGGACAGCGCCCATCCGGGATCCTCGACTGTATATATGTCTGGCGACGCCCAGAATTTCAAGGTGCTTTCCACGGTATCGGTTGCGCACGCCTCCTCATCGGTGGCGGCTGACACGGTGTGGCTGGCGCCACCCGATGGTTCCCAAGTGGTCCGGGTATCGGCCAAGGGCCAAGCCACATCTGCAACGTCGCACGGATTTCCGACCAGCCCCAATGCGGCTGGGGTTGCAACCGGCCCAAATGCTCTGAAGATCTATGCCTACTCTGATGTCGCCGGGTGGGCCGACGTTTTGCTGTCCAGTTGTGCATCGGGTAAGTCGTCCTGTTCTGAACGTCACGCGATCTTCCGGACACTCAACGGTGGGAAGAGCTGGAACACCCTGGTCCCCTCGTAAGGGGGGTCAGCGCAGAGGTTTCGACCACGCATCGATATTCGCGGCAATGCCTTGTGCGACCGCCTCAGGCACCCCGGCTTCTTCGGCCTGGCTCATCCATTCGTCAACGGCACTGAGGACCTGCTCCATAATTCCCGCCGAACCCGGCACTGCAAAGCGATCGGCGACACTGTTGACGTCGTCACGATCGATGCCGACGGACTTGCCGTTTACAGCCATGAGATGCTGGCGCGTCCATTCACTACCGGGCGCGTGAGCGTGTGTGACGTCGTATGCCGGTGAGAGCTGCCACGCGCCACCCTCGGGCAGCAAGAAGGAGAAGTTCTTGGAGTGGTCATCGCAATTGGCGGCGGCCACATTGAACACCATTCTTCGATATGCCTCGGCCCGCGCATCCGCTCCGAGACCAAGCTGTTCGATCTGGAGGAAGAGCTGCGCGTAGTCGTGCGCTCCGACCTGGCGGAAATCGAGATGCGAGAGAGCGCAAAGCGATTGGACGTGGATCTTGGCGCCGTCCGGCGTACGGTCGAAACGGCGCGTCATGAAATGAGCCCGCCCTCCCTCCTTGAGCAGGTGGCATTCGGTCATTGTGATGCCTGCGGCCGCGGCCATCCGAGAGTACGCGAATTCGATTCGCCCGTAGTGACCTGACGCGCCCAAGTCCAAGTCAGGCCTCACGCCATCCAGCTTCAACAGCCAGTGTTCGAAGCCGGGGTCGGTTGGAACCTGCCCAGATCGCAGCTCGCCGGTATCGGGATTGAGTGCAACAACTGCCTTGGCTCGTGCACCACCTGCGGACGTGCCGACGGCGATTAGATGCGCGACGGCATCAGTCCTATTTCTTTCGTCAGTGATGTCTCCAGTGAGCGCACTTCGTGCCGCGACAACAAGTTCCGAAAGCTCGATGGCAGTCGACTTGCGCGTCCGCGGTCCGCGCATCGGGCGAAATTCAAGTGCGCCCATGCCCCTCCCCCCCAGGTAAGCGAGCCGGTCCAGGGGCGTGATGTTCGCTGGAAGCACGCCCTTGCCTGCAAGGTATGCCGTCGTCAGCGCATTGCCGAAGTCGTCCGGCAGCGAGTCGGCGATCATGGATGGAAGCCGGTAGTAGGTAAGTGGCGGAAGGTTTGGGAAGATGAATCGCGGCGCCAGGTCGCCTACCGACATTGTCGTCGGCGCAAGTTCAATGGCGAGGTCGCGCCACTTCTGGTCGTACTCGAAGACGTAGAAGCCTGAGCGTCCGTCGAGGGCGATGGCGCCCACTCGCGCTCCCCAGCACCTGACCTCGACGAGGTCGACACCCTCGTATGGCATTGCTCAGGCCGGCTTGGCGCGTCGAGACCGCACCCGCACCGGAACACGCCCGGTGCGCTGCTTGGCCCGCAGCATCTGCATAGGAGAAACAGTCACCGTGGGAGCGAGACTCTCGAGCCAGTCCGATCGACCGAGAGCACGAGCCACGGCGATAACTGTCCTGAGCTGTGAACCCTTGCCCCGCTCGAGATTCGAGAGAGTGGCGACCGAAACGTTCGCCAGCGAGGCAAGTTGGCTTTGGTCCAGACCGCTGCTGACACGGGCATTGCGAGCCTGCTGGCCAATCAAGGCCTCCCACTCATCGACTGTCAGATGCTTCCGTTCCATCGTTAAGATCCTCTGTGTTAACTGGTTCAGATCCTTCAACACCTAGGTTACTACGAGTTAGCTTGATGGGCAATCGCTAACCGTCTAACTCTAAGAAATCTAGGGTTTAAATGGAATGAGACATCTAACATGGAGATTAATAGGTTTATCCCGGAGTTACGTGGTCAGACCCTGAGAGTGTTTTGGCCAATCGAAGGTCCATGGGCGCATTAGATTCTTGGTCGTGCTCCGCTTCTTGACAGCAGGGGAATCCCATGGAAGGGCACTCGTCGTGATCGTCGAGGGTCTGCCTGCTGGCCTCGAACTGGAGCACAAGGAGGTGGCGGGCGAGTTGGCCCGGCGCCGTTTGGGCTACGGGCGGGGACCCCGCATGCGCTTCGAGGCCGACGAGGTCACCCTGCTCGCGGGGATCCGCCACGGTCGCACCCTGGGATCGCCGGTGGCCATCGAGATCGCCAACACCGAATGGCCCAAGTGGGAAGCCGAGATGTCGCCTGACCCCGGGGCGCCGGCCAAGCTCCTCACCCAACCTCGGCCCGGACACGCCGATCTGCCCGGCATGCAGAAGTACGGATTCGACGATGCTCGGGACGTTCTGGAACGAGCTTCGGCCCGCGAGACCGCAGCCCGAGTGGCGGCCGGGTGCTGCGCCAAGGCTCTGTTGGCCCACTTGGGCATAGCGATCGTCAGCCACGTGATCTCAGTGGGTTCGGCCGTTTCGACCGGCGACCGGCGCCCGGGACCCGAGGACCTGGACCAAATCGATGCCTCCGAGGTTCGCTGCATCGATCCGCAAGCCGAGCGGGCCATGGTGGCCGAGATCAAGGCCGCGGCCAAGGACGGCGACTCGCTGGGCGGCGTGGTGGAGGTACTGGCATACGGGGTGCCCGTGGGCCTGGGCAGCCACGTCCATTGGGACCGCAAGCTCGACGCCCTCCTGGCCCAGGCTCTCATGAGCATTCAGGCCGTCAAGGCGGTCAGCATCGGGGATGGGGCCGAAGTGGCAATGCTGCGGGGTTCCGTGGCCCACGACGCCATCACCTGGGACGGGGCCACCCAGTCCTACGAGAGGCTCACCGGTCGGGCCGGCGGCATCGAGGGGGGCATTTCCACCGGTGCGTTGATCTCGGCACGCCTGTCCATGAAGCCCCTGGCCACGCTCAATCGGCCTGTATTGGGAACGGTGGACGTGGTGACCAAGGCCGAGACGATCTCGTTCAAGGAGCGCACCGACGTAACTGCGGTTCCGGCGATGGGGGTGGTCGCCGAGACGATGATGGCTCTCGTGTTGGCGTCGGAGGCCATGCGTAAATTCGGCGGCGACTCGGTGAGCGAGATGGTCCGCAACCTTGATTCATTCCGCGACCACATTCACCTGAGTCCTTCGGCCGCTGCCTCCGCACCGCGCTGATGCCACGTCCAAATCACTCCAACCCGATCACCAAGAGGGTGTTCCTGGTGGGCATGATGGGGGCCGGGAAGACGACGGTGGGCCATGCCCTGGCGGCCCGAATGGGTTGGACATTTCTGGATTCCGATGCCGAGGTAGAAGCGGCCACAGGGATGACGGTGCCCCAGATATTTACCCGGCAGGGCGAGGCGGCCTTTCGGGCGGAGGAGTCGGCGGTGCTGATGCAGGCGTGCTCCCGGTCCGACCCGGTTGTCGTAGCGGTGGCCGGGGGAGCGGTACTGGACGCAACCAACCGCCAGGCCATGGCGGATTCGGGGCAAGTGGTGTGGCTCCGGGCCGATATCGGGACCCTGGCCCGTCGGGTGGGTGACGGCCAGGGCCGGCCCCTGTTGGGGGAGGACCCTGCGGCGGCGCTGGCCGAACTGGAAAGATGGCGACGTCCGCTGTATCAGGAGCTGGCCAAGGTCGTGGTGGACGTGGACCGCCACAGCCCCGAGGACCTGGTCGATGTCATCGTGGGGTCGCTGGAACTGGGCGGATCAGCTGGGGACACGGACGACACCGGCGCCAACGACACGGGCACCAACGACCCCGGCGCCAACGACACCGGTGACGGACTGATCAGCATTCCGGTGGAGCTCGAGCATCGGGGCTATTCGGTTCTGGTCGGTCCCGGTGCGATCACCCGCCTGGCCGGGATCGTGGCAGCGACGGTGCCAGGAGCGCGGCGGGCCGCCGTCGTAACCCAGGCCGGCGTCGGGGTGAAGATTTCAAGCGGGCTCCCAGAGGATTATTTCGACGTGAAGGACGGGGAGGGTGCCAAATCACTGGCTACAGTCGAGCAGCTCTGCCGGGGCTTTGCCCAGGTCGGGCTGGCCCGTTGCGACGTGGTGGTCGCCGTGGGAGGTGGGGTGGTGACCGACGTCGCCGGCTTCGCCGCAGCCTCTTATCACCGCGGAGTGAGCGTGATCCACGTGCCCACCACGCTGTTGGGCCAAATAGATGCAGCCATCGGGGGGAAGACCGGGGTCAATCTACCCGAGGGCAAGAACCTGGTTGGCGCGTTCTGGCAGCCGGCAGCGGTGATTTGCGACACCGATACCCTCCTGACCCTGCCCCACCGGGAACAGCTGAGCGGGCGGGGGGAGATGGCCAAGTACTCATTCTTGGGGGCGCCTCCCAATCTCCATCGCATGACATTGACCGAGCAGGTGGCGACCTGCGTGGCCCTCAAGGCTTCTGTAGTCGCCGGGGATGAGCGGGAGGGGGGGCGGCGGGCCATCCTGAACTACGGCCATACCCTCGCCCACGCCCTCGAAGCCCAGACATTTCATCCCGACCCGGGGTCGGATGCCAGCTACGGAGCCGGCGACGTGTTGTCGCCTGATCGCGTTTCGGGGCCACTTCGCCAGGGCGGGTCCCTTCGCCAGGGCGGGTCCCTTCGCCATGGCGAGGCCGTCGCCATCGGATTGGCTTTTGCCGCCCGCTTGGCGCACCGGCTGGGGCGCATCGACGGGGATCGGGTCATCTTCCATGACGAAGTTCTGACAACCTATGGGCTCTCCGGGGACCTGCCCGAATGGGTGGATGCTGATCTGACCGTAAGTCTTATGGGTAGGGACAAGAAAGCCACCCGGGGATTGACCTTCGTGCTCGACGGCCCAGAGGGGGTGGAGTTGGTGGAAGGCATCCGGTCGCTCGACGTCCTGGCCGTCCTTGCCGACATGGCGGTCACCGGCAACGATGCGGGACAGCCCAGGCAGGCGAGGCCATGACCAAGCCACTGGTGCTCTTGCTGTCAGGCCCCAACCTGAGCCAATTGGGTCATCGCCAGCCCGAGATCTATGGCGCCGACACCCTGGCTGAACACGTACAACGGGCCCGGGATACCGCGGCCCGGCTGGATTTGGATCTGGAGCACTTCGTTTCGGACCACGAGGGCGAACTGGTGGGAGCGGTGCACGGGGCACGGGACAGGGTTGCGGCAATTGTGGTCAATGCCGGGGCGCTGACGCACTATTCGTGGTCGCTGCACGATGCCCTGGCCGGGTTTGCCGGTCCGGTAGTGGAATTGCACCTGTCTAACCCCGCGGCCCGGGAGTCCTGGCGCCATACCTCGGTGTTGGCTCCGGCATGCGCTGGGAGCATCGCCGGATTCGGTGGCTTGGGCTACGAGTTGGCGCTGAACGCCGTGGCTCGCCTCCTGGACAAATAGGGTGCGATGCCCGTGGCCAGCTCCAGGGCCGAGGACGTCAGCGCCCGGGTGGCTCGCCTCCTGGACAAATAGGGTGCGATGCCCAGCCACTAAGCTGGGTGGTCCATGACACCGCTTTATTCACCGAACCCATCAAACGAGTCCTGATGGCCGTATCGACCAATGATCTTAAGAACGGCATGACCCTGGACCTTCCCGAGGGCTTGTTCAACGTCGTGGAGTTTCAGCACGTCAAGCCGGGCAAGGGCGGGGCCTTTGTGCGGACCAAGATCAAGAATGTGCGCACCGGAGCGGGATTGGAGCGGACCTACCGGGCCGACGAGAAGCTGGAACAGGCCATCGTGGACAAGACCGAGATGCAGTTTCTATACCGCAACGGCGACGACTACGTGTTCATGGACAATGCATCCTACGAACAGCGCGAGGTACAGACCCCGGCCCTGGGACACTCGGCCCAGTACCTGAAGGAGGGGGACTCGGCCGTACTGTTCATTTACAACGATGAGATCGTGGCCACGGAACTGCCGGCGTCGGTTGAGCTTGCCGTGGCTGAGACTGAGCCCGGGCTGCAGGGGGACAGGGTGTCGGGGGCCCGCAAGTCGGCGACGCTGGAGACCGGCCTGGTCGTACAGGTTCCCCTGTTCGTCAATACCGGTGACCGCATCAAAGTGGACACGCGCTCGGGCGATTACATTACCCGGGCCTAGGAGGTCGTGGCCCCCATGCCGACCGGCACTCGCCGGGAAGCCCGCGAGAGGGCCTTGGCCCTGCTCTACGAAGCCGATTCCAAGGGCCTTAGTCCGAGCGAGGTCCTGGTCCAGTTGCCGGTGGCCCCCGATGAATTCGTAATTCGACTGGTTCGTGGCGTGGCTACCCACGATTCCCAAATAGACGAGTTGCTCTCCCGGCTTGCCCGGGAGTGGGTCTTGGAACGCATGCCGGTGGTGGACCGAAGCCTCCTACGCCTTGCCACTTACGAGCTTCTGTTCGACTCAGAGACTCCGATTGCCGCGGTGATCAACGAAGCCGTCGAGCTGGCCAAGATCTATTCGACCGAGGAATCGGGACGATTTGTCAACGGCATTCTCTCGGCAGTGGCGGCCGAGGTCCGGGCCGGCTGATATGATTGGGTCGACCGTGAAGCGGGTCCCGAGAGGCCCGAACGGATGATGGAGGACCGGCTTGGCCGAAAGAGAGAGGTTTCTAACGCCCCCGCGAGGGGGCGTTTTTGTGGCCCGGTCCCAGGTGATGTCGCCTGACGACACCCGCCGGGCCATCACCCGGATTGCCCATGAGATCGTGGAGCGCAACAGGGGCAGCGAGGATGTCGTTCTCATCGGCCTTCAAACCGGCGGCGTTCCGCTTGCTCGACGTCTGAGCGAAGCATTGGAATCCATGGATGCGGCTCCAGTCGGGGTGGGCAGCTTGGACGTGGCCTTTTACCGTGACGACATCGGGTTGCGCCCGGTGCTGCCCGAGGCCGTCACCGAGGTCCCTTTCAACTTGGACGGGCGCGTCGTGGTGCTGGTGGACGATGTCTTGTTCACGGGCAGGACTATCCGGGCTGCTCTAAATGCTCTCAATGATTTTGGGCGGGCCCGCTGCGTGCAGCTGGCGGTCATGGTGGACCGAGGTCATCGGGAGTTGCCCATCCGTCCCGACTACGTGGGCAAGAACCTCCCCACCCGCCGGGACGAGATGGTCGATGTCAGCGAGGAAGGTGTGGTCCTGGGAGACGTGGTTCCCCGATGAAGCACCTCCTCAGCGTGGCCGAACTGGGCCGGGATGGAATCGAGGAGGTGATGCGGGTGGCCGACTCCTTCTTGGAGGTCACCGAGCGGTCGATCCCCAAGGTGCCCACCTTGAGGGGCAAGACCGTGGCCTCCTTGTTCTTCGAGGATTCGACCAGGACTCGTTTGTCGTTCGAGACGGCGGCGAAGCGATTGTCGGCCGACGTCATGGGGTTCTCGGTTTCGGCCTCTTCGGTCAACAAGGGTGAATCCCTGCGCGACACGGTCCAGACCATAACGGCCATGGGCGTCGACGGGCTGGTGGTCCGCCACGCCTCGGCCGGGGTCCCGCACATGGTGGCTGGCTGGACCGATGCCAGCGTGATCAACGCCGGCGACGGATGGCATGAGCACCCCACCCAGGCGCTGTTGGACTGTTACACCATCCTGCGCCACGGTCGGACCCATGGCTCCGGTCTGAGCATCCCTCAAGGCGTCGGCGCCAACGCCGGCCTTGGGGGATCGTTGACCGGCGACGATGACGCCATGGAGGGAATGCGCATCACCATTGTCGGAGACGTGAAGCACTCCCGGGTGGCACGCTCCGACGTGTCGGCCTTCACCCTCATGGGGGCCCGGGTCACTCTGGTGGCCCCGCCCACCCTCCTTCCCCCGTGCGTGGAGACTTGGCCCGTAGAGGTGAGCCAGGACTTGGACGAGACCCTGGCCAAGACCGACATCGTCTATATGCTGCGTCTGCAGAAGGAGAGGACAAGTGAGGCACTGGTCCCTTCTCTGCGGGAGTACGTGTCCCGCTTCGGCCTCGATGGCCCCAGGGCGGCACGCCTGGCCCCCGGAACCCTGGTCATGCACCCCGGCCCCATGAATCGTGGCGTGGAGATGGCCGGCGACGTCGCCGATTCTGCCTGCTCGCTGGTCACCGATCAGGTGCGCAATGGAGTGGCGGTACGAATGGCCGTGCTGTTTCTCCTGCTGGGCTCGGGGGCCGAGCTGTGAGGTCGCATTCGGACGGACACGGGGGCCAGGACGCGGCCATGGTCATCAGGGGCGGGACAGTTGTGGACCATACCGGCACACGAGTGGCCGACGTGGTCGTGGCCAACGGGGTCGTGGTCGAAATCGGACCCGAAGTCGGGGTGCCGTCGGGAGCCCGTACCCTTGATGCATCTGGGTGTCTGGTCACGCCGGGGCTGGTGGATCTCCACACTCATTTGCGCCAACCGGGCCACGAGCAGGCCGAAACCATCGAGAGCGGAGCCAGGGCGGCCGCCCTGGGGGGCTACACCGCCATCCTGGCCATGCCCAACACCGAGCCCCCAATGGATTCGGCAGAAGTGGTGGCCCAGGTCCTGGCCATGGGCCGAAATGCGGCCACCGAGGTCCTGGTGGCGGGCGCCATCACCCGGGGCCGGGAAGGCAAAGGGCTGGCCCCCATGGGGGAAATGGCCGACCTCGGAGTGCGGATCTTCACCGACGACGGCAACGGAGTTCAAGATCCGCTCCTCATGCGGCGGGCCTTTGAGTACGCCTCTGGCCTCGGGGTTACCCTGGCTCAGCACTGCGAGGACGAACGCTTGGCCGGCGGCGGGCACATGAACGAAGGGGAGTGGTCGTCCCGCCTCGGCCTTCCCGGGATCCCCGCCGAAGCCGAGACCGTGATGGTCGGGCGCGACATCGCCCTGGCCCGCTTGACCGGGGCACGCCTTCACCTCCTGCACCTGTCGGTGCGAGAGTCGGTGGCCCTGGTGCGCAGGGCCAAGGCAGAGGGACTTTCGGTCACGGCCGAAGCTGCCCCCCACCACTTGTGCCTTACCGAGTCTCTGGTGGCAACCTATGACCCGGTGTTCAAGGTCAACCCCCCGTTGCGGTCCGCCGCTGACCTCCAAGCTCTGCGCGCTGGTCTGGCCGACGGCACCATCGACGCCATCGCCACAGACCACGCCCCCCATACCCCCGAGTCCAAAGAAGCGCCCTTTGACCAGGCTCCCCCTGGGATGCTGGGACTGGAAACAACCCTGGCCCTGGCCTGGGGTGAACTGGGCCCCGGTGCCGCCGAGGCCCAGCCCGGTCAGAATCCCGTTGTGACCGATCAGCATCCGCTTTCCGCTGAGGAGGTGTTCGCCTTATTGAGCTGGAATCCGGCCCGTATTGCCGGCGTATGGCCACGTCATGGCGGGCCAATCCAACCGGGGGCGCCGGCCAACATTTGCGTGTTCGATCCCCGGGTCCGATGGACGGTGGATCCCGGCGCGCTGGCGAGCAAGAGTCGCAACACCCCCTACGCCGGTCGCTCGATGCTGGGTCGGGTGCGCCACACAGTGGTGGACGGTGTGACCGTAGTAGCGGCCGGGGTGGCCCAGGTATGAACCGACCACCCGCCCTCCTGGTCCTGGCCGATGGCTCGGTATTCGAAGGTGAGGCCATGGGTGCAGCTCTGCCAGGTGACCTCGCCCGGCCAGGTGACCTCGCCCGGCCCGGTGTTGATGCCCCCACTGTGGTGGCCACGGGCGAGGTGGTGTTCAACACCGTTCTGTCCGGCTACCAAGAGGTCATCACCGATCCAAGCTACGCCGGCCAGATCATCGCCTTCACCTGCCCCCACATTGGGAACTACGGGGTCAATGCCTATGACAACGAGGCATCTCGACCCCATTGTCGGGGAGTGGTGGTACGGGATTTGGCCCGGAGGCATTCCAATTGGCGAGCTGCCGGTTCGCTTGAAGATTTTCTGTCTCGCCACGGGATCGCCGGCATCACCGGGATCGACACCCGCCGCCTCACCCGAGTCCTGCGCTCCGAAGGGGCCATGGGGGCGGCCCTGGGGACGGCCTCAGTGTCGGATTTGTTGAGTGCGGCCCGCGCCGAACCGGGCACGCAGGGCCAGGATCTGGTCAGCCAAGTGACAACCAACGTCCCATACTCGCTCGGCGAGGGGCCCTACCGGGTAGTGGTGGTGGATTACGGGGTCAAGACGACCATGCTCGACCAGCTGGGGCGGTTTGCCCAGGTCGAGGTGGTGCCCGCGGCGACGACGGCCTCTGAGGTGCTCGCCCGACAACCCGATGGAGTCTTCCTGTCCAACGGACCGGGAGACCCCGCGGCGCTCCGATGGGCCGAGGAAAACGTGACCGGACTGCTCGGGCAGGTTCCCCTGTTCGGCATTTGCCTGGGACACCAGATCCTGGCCCGGGCTGTCGGAGGGGACACCTACAAGCTGGCCTTCGGGCATCACGGCGGCAACCATCCGGTGCGGCGTGTGGCCGGAGGAGCGGTGGAGATCACCAGCCAGAACCACAATTATGCAGTGGTCGACACGGCGACGGCGGGCATGACCGTCACCCATATAAACCTGAACGATGGCGTGGTGGAAGGCCTGTCCCTACCTGGCCTTCGGGCCTTTTCGGTCCAATACCATCCCGAGGCCGGCCCCGGTCCCCACGATGCCCGTTATCTGTTCGAGGAGTTCCGCACCCTGATGGATGCCAGCCGCTGATGCCCAGGCGCGACGATCTGGGCTCGATCATGGTCCTTGGCTCGGGTCCCATTGTCATCGGCCAGGCTTGCGAGTTCGACTACTCGGGTACTCAGGCGTGCCGGGTGCTCAAGGAGGAGGGCTATCGGGTCATCCTGGTCAACTCCAACCCTGCCACCATCATGACCGACCCGGATTTCGCCGACCGGACTTACATCGAGCCCCTTACCGTCGAAGTGGTGGCATCCATCATCGAGCGAGAGCGGCCTGATGCCGTCCTGCCCACCTTGGGGGGCCAGACTGCTTTGAACCTGGCCATGGGACTGCACCAGGCTGGGGTGCTGGAACGCTTCGGCGTCGAGATGATCGGGGCCAATGCGGAAGCCATAGAGACGGCCGAGAACCGAGAGCACTTCAAGGCGGCCATGTCCGAGATCGGCCTGGCCGTTCCCGACTCTGGCTTTGCTCACGACGAGGTCGAAGCCCACGCCGTGGCCCGGCGTGTCGGGTTTCCTGTGATCGTGCGCCCTTCCTACATCCTGGGTGGCGCCGGCACCGGAATCGCCCCCGATGCCGAGAGCTTCGGGGAGCTGGCCCGCGCCGGATTAGCGGCCAGTCCCATTTCCGAGATTCTCATCGAGTCCTCGATCGCCGGATGGAAGGAGTTCGAGCTCGAAGTAATGAGGGACAAGGCCGACAACTGCGTGGTGGTGTGCTCCATCGAGAACTTTGACCCCATGGGGGTCCACACCGGAGATTCCATCACCGTGGCGCCGGCCCAGACTCTTACTGATGTGGAGTACCAGGCCATGCGCGACGCCGCCTTCGCCTGCATCCGGCGAATTGGAGTGGAGACGGGCGGGTCCAACATCCAGTTCGCGGTGAACCCGCAAGACGGCGAATTGGTTGTCATCGAAATGAACCCTCGGGTATCGCGTTCCTCGGCTTTGGCCTCCAAGGCCACCGGATTCCCCATCGCCAAGATCGCGGCTCGCCTGGCCGTGGGCTACACCCTGGACGAGATCTCCAACGACATCACCAAGATGACCCCGGCTTGCTTCGAGCCAACCATCGATTACGTGGTGGTCAAGGTTCCCCGCTGGGCTTTCGAGAAGTTCCCCGGGGTGTCGGACATCCTGGGTACACGCATGCAGTCGGTGGGGGAGGCCATGGCGCTGGGCCGCACATTTCCCCAGTCTTTGCAGAAAGCTCTTCGGTCACTGGAGACGGGTCGAGCTGGGTTGAACTGCGACACTGGCGAGAAGATCGACGACATGCTCGATACCGACGAGCTGGTCAGGCGGGCCTCCCGGCCCACCCCGGGGCGTCCATATCACGTGGAGGCGGCCCTGCGCAGGGGGGTGAGCGTCGACCGCCTGGCCGCTTCGAGCGGCATCGACCCCTGGTTCTTGGACCAGATCCTGGCTATCACCGAGGAGCGTCTTCGCCTGGCTGCCATCCTGGATGGGGAAAAAGGGCCGGGCTTGGCGGCCTTGACGGCGAGGGACTGGCGCCGGGCCAAGCGTATGGGATTCTCCGATGCCCAGGTCGCCTATCTGGCCTCGGCTACCCCGGCCGAGGCCCGCTCGGCACGTGCCGCCGCAGGCATCGGGCCCACATTCAAGACCGTCGACACCTGCGGCGCAGAGTTCGAGGCCAGCACCCCGTACCACTACTCGACCTTCGAGGATGAGTCCGAGATCCGCCCCTCTAGCGGGCGTAAGGTGATCGTCCTGGGGTCGGGGCCCAATCGAATCGGACAGGGAATCGAGTTCGACTACTGCTGTGTTCACGCCAGCTTCGCCCTGCGTGATGCCGGGTTCGAGACGGTGATGGTCAATTGCAATCCTGAAACGGTTTCGACCGACTACGACACCTCGGATCGGCTGTATTTTGAACCTTTGGACGAAGAATCGGTTCTCGACATCATCCAAGCCGAGCAAGAGTCGTGCACCCCTGAAGGAGAGTTGGTCGGGGTCATCGTCAGCCTGGGGGGACAGACCCCGCTCAAGTTATCGGGGCTGATCCCACCCCAACTCGTGCTCGGCACCAGTCCGGTGTCTATCGACCGAGCAGAGGACCGCAAGGAGTGGTCCGGGTTGTGTGACCTACTGGGGATTCCCCAGCCTCCCGGCGGCACAGCCTCCGATCTGGCCGGAGCCAGGGAAGTCCTGGCCCGGATCGGCTATCCCGCCCTGGTGCGCCCGAGTTACGTGCTCGGCGGCCGTGCCATGGAGATCGTCTATGACGACGAGGACCTTGCCCGAGCCATGAGGAACCTGTCCGAGCCTGGAGCACTTGGCCGGGAGGGTGGCCTGTCGTCCGAGCGCCCGGTACTGGTCGACCGGTTCTTGGAAGACGCCATCGAGGTGGACGTAGATGCGGTGCGGGACGCCACCGGCGAGGTTCTGATCGCCGCCATTATGGAGCATGTCGAGGAGGCTGGGGTTCACTCCGGGGATTCGGCCTGCGTGATACCGCCCCCGACACTGGGACCCGAGGTTCTATCGGTGATCGAGAGCTACACGGTGGCCATAGCCAATGCTCTCGATGTTCGGGGCCTCATCAATGTCCAGTGTGCGGTCAAGGGATCCGATGTCTACGTGATCGAGGCCAACCCCAGAGCCAGTCGAACCGTTCCCTTCGTGGCCAAGGCCACCGGGGTACCGATAGCCAAAGTGGCGGCCCGGGTCATGGTGGGTGCTTCGCTCGCCCAACTGCGGGCCGAAGGGCTCCTCGTTCCCCCCGTCACCGGGGGCCATGTCAGCGTAAAGGAGGCGGTCCTTCCCTTTGGCCGCTTCCCAGATGCCGACACCCTGCTTGGACCGGAGATGCGCTCTACCGGAGAGGTTATGGGCCTGGATTCGACCTTCGGGATGGCTTTCGCAAAGAGCCAGATGGCAGCGGGCAGCCCCCTGCCTGATGGGGGCGAGATATTCATGTCGCTGGCCGATCGTGACAAGCCGGCCGGGGTGCGGGTGGCGGCCCGCTTCAGCGAAATGGGCTTCGAGCTGGCGGCCACAGCGGGCACGGCGGCGTATTTCGAATCCAAAGGAATCCCGGTCAAAACCGTGGTGGACAAAGTCGGCGGTCCGACCGGCGGCCTGGCCGATACCTCGGGCGGCAGCCTGGCCGATACCTCGACCGGCGGCCTGGCCGATACCTCGACCGGCATTGATGCCACCGAGCTCATCGCGGGAGGTCGGATCAAGCTGGTGGTCAACACGCCACGGGGCCGGGGCCCCCGAGCAGACGGAAGTCACATCCGCCGGGCCGCGGCGGCCAATGGCGTGGCCTGTTTGACCACACTGGCGGCGGCCCGAGCTGCTGCGGCGGGTATGGCCGACTGGTCCTCCCACGCCCACGGGGTGCGCAGTCTGCAGGAAGTTCACGCGGCCGATCAGATGCAGATGGGATTCTGACCTTGGGCCTGGGATTGGACCTGACGGCCCGGGTGGGCTCGATCAGCCTTCCCAATCCGGTCATGACGGCATCGGGCACCGGAGGCCACGGAGCCGAGCTGGCCCGGTTCATGGATCTGGGCGCCCTCGGGGCGGTGGTGGTCAAGTCCCTGTCGGTCGATCCCTGTGCGGGAAACGCCCCGCCCCGACTTGCTCAGACGACGGTTGGCATGATCAACAGCGTGGGTTTGGAAGGACCCGGCATCGCCGCTTGGCTCACCGAGGATCTGCCCGCCCTGGCTGCCACCGGGGCTCGGGTGGTGGTCAGCATCTGGGGGCGCACCATAGAGGACTTTGCCATGGCGGCAACGATGCTGGCCGGAGCACCCTCGGCGGTGGTCGCCATTGAGGTGAACATCAGCTGTCCAAACCTCGCCGACAACCATCGAATGTTCTCACAGTCAGCCTCGGCCACGGCCCAGGTCATAGAGGCCACCCGGAGCGCTGGATTGCCCCGATGGGCCAAGCTCAGTCCCAATGTGACCGACCTGGTGGAGGTGGCCGGCGCCGCTCTTGAGGCGGGAGCCGAGGCTCTGACCCTCACCAACACCATGCCCGGGCTCGTCATCGACACCGAATCACGCTCGCCGGTGCTCGGAGGCGGGGGAGGAGGATTGTCGGGACCGGCTCTGCACCCCATTGCGGTGCGGGCCGTGTACCAGTGCCGGGCGGCCTTTCCCCGTGCGGCCATCGTGGGCGTGGGGGGAGTGGCCCGGGGATCAGATGCCGTGGAAATGGCTCTGGCCGGGGCCAGCGCGGTGCAGGTAGGTACGGCTTCCTTTTCGGATCCCCGGGCCGCGGCTCGGGTGCTGGCGGGTATTGAACAGTGGTGCCTCGACCACCGGATTGTCCGGTGGGCGGATCTGACAGGAGGAGCCCATGGCTGAACAGGCCCATATCGCCTCAGGTCTCACCGATGACCCCGACCTGGGTCAACCTGCCGGCCAGGGTCAACCTGCCGGCCAGAGACCGGAAGTGACCGACATGCTGGCTCTGGCCCTCGATGTGGACGATATGGACAAGGCCATGGACTTAGCGGTCGAACTAAAGCCGTATTTCGGCGTGGCCAAGGTGGGACTCGAGCTCTACAGCGCGGCGGGACCCGATATCGTGAGGGGGTTGACCACCCTGGGCTATGAGGTCTTTGTCGACATCAAGCTTTTTGACATACCCAACACGGTGGGTCGCGCCGCCCGTGTCCTCGGCCGCCTCGGGGTCCGTTGGGTCACCGCGCACGCCTGTGGGGGAGAGGTCATGCTCAGGGCCGCAGTGGAGGGGTTGGCCGAGGGGGCCCGATCCGGCGGGGCGCCCTCGGAGGCCATGATCCTGGGGGTGACCGTACTTACCAGCGAGTCGGTGCCTTCAGGTGACCTGATGTCGCAGCGCTTGACGGTGGCCCGCCAAGCCGGGTGTGGCGGGGTGGTGTGCTCGGTTGCCGACCTGGCCACGGCTACCAGGGTGGCGCCTGACCTGGTCCGAGTGGTACCCGGCATTCGCTTGGAAGGAGCACCAGCGCACGACCAAGTCCGAGTGGGCACCCCCCGGCAGGCCATCGATGGTGGAGCCGGCCTGTTGGTGATAGGCCGGGCCGTAACCGCAGCACCTGATCCCAGACGAGCGGCGGCCCTGTTGGTCGAATCCCTCGCCTGATCTGACCTACTGGTCGTTTGACCCGCAGCCGAAGTCGGTCCGGCTGGCTGGTGCTCCGCTATTTGGATCCGGCCCGCCGCTCGGTTCCCTGGCCTTGACTTGTGGTTGGCGCTATGGTGCCTGCATGCCTTCGCCCCCTTCGCTAACCCCCGAACAGCGCCAGGCAGCTCTCGCCAAGGCCGCCGTCGCGCGACGTGCCCGCGCTGAACTGAAGGAGAAGCTGAAAATGGGCTCGCTGACCCTTTCCGAACTTCTCGATTCGGCCAAAGGCAACGAGACCGTTGGCAAGATGAAGGTATTGGCTGTGCTGGAGTCCCTGCCCGGCCTGGGCAAAGTCAAAGCCCGTCGGTTGATGGCTGAGGTGGGAATCAGCGAGACCCGTCGCATCCAGGGTCTGGGACAGAAGCAGCGGGAGTCACTGCTCAAGGAGCTCGGGCCCTCCTGATTGTGGTGATCGCCGGCCCGGGAGGAGCCGGCAAGGGGACGGTGGTGGCCCAACTGGTAAGTGACGACCCCGACCTACGGCTCAGCCGCTCGTGGACGACCAGGGCCCGGCGACCCCACGAGCCCGAGTCCGCCTATGTCTTTGTCGACCGGGAGCGTTTCCTGGCCCATGTAGATGCCGGAGGGTTCATGGAATGGGCCGAGAACTTCGCGAACCTCTATGGTACGCCCCGGCCCGAGGTCGACGATGATCACGATGTGATCCTCGAGATCGATGTTCAGGGTGCAGCACAAGTCCGTGCCGCCCACCCCGAGGCGCTGGTCATCCTGTTGGTTCCTCCCACGGCCGAAGTGCAGGCCGCCCGGCTCCGATCCCGGGGTGACGACGAGGCCCACATCGCGGCGCGCCTGGCTTTGAGCGAGCATGAGCAGGAGGTCGGGCGCAGGATGGCTGATGCCGTGGTGGTCAACGAGGACCTCGGGCGGGCCGTGGCCGAAGTACGGCGTATACTCATAGACCGTCGTGGCGCCGTTGGGGCCACTTCCCCAAGTGGTCCCACACCACCACGCCCCAAAGGAGCTTGATGTCCGACCGGCGCACCACCATGATCGATCCTCCGATTGAGGACCTCCTGGACAAGGTGGACTCCAAGTTCACCCTCGTCACTCTGGCGGCCAAGCGGGGACGGGAAGTCAATTCGTATTTCAATCAGTTGGGCGAGGGCCTCGGTTCCATCGTTCCCCCTCAGGTGACCTCGGTATCCCGCAACCCGTTGTCCATAGCTCTGGAGGAAGTTGCCGCATCCAAGATTCGCTGGGTCAGCCCGGCCGAGCAGGAAGAGATCGCCGCTGCCCTAGCCGAGGCCGAGGCCGCCGACAGCGCGGGCCAGGCCGACGATACCGGTCCGGAATCCCCCGGACTTGCTGCGGTACCGGAGCCGGCCCCCGGTGATGTCGTGGCCTCGGGTGACGCGGCGCCACAGGGTGACGCGGCGCCACAGGGTGACGCCGGATAGGCAGTGACGGAGAGCCAGATCGAAGCAGGGGCGGTGAGCGTCCATGACGCGCTGGCCGGGCGAAGGGTCGTGCTGGGCATATGTGGAGGCATCGCCGCCTACAAGGCCGTTGAGCTGTGCCGTTTATTGGTGACAGCCAAGGCCCACGTGGTCCCCGTCATGACCCGGGATGCCTCGCGATTCGTGGGAGAGGTCACCTTTTCCGCTCTGGCCTCCGAGCCGGTGCGCAAGAGCCTGTGGGACGAGGATGACCCCATTCCCCATACCCGCCTGGGCCAGAGCGCCGACATCGTGGTTGTCGCTCCGGCCACGGCTCGGCTCATCGGGACCTACGCCGCGGGCATATCGTCGGACCTGCTTAGCGCGACTCTGCTGGCCACCAGGGCTCCGGTAGTGGTGTGTCCAGCTATGCACACCGAGATGTGGGAGCACGCTGCAACTCAGGCCAATGTGGCGACTCTGGTAGAGCGGGGCGTGGTCTTTGTCGGCCCGGGCCGTGGGTCGCTCGCCGGGGGGGACAGCGGAGTTGGAAGAATGGCCGAACCGGCTGACATCGTTTCGGGAGTCTGCTCCGTTCTCGACCGATCCCGGGATCTGGCCGGGGTGAAAGTACTGGTGAGCGCCGGTGGCACGCGCGAGCCCATCGATCCAGTCCGCTTCATTGGCAACCGATCCTCGGGCAAGCAGGGCCATGCTGTGGCTGTGGCCGCGGCCCGGCGGGGAGCGGCCGTAATCCTGATTACCACTGTGCCCACTGGTTGGGGAGCGGGGGAAGACGGCGCCGGAGATGCCTTCTCGTCCAGCGGAGGCACCGGTAGCGGAACCATTCGGAGGATCCCGGTCGAGACCGCGGCTGAGATGCAGGCCGCTGTGGCCGACCATTTCGAATCCTGCGACGTGGCCATCATGGCGGCTGCCGTGGCCGACTTCCGGCCGAAGACCGCGGCGTCGCACAAGCTGGACAAATCGGCTGGACCTCCGGAGATCGTGCTGGAGGCCACTCCCGACATCCTGGCCGGCTTGGGTCGAACACGACGGGACGGACAGGTGCTGGTGGGGTTCGCGGCCGAGACCCACGATCTGGCCAATCGGGCGGCGCGCAAGCTCAAGGAAAAGGGCATCGACCTCATCGTGGCGAATGACGTCATGGCCCCTGGGGTCGGATTCGAGCACGATACCAACGCTGTGACCATCATCGGTGACGATGGCCAGACCCTAGAGATCCCCATGACCGACAAGTTGACGGTTGCCGACGCCGTACTAGACGTCGCCTCGGCCCGCCTGGCAAGGAGAACCCAGTGACCACCAATTACACATTCACCTCGGAATCAGTGACCGAGGGTCATCCCGACAAGATGGCCGACCAGATCTCCGACGCTGTGCTCGATGCGATATTGACCACCGATCCAGAAGGGCGGGTGGCTTGTGAGACCCTGCTCACGACCGGTTTGGTGGTGGTGGCAGGCGAGATCACGACCGAAAGCTACGTGGACATCCCCAAGCTCGTTCGCCAGACGGTATGCGACATCGGCTATGACCGGGAGTCGTTCGGGTTCGACGGCAACACCTGCGGGGTAGTGGTGTCCATCGACGAGCAGTCGCCCGACATCGGTCAGGGCGTCACCTCGGCATGGGAACTGCGCTCGGGCAAGGGGGGTGAGGATCGCCTCAACTCCCAGGGGGCAGGCGACCAGGGAATGATGTTCGGATACGCCTGTGACGAGACGCCCGACCTGATGCCGATGACCATCTGGCTGGCTCACCGCCTGGCCCAACGTCTCACCGAGGTACGTCGCGCCGGAGTGCTCGGGTATCTTCGTCCCGACGGTAAGACCCAGGTGACGGTGGACTACGAGGACGGCCGGCCTGTGCGCCTGCGCACCGTGCTCATCTCCACCCAGCACCAGCCGGGCATCGATCTGGAGACCCTGCTCAAGCCCGACCTCGTCGAGCACGTTATCCACCCCCTGCTCCCCAGCGAACTGGACACCTCCGAGCTTCAAGTATTGGCCAACCCCACGGGCCGGTTCGAACTCGGTGGACCCCACGCCGACACCGGACTGACCGGGCGCAAGATAATCGTGGACACCTATGGAGGTGTGGCCCGCCATGGCGGGGGGGCCTTTTCCGGGAAGGATCCGTCCAAGGTCGACCGGTCGGCCGCCTATGCCTGTCGCTGGGTGGCCAAGCACGTTGTGGCCTCGGGCGCGGCCCGGCGTTGTGAGATCCAGGTTGCCTACGCCATCGGAGTGGCCCGACCGGTGTCGGTCATGGTGGAGACCTTCGGCACCGAATCGGTCGATCCAGTCCGCATCGGCTCGGCCATCGAATCGACGTTCGACTTGCGACCGGCGGCCATCATCGCCGACCTCGATCTGCGGCGGCCAATATACCGGCGCACCGCTGCCTACGGACATTTCGGCCGGGCCGACAAGGAGTTCACCTGGGAGGCCACCTCCCGCCTGGACGAGTTCAAGCAAGCTCTGGGGCTCTAGGCGAGAATGGCCACCGCCCCCCGGGCGGTGTGGGGCCCGACTTCGGTGTGCTCTGACGGCACTCCCGACGCCCGCTGGGGTCATGCCGACCAAGGCGGCGCGATCACACGTGCCGTGAGGGTGCTGGTCGACGCCGGTGGCACCGACAAGGAATTCGACTACTCCGTTCCCGATGTTTTGATGGACCAGGTGGGTCTGGGGACGATGGTGCGGGTGGCACTGGGGCCTCGACGGGTGGGGGGCTGGGTGGTCGATGTCAATCCCCAGCCGGTTGAGGGAGTGGTCCTGCGACCCCTGGCCCGGGTACGAGGCCAGGGACCCGATCCCCAGATGATCGACCTGGCCCGGTGGGCGGCCTGGCGTTGGTCGGGATCGGTTGCCGGATTTCTGGCCACCGCCTCGCCGACCAAGGTCATTGCCGCGGTCCCCGGCCGCAACCGAGACCGTGGCGATAGGGACTTGGACCCGGCGGGCCTGGAGCGGGACGGGGAGGAGGAGGGGGAGGGACGCCGAACGGTGGTGCGCCTGGCCCCGGCCGCGGACCGTATGCCGATCGTTCGCCAGACCCTGGCCGAGGCCAGGGCCTTGGACGGCGATGCCCTGGTGCTGTGCGCCTCACACTATGACGCAGCTACCCTGGCCGCCCGCCTGGAACGGGCGGGGGCGGCGGTTGCCCTGATGCCCCAAGCCTGGGCCCTTGCCGCGGCCGGGGGATGCACGGTGATCGGGACGCGGTCCGCGGCCTGGGCTCCGTTAGAGCGTCTCGGCGCAGCGCTGGTTCTCGATGCCCACGACCAGGCTTACACCGAGCAACGAGCCCCGACCTGGAACGCGTGGGCCGTAGTGGCCGAGCGGGCGCGTCGAGCCGAGGTGTCCTGCACGCTGGTCTCTGCCTGCCCGACCCTGGAGATGACCGACTGGGGAACGGTCCTGCGACCGGACCGGGTCGCTGAACGTGCCGGCTGGCCGACGGTAGAGGTGGTGGATCGGCGGGCCGACGATCCGCGCCAGGGCATGTTCTCAGAACGGGTGGTAGGGCTCATCAGGGCGGCCCGGCCCACCGCGGGGCGCAGGGTGCTATGCGTGCTGAACCGGACGGGGCGGGCCCGGCTGGTGGCCTGTGCCTCCTGCGGGGAGCTGGCCCGATGTGAGCAATGCCAATCGGCCCTCTCGACGCCACCGGGGACCCGGGGTCAGGGTATGAGCCTGGGCCCGACCCTATGCTGTCGTAGGTGTGGGGCCGAGCGGGGAGCCTTCTGCGCCACGTGCGGTTCGACCAGGCTGGCGGTGATCCGCGCCGGAGTAGGTCGGGTAAAGGAGGAGATCGAGGCCCTGATCGGGGGTCCCGTGGTGGAGGTGTCCGGACCTCGTCGCCGAGCAGCCCAGAGCCAGGAGCCGAACCACGCGGGGGAATTGTGGTCCGGTGGAGGGGACCAGAGCCCTCTGGCGGTGGCCATCGGCACCGAAGCGGTGCTGCACCGCAGTGTCAGGGGCGAGATCGGGTCGGTCATATTTTTGGATTTCGATCAACAGGTCTTGGCTCCCCGCCTCCGTGCGGGCGAAGAGGCCATGGCCTTGTTGTGCCGGGCGGCGAGACTGGTGGGCTCACGGTCCGGCTCTGGCCGGTTGGTAATTCAGACCCGCATGCCAGACCACGAAGTGGTACTGGCCGCCCGGTGGTCCAACCCCGAATTGTTCAGCCTGCCCGAGACCCTTCGACGCCAGACCTTGGGACTGCCTCCTTTTTGCGCTCTGGCCCGAATTTCGGGAACGGGCGCTCAACGCCTGGTGGACCAACTGGAGTCGGCCGGTCTGGGTGTGGCTCAAATTGGCGAATCGGCGGTGTCAGTCCGGGGGTCGGCCCAACTGGCCTGGCTCATCAGGGCCGGCGATCACCTCGCGCTGTGCACAGCGCTGGCCTCGCTGCCCCGTCCCCAACAAGGCGTACGGATTGAGGTCGACCCCCTCGGTGTGTGAGTTCGGGGCAATCATTTGTCGCCGAGACAGATAAGCTCAAAGCCATGTCCACCTACGACATCCGGCTTTTCGGCGACCCGGTGCTCAAGCAGAGGGCGGCCGAGATCGACCGCATCGACGACAATCTGGTGCGTCTGTCGCGCGATATGTGTGACACCATGTACGCCGCGCCCGGGGTGGGCTTGGCCGCTCCCCAAGTAGGCGTGCAGAAGCGGATGTTTGTCTTTGACGTGGGTGACGGTCCTTCGACCATCATGAACCCCGTCATCACTGAAACCCAGGGTGAATGGTCCTATGACGAAGGATGTCTGAGCATCCCAGGGTTGTCATTTCCCATCGTCCGGCCCGCGCAGGTCCATCTGCGAGGCATGGACCTCGACGGAAACGATCTGGAAGTCGAGGCTGACGGGCTCTTGGCTCGGGTCTTTCAACACGAGTTGGACCATCTGGACGGGGTGTTGTTGTTGGCTCGCCTCGACGCCGACCAGCACAAGGCGGCCATGCGAGTGCTGCGCGAACGAGCGCTGACCTGACTTCTTCGGGCCGCGGCGCCGGGCCGTCGTGTGCAGCCTCTTCACGCCGTCGCCGATTGGAACCGGACTGATGGCTCGCCTCGTATACCTGGGCACGCCGGAGGTGGCGGTCGGTCCATTGCGGGCGCTGGTGGAGTCTGGCCACGATATCGGCCTGGTGGTGACCGGAGAGGACAAGCGTCGGGGTCGGGGTCGCTTGGAAACGGCCAACCCGGTCAAGCAGGCAGCAGAGCAGTTGGGCCTGGAGGTGTCACACCGGGTGCCGGATGTGACCACAGTTGGTGCCGAACTGGGAGTGGTGGTGGCTTTCGGCGCCCTGATAAAGCCCGATGTCCTGGCTCAGGTACCGATGATCAATCTCCATTTTTCCCTCTTGCCCCGATGGCGGGGCGCGGCGCCCGTAGAAAGGGCCATCCTGGCCGGAGACATCGAGACCGGCGTATGCCTGATGGCGGTGGAGGAAGGTCTTGACACGGGCGGGGTATACGCCCGGCGCACAGTGGTCGTGGAGGAGGGCGAGACCGCCCACCGGCTGAGATCGCGCCTGGCTCGCTTGGGCGCCGAGATGCTCGTCGAGGCCCTGTCCGATCTTCCTGCCAGCCTGGGACGACTCCAGGCCCAGCAGGGCGAGGCGACTTATGCAGCCAAGATCACCCCGCAGGAATGTGAGTTGGACTTTGCCCGCTCCGCCGTTGAACTGGAGCGGGTGGTGAGGGTGGGCCGGGCCTGGACTACGTGGGACGGCGCTCGCCTGGGAGTCCTGCGTGCTCGGGTGGTAGCTCCCGGAGCGGGCCATGTTCCCAGAGCCGGCGACCTCGGGATCGCTGGCCTGACTTCTGACCAACCTCGGGCCGAATTCCACCAACCGCGGGCCGGACTGCGTCCCGGATCCCTGACCGGCCGCGTGGTTGCGACCGGCGACGGCGGTCTCGAGCTCATCGAGGTGCAACCGGCCGGTCGACGAGCCATGGCGGCCGAGGCCTGGTTGAACGGACTCCGGCCAAGCGG
>JBOGIG010000006.1:0-18728 GCA_050742455.1 Acidimicrobiales bacterium
TCGACGGCACCACCGACTACGTCTATGGCCCCAATGGCCTACCCCTCGAACAGATCGACTCATCGGGGCGGGTGTTTTACTACCTGCATGACCAGTTGGGCTCGACTAGGGCACTGACCGACTCGTCCGGGGCGGTGGTGGCCACCTACACCTACGGTCCTTATGGCCAGTTGGCCTCCTCAAGCGGATCGGTGACCAACCCGTTTCGCTTTGCCGGCCAGTACCAGGATGGCGAATCGGGCCTTTACTACCTGCGGAACCGCTACTACGACCCGACCACGGCCCAGTCCATGTCGGTGGACCCAGCGCTTGGGGCCACCGGGTCGGCCTATGGCTATGTGGGGGACAATCCGCTCAACACGGTCGACCCGAGTGGGCTGTGGGGCTGGAACCTCATCTCAGATGTCTCCCAGGCCGCAGGTGACGTCGGGGGCTACGTCGCGAGGCATAAGGTGATTACTGGCATTGCCCTCGGTGTCGTCGGGGTGGCATCAGGAGGCGCCGGCTTCTTGGTGGAGGGAGCGGTTGCCGCAACGGTGCTCAGCGCAACAGCGGCAGCAACTGGCGGTGCCGCCGCCTATCTTGACACCGGGCCGTGTCTGCACGGTAACAACGTCGCATGCGTTGCAGCGGCATTGGGATGGACGTCTGCATTGGCGGGGATCCCATCAACGATCGGGCTGGCTCTGGGCGTGAGTGAGGAATCATTGCCGGGTTCTGTTCTCCTGGGATTGCTGCCCGGGTTGGCGTTTAATTTTGGAGCTGGCGTCCTCACGACAGATTTCAGTCTGTGGTTGGCGGGCGAACTGAATGCCAACGTATGTTCCACAAAGTGACGGAGCGACCAACGACTCATTGCCCAGAGGTTGAGTACGCAGCTCTCAGCAGTGTTTCGGACTTGGAGAAGGTCCTCTTTGGCTTCGCGATCCGGAGAAATATCAGAAATAAGCGGTCGAGGTTCTACACATTGCTACCCCGTTACGGCGTCGAGGGTTCAGCGAGAGTGATAGTCGCAAATCTGTGGCTTCTACCGGCGGTATTGCTACTTATTGTGAGTGTCATCCTCGACGTTCTATCCAAGCCCAATGACCCCGCGCGAATTATCTCATATGTTCTGTTCGGCACATTTGCCCTTTGCTGCTTGGTAATGATCATCCGTGCCGTCACTGCGGCCCATTCCGGGTCGCGTTTTCGCGACTCGCGTGCATCTTGATTGGATTGTCAATTGGCTCGGTGGATCCGACGCTCGAGCCAGTGGGTCGGCCTATGGCTATGTGGGGGACAACCCGCTCAACGGGGTGGACCCGAGTGGGCTGGCCTGCGGCATCTTCTCGTTCGCCTGCTCGCCCTATGACCAGTTTCTGGAGGGGTCAAAGATCTCGGGAAGGCCCTAGCTAATCACACTCCAGACTCTTGAGAACGTAGGTGGAGTGATTGCGCTTGAGGGCGCCACTGTGCTGACGGGCGGCCTCAGTGACGCCGTCATCATCACACCCTCAGCAGCCGCCTGACCCATCACACCATCCAATCAACGTCGGGGCTACTGCCCGACCCGCTGACGCGCGGCACATCTGTGGTCTACTCACGGGTATTTCACTTCAGACCGGCGGGTCTCCCGGGCGGTCCGCCTCCGGGGACGTCCCAGTTGTTCTGCTCGTCGTTCTGCTTTGCGTCTGATTTCGCGATATGGCTAGCGGGTGGGGGTAGGGGCCCGGGGCAGGTCCTTGACGGCGGGGACCACGGGAGGGGCGGACCGCCAGTCGGGCACTCCGTGCTCGGGCTTGGCCACCGGGTAATGGTCCTCGTTTATCTCGGCCCAATGGGAATGGTTGAGCTGGTGCAGGGTGAAGCATGACTGCAGGGCATTGTAAAAGCCCATGCTGTCCACCGTCTGATTGACCGATTCCTTGATCAACAGGGCAGTCACGGTTGGCAGGGCGGCGATGCGGCGGACGAATTCCAGCGTCCGGTCCTCGAGATCGTCGAGGGGGAAGACCTTGGACACCATGCCCAGCCGGTGCGCCTCGTCCACGTCGATGGAGTCCCCGGTGAGCATGAGCTCCTTGGTCCTGCGTGGCCCGAACTCCCATGGGTGGGCGAAGTACTCCAGACCGCACATACCCAGCCGGGTCCCCACCACATCGGCGAACTTCACATTGTCAGCCGCCACGATCAGGTCGCAGGCCCACATCAACATGAGACCCGCGGCATAGACGGTGCCGTGTACCTGGGCCACGGTTATCTTTCGCAGGTTGCGCCAGCGCAGGGTGTTTTGGAAGTAGTAGTGCCACTCTTGGAGCATGCGGGCCTCGGCCCCCAGGCGGGTGGCCCCATGGGACACGGTGGACGGGTGCTGGCCCGGTCCCGGGGTTCGTTCCTCTATGGCGGCAGCCGACCCCATGTCATGGCCCGAAGAGAACATTGGCCCCACCCCGCCCAGGATGACCACTCGGACGTCGTCGTCGGCCTCGGCCGCGGCGAAGGCATCATCCAGTTCCACCAGCAGGCCGCGATTTTGCGCATTGCGGGCATCGGGGCGGTTCAACAGGATGCGCACGATCCGGTTGTCGTCGAGTTGCTCGTATTTCACGAACTTGTAGTCGGTCATCTGGCCCTCTCGATCATGCCGGCGCCACCGAACTCGCCTCCGGGGATCCCCAATTGGCCCCGCCCCGATTTCTTACACCCCCGTCCCACCTCGGGCAAGCTGGTGGGAGAACCGCATCAACCCGGTCGAGCTACCTCATCCCAGCTCGGTGCCGAGGATCGAGATGAAAGAAACCATCTCACCCGGATAGCCCCCCAGGTTGTGGGTCAGGGCCAGCCGCCTCGAACCGTAGGTGGAGATTCTTCGTTCGTCGGGCGCCTCGCCCCGAAGTTGTAAAAAGGCCTCGAACATCATGCGAAGGCCCGAAGCTCCTACCGGGTGACCGAAGCTCTTGAGACCGCCGTCGGGGTTCACCGGCAGGTCACCGGTCAGTTCGAAGACCCCGTCGAGGACATCCTTCCAGGCTCCGCCCCGAGAGCTGAAGCCCAGGTCCTCCATGAGCACCAGCTCGGTGGGGGTGAAGCAGTCGTGCACCTCGGCCATGGCCAGTTGCCTGCGGGGATCGGTGATCCCGCACTGGGCGTAGGCATCGGTGGCCGTGGCCACCACTTCGGGGAAGGTGGTGTAGTCATAGGCAGGGTCGCTTAGGCCCGAGCCATTGCCCGCCACCAGGGACAGGGCCTTGACGTACACCGGTTGTCCCGGGTACTTGGGGGCGTCCTCGGCTCGGACCACGATGGCCGCCGCCGCACCATCGGCCACTCCGGCACAATCGAAGACTGACAGTTCTCCGGCTACCGCCGGCATCGCCCGCAGCTTGTCCACCGACATCTCCCGCTGGAACTGGGCCCGGGGGTTGCGGGCCCCGTTGTGGTGGTTCTTGGATGCAATACTGGCCAGCACCGTTCTCATCTGCTCGGCGTCGACGCCGTACTTGCGGGCGTAAGCCGGAACCACCATTGAGAACATGGCGGCGGCCGTCAGGGTTCGATTCGTCCCGTCGGTCGGGATCGGAAAGGCATTGAGGCCCTGGTAGCCCGAGTCCTTAACTTTCTCCACCCCCACGGCCATGGCCACGTCGTAGGCTCCGGCAGCCACTGCGTAGGCCGCCTGACGAAGGGCCTCGGATCCGGTCACGCAGTAGTTCTCCACCCGGGTCACCGGCTTGTGGTCCAGACCCAAGGGACGGGCCAGGGTGATTCCGCTCATTCCTGACTGGGCCGTACCCAGCCAGTAGGCGTCCACGACAGACTGGTCCACCTCGGCTCCGGCCTGAGCCTGCGAGGTGGCCTCGAGCAGGAGATCGTCGAGCCCCAGATCCCAGCGCTCTCCAAAACGGGTACAACCCATGCCGACGATGGCCACCCGGTCGGTAATGCCGTGCGAAGCCATGTCAGTGCTCCCTTCCGGAAGAGGCCGGGACCGGCCTGGCCTTCCAGAAATAGTTGTGGACCCCATCGGCGCTGAACAGGCGGCGAAATGTCATCTCCACTTCGTCGCCCACCGCCAGCCGGTCGATGTCCACGTCAGTGAGCTCCACTGGTAGTCGCCCTCCGCCTGCGAAGTCGACCACTGCGAACACCACCGGAGGGCTGGGGGAGTAGGCGAGCCGGTCCACGGTGAAGGTCACGACCCGGGCTCGGACGTCGGCCATGGCATGAGGATTGGTGTCCTGGGGCGACGGTGGGAGATGAATCGAGCCATCGGGGCCTTCGGAGCCCACGAATCCGAACTTCCATCCGACCGAACGTCCTGATGCCGAGGCCGAGGGGCGTGACGGTTCGGGTCGTCGGGGGGGCTCAATGTTCAACAGGCCCCTCCAGGCCAGGTACTTGCCGTAGTCCAAGGTTCTGCCGGCGCCCACCTGGGTCGCCACGGGCCGGTCGGGATTGAACGAGGCCAAGGCCCGGGTAGTCCGGAACAGGGCCACGTCGACACCGTCGGCCAGAACCACCAAGGCAATGATCTCGCCTGGGCCGACCTTTTCCAGGGTGGACGCGAGCAGTAGGCCAGGGTGGGCCACACCTGTATTGCCCACGGCGGCGGCCATCGGGTCGGCATTGTGGATGGGGGTCGGAGCATTAGCCGAGATGGCCTTGGCCACGGCGGCATTGGCCCGCTCGTGTGTCCCGGTCACGATCAGATGGCTTATGTCGCCGACATCGGTTGGAGCCGCTCCCGGTCCAAGGTCAGCGCCCTTGAGGGCACCGGCCCACGCCATCTCAGCCAGGGCCGAGTAACGCTGTTCGCCGAACCGCTCTTCCCATACCCTCGATCGGGACTCGCCCGGAGTGCGCCACCGGTCAAGGAACTCGGCCGTGATACTTGACCATCCGACCAGCTCAGCCAGAACCGGCCCCTGATCTGCGTCGCCTATTGCGAGGGCCACCGCGCCGTCACCCCCGGTCGATTCGTCGGGACCGCCGGGCAGCCCGGTTCGGATGTCGGACGCCACCACCAACGCTGATCCGGCGCTCCCCAGAGCCGCCCGTAGCGCTCCCATGCCGGAGCGGACCGAACCAATGGCGTCGTAGGCGCCGACGTCGGGATCCAATCGGAGGGCGGCGTGGATGGCCGTGGCATTGGTCTTGTCCAGGTACGCCGGTGCCACCGTGGAAAACCACAGACAGTTCGGATCGAAGCCGTCGGGGGCCGATCGCCAAGCTGAGCGGGCCGCCTCCACCCCCATGGAGGTGGTGTCCTCGTCGTAGGACGCCACCGTTCGCGTTCCCGATCCTCCCCCTGCCCCCGCTACGGCGGAGATGGTCGAGCGATCGAGGCGCCAGTAGGGGAGGTGGACTCCCCAAGACAGGATTCCTCTCACGCCGACATGTTAGGGGCAAAGTTCTGACTCATCATCAGATTGAGCCTCTCGTCCTCTAATATGGGCCGATGCGCCTGGGGGAGACGGTCAACATCGAGGCCGAGACCCACGGCAAACCCCTGGACGGGGTGCGGGTACTGGCCTTGGAGCAGATGCAGGCACTGCCGTTTTGCACTCAACTCCTGGCCCGGTTGGGAGCCGAGGTGGTCAAGGTGGAACCCCTGGGCACGGGGGATTCGGGCCGGGGGTCGCTACCGGCCATGATCGACCCCCAGGGGCGTTCGGTGGGCGCCACCTTCCTGCGCAACAACCTCAACAAGCGCAGCATCTGTGTGAACCTCAAAGACCCGGCCGGGCGAGCGCTGGTGTTGGACCTGGCTCCCCGTTTCGACGTCGTGGCCGAGAACTCCAAGGCCGGGGCCATGGATCGACTGGGTCTGGGCTATGAGGATCTGCGGGCGGTCCACCCGGCCTGCATCTATGCCTCGGTATCGGGTTTTGGCAACCTGGGATCTAGTCCTTATCGGTCCTGGCCAGCCTTTGCCCCCATAGTGGAGGCCATGTCGGGCATCTACGACATGAAGCAGGTGGGGGATCAGCCGCCCCTGGTGGCGCCGGTGGGGGCGCTCGGTGACATCGGCGCCGCATTGTTCACCACGGTTGGGATCCTGGCCGCCCTGCGCCATCGCGATCGCACCGGCGCGGGTCAGTACGTCGACGTGGCCATGTTCGATTCCTTGATCGCCATGACCGACATCGTCGCCAATTTCTGGTCGATGGGGCTGCGCCGGGGTGAGCTGGGTCCGTTGATCATGCACGGTTTCCGGGCCCGGGATGGCTGGTTCATCATCCAGGTGGGTCGGGAGAAGCAGTTCGCCGACCTGGTCAAGGTGATCGGCCAGCCGCAGTGGGCCGGCGACGAGCGCTTCGCCACCCGTCAAGGTTGGATCGACCACCTCGAAGACACACTTCGTCCCGCCATCGAGGCTTGGGCCTCGGATCGGACCAGGCTTGCGGCCTGCGCAGACCTGGCCCGGGCGGGCATCGCCGCTGGACCTTGCCTCATCGACGAGGAAGTGGTGGCCGATCCCCACGTGGCTTCCCGCCACATGATGGTCGAGATACCCAGGACCGACGGCGTGGCCCAGCCCGTGCTGACCCCGGGCAATCCGGTCAAGATGTCGAATGTCGCCCAAGGCCCCGAGACCAGGGTGCCATGGCTGGGAGAGCACACCGATGAGGTTCTGGAGGCGGAACTGAATTTGAGCCCCCGTGAACTGGAGCAACTGCGTACCGCCGGGGTCATCGCCTAACCCAGAGGGTCATCCCCGAGCCAAGGAGGTCTCGGGCCTGGTGGAGCCGGGGCAGGGGGTCTCGTGGGGCATCGCGTCCGTGTCAGGTCCGGGTAAAGTTAACCTTGACGTGAGGAGTGATCGGGTGCATTCTGGCATCATGGTGTTGACCCGCAACCCCAACAGCGAAAGCGGGGCCGCCGCCGATTCGACGGGGGCGGAACCAGGGATGCCTGAAGCTGGGGCACGTCAGCGGAGAGGGCGCCACCGCAAGTGGGTGACCATCGGAATCGCCGCACTGGTCGCTGCAGGGATCTTCGGCGGCGTGCGTCTCATTGGGAGGACCTCCAGCCCGGCTGCCGGCGAAGGAGGCGTGGCCCTGACAGCGGGTGTGTTTGCCGGCACCTGGCATATCCATACGTACTCAATCACGTTCGGTCCGAACGGCCGGGGCTTCGCCCGCTGGGCCATCCATGTCAATTGCACTGGGCCGGATCATGGCCTGCCGCCGTGCGACAAGGTTGTGAGAAAGCCGGTCGTACTGCCGGGCGGCCGTACCGTCTACGGCGACTACATCACCGATGGTGGACACGCCAACGTAACGCTCACATCCCGCATTGGGAACACAGCTCGAGGATACGTCCAGGGCTCCAATGTCCAGTCGGTGCTGCCTAACGGGCCGGCAACGTTTCGGGTGGGTGCCAACGATCTGCTTTACATTTCACTCTCTCGCCCGACCGGCCCCAGCCCATTTGGGCACCAACCATTTTGTGGGGCCAGGGCAGGCGCTTTGAGCCTCGCTCAACAACTCGCGGCCAATATCAGCTGTGGTGCCTGACCCGGTGATGCCACCGACGGTCGCACCCAACAGACGGTTGCATGGACAGCGAGAAAGTGATGAGAAATCGGTGCCCCCGAAGCCGGGCTGTGCCTCGTCCTGTTCGACACCGAAGCGAACGCCAGGTCGGCGCTGATGCCTATGACCCGTCCAGGGGGGCCGGCCCTTATCAGCGGCGCAGTCTAAGAGGTGGAGATAGAGGCATAGCCAATCCAGCGGCTAGGAATGGGCCATGGCATATCCGCTGGAGGGCCTCAGGGTACTGGACCTGTCCCGGGTGGTGGCCGGGCCGTTCGCCGGGCGCATGCTCTCGGACCTGGGGGCCGATGTGGTCAAGGTGGAGGCCCCCGAGGGCGACGTGTCCCAGGTGTGGGGCGAGCAGCGCCATGGCCTATCGGGGTTCTACACCCAACAGAATGCGGGCAAGCGCAACATCTGCGTGGACCTCAAGCAGACCGGCGGGCCGGACGTGGTGGCACGGCTGGCGGCCGTGGCCGACGTGGTGATCGAGAACTTCCGACCCGGCGTAATGGATCGGCTGGGTCTGGGTTGGGATCGCCTTTCCGCCGTGCAGCCGCGTCTGGTGATGCTGTCCATCACCGGATTCGGCCAGGATGGTCCCGAGTCCCATCGCCAGGCCTATGCCCCGGTAATCCACGCCGAGTCGGGCCTCATCGCCCGCCATGCCGACTTTGACGAGGCCTTTCCCCGAGATCCCATGCTGTCGGTGGCCGATTACGATGCCGCGCTGCACGGTCTGGTAGCCGTCCTGTCTGCTCTGTACTTGCGGGAGAGGACAGGGACGGGCCAGCACATTGACATTGCCATGCTGGACTCCATGTTGGCCACCGATGACTATGCCCACCATCTGCTGGACGGGTCCCCCCTCAAGCGTTTGGGAGGCGAGGTATGGCCCGCCACGGGCGGGCCCATCCTGGTCGCGGGCGTCTTCTCCCATACGTGGAGATCAGTCCGCCAGATCCATGGCTTGGATGATCCCGCACCCCCTGACGCCACCCTGGAGAAAAAGATCATGCTCCGCCGAGCAGCCTTTGGGACCTGGTTGGCGGCGTTCGTTGATCGGCGCAAGGCTCAAGCGGCCCTGGACGGCGCCGGGTTGGCCTGGGCCGACGTCCGCCCCGCCACTGAGGCATTTTCCTCGCCGGCAGTCCTAGCCCGCAACATGGTGGCCGAGGTGGATGACAGGGGTGGTGGCCTGCGACGGGTTGTCCAGTCCCCCTACCGATTCTCAGCCGCCCAGGCAGGCCTGAGGGCCCCAGCCGCATTTCGCGGGGAGCACAACGCCGCCGTCCTGTCCGAATGGGCCGGATTTGATGGCATCGAGATCGCCGAATTGCAGCGGGCCGGGGTGCTTCGGGCTGAAACCGTCAACCAGTAGTGGCCGACGTGTCACCGCCGAGCTGGCTGAGCCGGTCGGCGATAAGGGTCGGTGCCTGGTCGGGCCCGCGCCGGTCAGCGGGTGGTGACCGTCTCGGTGTCCCGCCCGGAACGCAAGATGGTCCCCGGTGTCGCCCCCGTTGACTGACTGTCGATCACCGTCTCGATCCCGTTCACCAGCACCCGGTTTACCCCGACGGAACCAGCGGTGAGGCGGGCCGACCCACCCGGTAGGTCGTTCACCAGGGTGGCGTCCTCAGAGCCTACGGTTTGGGGGTTGAACACCACCAGGTCGGCACAGAAGCCTTCGGCGATCCGCCCACGCCGCCGCAGACCGAACAGGCGGGCGGGAGTATCGGTGATCATCTGGACGGCGCGCGCCATGCTCACGAGCTTGCGACCCCGGATCATGTCCCCCACGAAGCGCGTGGTGTACGGGGCCCCGCACATGCGGTCCAGATGGGCACCGGCATCCGATCCTCCCAGCATGGCCGCATCATCAGCCCATACCTGTTGGCGCAGAGCCCATGTTTCAGGGTCGTTGTCGGGCGGCATAGGCCACAGGATGGTTCGCAAGTCGTCATTCAGCACGATCTGGACCAGGGCATCGAAGGGAGCCTGGCCCCTTTCGGCGGCCACATCGGCCACGACCCGACCCTTGAGTCCCTCATTGGCCTGGGAGTAGGTGTCGCCGATGACGTAGCGGGCGAAGTCGGCCAAGCGGCGGAACACGCCCGCCTCGGGGCTATCGGCCCGGGTCAACATGGCTCGTCGCACCTCGGGATCGGCCAGCTTGATCATTCGCTCCGGCTGGGGCAGGTTCAACACGTCGCCCCAGCCGGGCAGCATGTTGAGAGCGCAGTAGGTGCCAAAGCTCATGTTCATGGGGACCAGAACGGGCATGGTCAGAGCGACGATTCGTCCACCCGCGGCCCGGGCCTGGACAGAAGCCTGGAGCTGGCGGGGAACGCGTTCGGGAACCCGGGAGTCCACGGTCAAGACGTTCCAGTTGATCGGGCGGTTGGCGGCCACGGTCATGGCCACCAGGAGCTCTATTTCGTCGTCGGAGAACTGGTCCAGGCAGCCCTGGACGATCCCTTCGAGGGTCGTTCCCTCGTGCTTGCCGGTGGCGGCGCACAGAGCCAGCATCTCGTCGCGGCTCGCGTGGCGCGAGGCAACCGGGGCGCCGTCACCATCGGAGTGGGACGACGACATGGTGGTGGACAGGCCCAGGCCGCCCGCCTCGATTGACTCGTTGAGCACCTCGACCATGGCCCTGAGCTGTTCCGAGGAGGCCTCGTGGCCTATGGCGTCGGGCCCCATGACGTAGCGACGGATGGCGCAGTGGCCCACCATGAACCCGGCATTCACCCCCACGTTTCCCTCCAGAGCGTTGAGGTACTCGGCGAAGCTCTCCCATTTCCACTCCACGCCGGTCTCCAGGGCTTCCAGTGCCATACCCTCGACCTTGGCCATCATGCGCCGGGTGTAATCGGCGTCCTCGGCCCGAAGCGGGGCCAAGGTGAAGCCACAGTTGCCACCGATGACGGTCGTGACCCCGTGCACGTTGGACGGGCTGGCGGCCGGGTCCCAGAACAACTGGGCGTCATAGTGGGTGTGGGGGTCGACGAAGCCCGGCGCCACCACCAGCCCGTCGGCGTCGAATATCTGGGCGGCTCGGCTGCCGGGGGAATCAACCTTGACGATGCGCCCGTCCTGGACGCCGACGTCGCCGGCACGCGCCGGAGAACCAGTCCCGTCGACGATGGTCGCTCCCTTGATCAGGTAATCGAGCATGTTGGCCCTCGGCCTCCCGCTAGAGGGCGTGGCCTGTGGCGACCGTGCCCTGACTCAGTGTCAGATCCTTTCACTCCTGAGGTCCGGGTTCAATGTCGGCTTGTCGGGGTGCACCGATACCTCATGGGGCGGCCGCATCCGATTCAGGTCGACACGAACAACTGGTCCAGCTCCAGGGGAACCGGCACGTCGAGTTGTGAGTACCGACAGCTGATCGGATCCCGGTCCGGGCGCAACCGCAAGAAGGTGGCATTGTGTCGAAATCGGCCCGCCGTCAGCTGTCCGTAGGACACCTCAGCGACCAGGGTGGGGGGCAGGGCCACCCACGAGGTATCCCGGCCGCCGCTCCATCGACTGGGTGTACCCGGCCGCCGATTGGTCACGCCTGACGCCGAGGAGGCCTCGGGTCCACTGCCGACAGGGCCGGCTGGTCCTCTGGGATCGCCCTGCCATGGGTGATCGCCTGACCCGTCGAGAGCCAACGGAGCCAGCAACTGTGCCAGTTCCCTGCGTTTGGCTGCCGGGAAGGAGCCGGCGACCCCGACGTGGTGCAGAACGTCGTTGTCGTCGTAAAGGCCCAACAGGAGTGAACCCAGCATTCCGGGCTGGTCCCTGTACCACCTGAACCCCCCGATGACGCAGTCGGCATCGCGTACGTGCTTGATCTTGCGCATGGTCCGTTCACCCGGGCGGTAGGGTCCCTCCATCGATTTGGCCATTACCCCGTCGAGTCCCGCTCCCTCGAAGCGGGAAAACCAATCGACGGCGAGGGAGTGTTCCGTCGTGGCAGGCGTGAGGTGAACCAGGTGTGAATCCGAATGCCCAGTCGACGCCGACCCGCTTGACGCCTGAGCCCCACCGGAACCAAGGAGTTCAACCAGGCGGGTCCGGCGATCAACGAAGTTGGTACCCATCAGATTGGTCTTGGCATCGGCCAACACGTCATAGGCCACAAAATGCGCCGGGGTGGTGCGCGCCAACAGTTCGATCCGACTGGCGGCGGGATGGATCCTCTGCGACAAGGTATCGAAGTCAAGGCCCGTCGCGCCGACGATCACTATCTCTCCGTCGATTACGCAACGGTCGGGAAGCGCGACTCGGGCCGCGTCGAGGAGTTCGGGAAAGTACCGGGCCAGGGAGCGTTCATTGCGACTGGTGATCTCGACTTCATCGCCGTCGCGAAAGAAAATGGCCCGGAAGCCGTCCCATTTTGGCTCGTATATCAGCCCCGGCTCAGATGGAATGGTGGGCACAGCTTTGGCCAGCATGGGCGCCACCGGTGGCATCACAGGCAGATCCATGGGGCTCAGGCGAAGCGCTGGGCGTCGGCCGATGCGTAGGAGGCGATGGCGGAATCCACTTCGGCTGTGGCCCGCACTGCCTCGATCACCTCACCCAGGCGCGAGGCAGGGATGGCACAGGTCATCTCGGTGCTGGGCATTCCGGTGCGGGTCCGGCTGGCGATGCAGCCCACGCTGGCCACCACATCGCCCTGCTCCTTGGCCGCGGCGATGATGTGACACTGGGGCTTGCCCTCGATACGCAGGCCAGGTAGGGCGTCGGACAGCACCATGAGCGACTTCGCCGTGAGTCGGACCAGGACTACGTCGGGGTCGGTGGCGTCGAGTAGGGGACCGTAGGTAATGGCCCCCGGTCGTTCCTTGACAGTGGGGATTTCGGGGATCATCTCTGGGGTGACCCAACCTGTCCCCAACATGGCGGCCACGTCGGAGTTCCCGGCCACGTCCTCGAAGGAGGCCAATCCGTGGGTGAGGCTGCCCACGCTGCAATTGGAGTGGTCGGCTGCCACGGTGGAGAAGGTGGTGTCGGTCGACTTCATCCAAAAGACGCATCCGGCCGCCACCCGGCCCTGACGGCCGTCGGGTCCCGGGTCGTGCAGGGGAGCGTCATAGGCCGGCACTCCACTGGGGACCTGGGCCGAGAAGGTAATGGCAATGGGCGCCGCGGTGGGATGAAGCACAGCCCGCAGGTCTCGATCGAGCACGGCAAAGTTTACGGGAGCAGTCATGGGGGCCAAGGATAATGGCGGTGGCCCAGGACGGATGCCTGCCGGCTCTGCCGGGCTACTTTGCGGGCTGCCCCTGCAGGACTACTTGGCGGGCTGTTTGGGGGGCGTGGAAAAGATCGTGCCACAGGCGGGAACCTGCTTGGCGTTTTTACTCAACTCGGGGGACGGGTACTTCTTATCCAGGTTGGTGAACGTGGTGCCGGCCTGGTTGGCCGCATTGGTCAATTCCGTGCTGATCATCTGGGCCGAGTGCTCGAAGGCGGTGGCGCTGGTGATCGAAATGGCGCCGGCCTGGGCCTCGGCTTGGGAGAACGCCGCCCGGACCTCCGAGAACCCCGAAGCCAGGCCCCCGGCAATCTGGGAGCCGTCCTTGACCGCGGGCTGACCGGCGCTGTGAACCTGCCCGATTACCTTGTCGGTCTCCTGTACGGCCTGGTGGATGTAGGCCTGGAGGCCGGACCTCGCCTGATCCAAACTGGTGAAGCCTTTGGTGGCGGTCTCGAAGCTGGTGGTGCGGCTGGCCAATTGGGTCTGATACCCAGCCAGTGCGCCACAAACCGATGTCAGCCACGTCTTGGCCGGCGTCCCCGAATAGGAGGCGCCGCCCCCGCAGGCTGCGAATCCCAATCCGGACAGCAATACCAGGGCCAGAAGTGACCGTACTGACCTGGCCGAGGTCACGCCGATGCTCCTTGGGCTGTGGCGGCCTTGTCACGCAGGGCGTTGTAGTCCAGCTTGCCGTTGGCCCCACGACTCAAACTGGGCAGCCAAACAATGCGCCTGGGTGCCTTGTAGTCGGCCAGATGGGATTGGACGTGGGCGATGAGCACGGAGTCAGGGGCCGGTCCCTTGGCCGTTGCTTCCAGTACGGCGCAGATCACCTGGCCGAACCGGTCATCGGGCAGCCCCACGGCGGCGGCGTCGGCCACGTGGTCGTGCTGCTTGAGGACCTCCTCGACCTCCTCGGGGTAGACCTTTTCGCCTCCGGTGTTGATGCACACAGAGCCCCGGCCGAGTAGCTGAAGGGATCCGTCGGCCTCGACCGAGGCAAAATCCCCGGGAACCGAGTAGCGCTGACCGCCAATGACCCGGAAGGTGGCCCTCGACTTGTCCGCATCCTTGTAATAGCCGATGGGCGTGCGCCCGGACATGGCCACCATGCCGATCTGGCCTGATCCAGGGACCACGTCGTGACCGTCGTCGTCGATGACCCTGGTTCCCACCCCGAGTCCGAATCTGGCCGTTGGCGCCGAATTGTCAGAGCTGGTCACCGACGATGCCACCCCTACTGCCTCGGACGATCCGTAGGAGTCGACCAGGAGGAGGCGTTCGTTGTGGCGCAGCAGGCCATCCTTGTTGGCCTGGCTCCACATGACCCCCGACGAGGTGATGACCCTCAGACTGGAGATGTCCCACCGATCCGGTTGCTCATCGAGAGCGGCCAATATGGGCTTGGCGAAGGCTTCCCCCACGATGGCAATGCTTTTGACCTTACGGGCATCGATGGCATCGAGCAGGGATTCGGCGCGAAATGAGAGGTCCGGGAGAGTCACCACGCACCCCCCGGCGCCCAGAGCGCCAAAGGCGGCGAAAGCCCCGGTCCCGTGCATGAGAGGACAGGCAGGCAGGTTGACGGGCCCTGGCTTGACCAGTTGCCGGCCGATGTCGTCGAGCCCGCCCTGGTCCGGATAGCGCAGGGCTGCCGTGGAATTCAAGCTGGCGAAGAGGTCGTCCTGGCGCCACATGACTCCCTTGGGAGCACCTGTGGTGCCTCCCGTGTAGAGCATGTACAGGTCGTCGCCGCTGCGCCCCCACGGACCCTGCACGCCGATCCGCGGGACAGGACCGCCCAGGTCGGGGTGGGCGGCTCCATTGGCCCCTGCCTGGGAGCGGGCGGCGCCAGGAGTGGTGAACCGGGATGCCGCCTGCTCGTAGGGCACGGCCCATGGCGGGCAGTCTCCGGCGCCGTCGTGGACCCACAGCCAGAGCCGGACCAGGCCCAACCGGGACCGGACGGGCTCGATCCGATCGGCGAAGCGACCGGCGAAGACGACGGCCGCGGTGTCGGAGTTATCCCACAGGTAGAAAAGCTCTTCTTGGGTGTAGCGGTAGTTGGTGTTGACCGGGGCCATGCCCGCTTTGAACGAGGCGAAGACCGATTCCAGGTATTCGGGGCGGTTGGGCAGGTACTGGGACACCTTGTCCTGATGGCCCAGGCCGGCGTCGAGGAGGGCCTGGGCCACACCGTCGGCTCGGGCAGAAAATTGGGACCAGGTGAACCCCGATGGTCCCCAGGCCTGGGCCGGGGAGTCGGGCAGGACAGCGGCTACCGTCTCCCACACATCGGCAAAGTTCCAGTCGGACACCCACCGAGCATAGGCTGGCGCATGGACTTCGAATTGCCTGGTCCGCACGACCCCCGTCGCCGGGAGATCCGAGTATGGCTGGAGGAGCACCCTCGCCCCGACGGAGCCACCCTGGCTCAGGCCGGGCTGGTCGCTCCCCACTGGCCCGCCCCCTACGGCCGTGATGCGGACCCTGTTACCCAGCTCATCATCGACGAGGAACTGCGACGGGCAGGGGTGACCCGGCCCGTCAACCCCATCGGCATCGGGTGGGCTGGACCCACCATCCTGCACGCCGGAACGCGAGCCCAACAGCAGCGTTACCTGCCCCGGCTACTGTCAGGCCAGGACATGTGGTGCCAGCTCTTCAGCGAGCCCGGCGCCGGCAGCGACCTGGCCTCGCTGGCAACCCGGGCCGAGCGCGACGGTGATGATTGGGTGGTCAACGGCTCCAAGGTGTGGACGTCCCTGGCGCATGTGGCCAAGTACGGGATTCTCATCGCCCGCACCGATCCGGCGGTGGACAAGCACCAGGGCGTGAGCTATTTCGTGTGTCCGATGGACACACCTGGCATCACCATCCGGCCCATCGTGGAGATGACCGGCGTCCACTCCTTCAACGAGGTCTTCTTCGACGACGTCACCTTGGGGGCCGAGAGCCTGGTGGGGGAGGTGAACCGGGGTTGGGCCCTGGCCAAGGTGACCCTGGGTAACGAACGGGTGTCATTGTCGGGGGAAGGCGCGCTGTGGGGTCGGGGCCCCACGGCCATGGACCTGATCGACCTGGTCCGTCGGGCTGGCGGGATGGCCGACCCGCTGATGAGGCAGCGCCTGGCGCGCCTGTACTCCGAGGCCGAGATCCTGCGCCTCATCCGACTACGAACGGTGAGCGCGGCGGTCAAGGGCCAGCCCCCCGGGCCGGAGGCTTCGGTGCGCAAAGCCCTGGCCGATCGCCACGGCCAGGACATAATGGGTCTGGCCAAGGACATGGCCGGCCCGGCGGGGATGTTGGCGTCGACCGGACCCCTCGGCACCGACGCCGGGCTTTGGTCTTACGGGTACTTGTTCTCACCGGCCCTCACCATCGGCGGGGGGACGTCGGAAGTCCAGCGCAACATCATCGGAGAGCGGGTACTGGGCCTGCCCCACGAAGCCGATGTGGCCTCGTAGATCTCGAGTAGCCCCGGCGTGCCGCTTGTGTGCGCGGCCAAGAGGCACAGTGTGGGTGGCGTGGAGACAACCGACGCAAGTTTCTACCTTGTGCTAGACTTACTCGCTCGGCGGATTCTGTCGAGTAGTGGGTGGAGGATGTATGGTGAGGGTCAACTTACAGCAGGAGGCCAAGGCTCTCGGTGACCCGACCCGGCATCGGATCTTCCGATATGTAGCGGAGTCGGCGGTCCCCGTTGGGGTGGCGGAGCTGACCGCCCACATGGGCCTCAACCACAACGCCGTCCGTCAGCACTTGGCGATCCTGGTGGATGCCGGGTTGGTTCTCGAGGAGCTCGAGCCCGAGAGCGGACGTCCCGGCCGGCGGGCCCTGCAGTATCGGCTTGATCCCGAAGCGGCCGGGGCATGGGGGACGGACGGGCCTTACGAGCTGCTGGCCGCGCTTTTGGCTGAGGTAGTGGAGCGACAAGCGAGCCCCCGCCAGGTAGGCCAAGAGGCGGGTCGGCGCATGAACCTCGAAGTGCGTGACGGCTCCGACGTCGTGGACGTGCTGGAGGTGGAGATGGAGCGGCGGGGCTTCCGGCCCGCTCGTACCGCAAAGGGTTCCCAGGTCGATTTCGTCCTGGGCCGATGTCCCTTCGAGGACGTAGCGGCGACCAACGCCAAGACGGTGTGCCAGCTTCACCTGGGGATGGCCGAGGGACTGGCCGAGGGTTTGGGCGGCGTAGAGGTTCTCCGGCTAGTCGCCAAGAACCCGCATCGGGCTGGGTGTCGTGTCGTATTGCGCCGCCACGCCGAGCTGGCCGTCCGCAGCTAAAGACCTTGGGGCGTCCCGGCAAGACGGAGTATGCCTGACCACGGACTCCCACTCGACCCTCTCCGGCACCACATTGATCTAACAGCCACTAGAATAATGATGTGAGTGTTGACACTGGACCCGGTCCGGTACCACAGGGCGACGAGGTCGCGGCCGAGTCCTCGAGACCGGATACCGTGAGGGGATCGAGACGGCCGCCGCCGGCCTGGCAGGACGCCAAGGTGCTCGAGGTGGTATCCCAGACATTAGAAACCTCCACCCTAAGGCTCGACCTGCCGGCCGGCAGCGAGTTCGCGGCCGGCCAGTACTACAACGTGCGCCTCCCGGTGGCGGGCCGTCCCCGCCCGGTGCAGAGGGCGTACTCGGTGGGGTCCTCCCCACTGCCGGATCCATCGGTGATCGAGGTCACAGTCAAGCGTATGGACGGCGGCCTGATCTCCCCGCGACTGGTCGACGAGATCCGGGCCGGCGATAGCCTCGCGGTGCGCGGACCCTACGGGTCGTTCATCTGGAGCGCGGGCCTGGCTGGACCGGTTCTCTTGGTGGCGGCGGGAAGCGGGGTCGTGCCGCTGATAGCAATGGCCCGGCTGGCTGACTCGGTCGGCGCCGAAGAAAGGATGCGGCTGCTGTTCTGCTCCAAGAGCTACGACACGATCATCTATCGGGACGAGATCGCCCGGCTGGGCCGGAAAAGCTGGTTCGACTGCACCCACACCTTCACCCGGTCATCCGTCGACGAGCGGGCCGCCTTCCACCGGCGGATCGACCGGGACATGCTGAGAACCTGGCTGGACTGCAGCCGGCCAGCGAGGTTGGCCTACATCTGCGGCCCGCCGAGCATGGTCGACCAGTGCGCCGACGACCTGGTTGCTTTGGGCATGGACCCGGCGGGCGTGAAGACCGAGAAGTACGACTGAATGGCCGCCGCGACCACCGCCTCCGCCGAGGCCGCGTCGTCGCCGCTCGACCTGCTTGGCAGGCCCTTGCGCGACCTGCGGCGAACCGCTCTTGCGCCTCACCCAGGCTCGGCTGATACGAGGCTCTGATAGAGGCCGATACGAGGCTCTGATAGAGCAGGAGGGACTTCGACTGTCGCCAGGCGGCCACGGCGGGGCTCGGGTAGGAGACACCGAAGGGGCCATCAGCCGATGACGCATGCGGCGACCGCCACGACCGCGAGGGTGAGGGCGGCGATGAGCCCGCGCAAGACCGCCGCTTCGGTGGTGCCTCGCCGGACGCGGGCTGCTAGCGCCGGGTCGCCGGGATCTGCCAGGCCGGCCAGCCGGAGCCGGGTCATGGCCCTGGCCTGTCGTATGCCGAACGCGGTGGCGACGACGACAGCGCCGGTCAGGGCCACGGCGGTGTCCTCGAGGCGGCCCCAGGAGGAGGGCGGCCATCCCATGGCCAGGCCGACGCCTATGGCCACCGCCAGTGCGCCGTCCCCGACCAGCCCGTATCGCCGCCCGAGAGCCCGGAAGAACGCTACCCGAGCCTGCGGGTCGAGGGACGAGCGGGCCGCGTTGGCCACCACGACGAGACAGACCAGGCTGCCGATCCAAACCGACGAAGAGAGGATGAGAACGCCGATCAATACACGGTTGTGCGCCAGCATGCTTCCTCCTCGCCGCCACGGCTGTCAGCGAACGGGCTCACCGGCGCCGGTACCCCAG
>JBOGIG010000007.1:0-9516 GCA_050742455.1 Acidimicrobiales bacterium
ATCACTCTGCGTCCGGTTCAGCGCTGCCGTTCAGGTGCGCACGGTTATCCACGCGGGTCGCGCTGCCGGCCGTGTGTCGGTCGCGGACCACGCTCGCCTCCATGACTACGTCTCCTCGCTCGAAAAACAACACCTGTACGCAGCGGGGCGACCACCCGATCAGGGTTGAATCACCCTGGGTTGTCCGTGGCCAGTCTTCAGTCCTCGGTTTTGGCCACCAAAAGTCCCCGCCTCTCGCGTTGGTTTTGATGCTAGGTGAGCTTGGGGCCTCCTTGTCGTTGCCGGGCTTCTTTGAGGCGAAATGACTCCCCGGTGGTGGCGACCACGATGCTGTGGTGGAGGAGCCGGTCGAGGAGGCTGACGGCGGTGGTGTGCTCGGGGAGGAATCGTCCCCAGTTCTCGAACGGCCAGTGCGATGCGATCCCGAGGGACCGTCGTTCGTAGGCGGAGGCCACGACCCGGAAGAACAGTTGAGCCCCGGTATCGTCGAGGGGGGCGAAGCCGATCTCGTCGATCAAGATGAGATCGGCTTTGAGGATTTGGTCGATGACCCGCCCGACGGAGTTATCGGCCAGACCGCGATAGAGGGTCTCGACGAGATCGGTCGCAGCGAAGTAGCGGACACGGCGCCCTGCTTGGACGGCGTGGTGTCCAAGAGCCACGAGGAGATGGCTTTTGCCGGTGCCGGGAGGGACCGCGACAGACTGCAACATCTTCGGCAAGTACTCCCGTGCGAAGTGCGGATCACGTCTCCTGTGCACCCGCTCTTTGGTCGCCTTTTGCAGGCGACGGGGTTCCGGCGTCGGGATGGCATCCTCTTTTTGGTCGTCGTTCTTCCCGACGGATCGCCGGGAACAGTGCCGATGGCCGTCACCGACGTCTTGGGCGATGAGCCGCTGCCCGACGGTCCCTCCACCGTCCTTTCGGTGGAGGGAGTCCGCCAGTTCCGCGCGTTGGTCGACTCGCTGAAGCCGGCTCGACGATCCCCGTCCCGGTCCAAGACGCGCAAATAGGCTCCACTCACCCTGCACGCGCCAACGAACAAGGGAGGTGAGCCTCTTTGCGAAGGCTCAGATTACTCGCGCCCGCCCAGCTGACCCTGGGCATTCCCGAAATAGTCACCACACCGGTCGATCGGTGGTGGTCGATGTCCGAAGAGGCCCAAGAGGCCGTGATCGGCATCCTGGCTCGGATGATCGCCAATGGCGTCGTCGAGGAAGGCGAGGAGGTGCTCGTCGATGACAATGACGTCTGAACTGGCCTCAAAGGTGACTGCCTCACATCTGGAGCGTGACGCGTATGTCTATGTGCGCCAATCGACGCTCACCCAGGTGCGGGAGCACACTGAGAGCCTCGAGCGTCAATACGAGCTGGCCTCTCGGGCCCAGATACTGGGTTGGCCACCTCGGCAGGTGATCGTGGTCGACGACGACCTCGGCCGCTCGGGAGCAGAGGCGACCGCCCGGGAGGGTTTCAAGAACCTGGTTGCCGATGTTGGATTGGGCAAGGTCGGGATCGTTTTGGGCATCGAAGTATCCCGTCTGGCCCGCAACAATGCCGACTGGTATCAGCTGCTTGACCTATGTGCCTTGACTGACACTCTGATCGCCGATGGAGACGGGCTCTATCACCCCGGTGACTTCAATGACCGACTGGTGCTGGGCTTGAAAGGCACCATGTCCGAGGCAGAGCTCCACCTGATCCGCCACCGCCTCACCGCCGGGTTGCGCCACAAGGCGGCCAAGGGCGAGCTGCGTCAGGGAGTGCCGGTCGGATTTGTCTATGACGTGGAGGACCGTGTGGTCCTCGACCCCGACGAGGCCGTGGTCGAATTGATTGCCACCGTCTTCCGGCGATTCGACGAGCTGGGATCGGCCCGACAGGTGATGCTCTCCCTCCTCGAGGACAACCTGCTTATCCCACGCCGACCCACAGGGTCGCGCCGTATTGTGTGGGCTCCGGCGTCCTATCCGGCGATCCACGACTTCCTCACCAACCCTGCATACGCGGGTGCCTTCGTGTTCGGCCGCACCCGCACAGAGAAGCGCTTGGACTCGTCGGGCCGGCTCGTGACGCGGACCCGGATGCTTCCTCGCGAAGAGTGGCCGGTGCTAATCCCCGACCACCATCCCCGCTTTATCTCCTGGGAACGCTATGAGCGCGTCCAGGACGAGCTTCGAGCGAACTGGCGGGCACCGCGGGGTCACGGTGGCGGTCCGGTGCGCGAAGGAACCGCTCTCCTCCAGGGAAGGATCCGCTGTGGGCGCTGCGGACGCATGATGCAGGTCGGTTATTCGGGCACCAAGGGCAACTGCCCGCGCTATCTCTGCGGTCGCAACAGGCAGCTCTATGGCGGCGAACGCGGCTGTCAGAGCCTCGGTGGTCGCAAGCTCGAGAGCCGCGTCCTCGATGAGGTCTTTGCCGTATTGGAGCCAGCCAGCTTGGCCGCCACGGCCAAAGCACTGGGAGAGGCCGAGGCCAATCACAGCCAACGAATCGCCGTCTTCGAACTCGCCGTCGAACGTGCCCGTTTCGAGGCCGATCGGGCGAGGCGCCAGTTCGACGCTGTGGAGCCGGAAAACCGTCTCGTGGCTCGGACCTTGGAACGCTCCCTCGAAGAGGCCCTTCTCGCTCAGCGCCAGGCTGAAGCCGATCTTGTCGCCCAGCGGGTTCGCCATCCGACCCGCCTCACCGAGACAGAAGTGGCTTGGCTCGGTCAAGCTGGCGCGGACGTCCGTGCCATCTTCCATGCCGCGACTACGACGTGGCGCGAACGCAAACAGCTCCTGCGGGCCATTATCGGCGAGGTGGTCGTCACCGTGCGGAGTGCCGATCGGCAAGCCGACGTCGAGATCATCTGGGAAGGCGGGGCGAATACCAGTTTCATCTTCGAGCTGACCAAGACTGGCGGCCACTTTCGGTCCACGACAGAAGACACGGTCGACCTGGTTCGTCGTCTGGCCGATCGCTATAACGATGAGACGATCGCCGCCATCTTGTCGAAGCAGAAACGACGCACCGGGACCGGCCTCGCCTTCACCAAAGCCAGGGTGGCATCGCTTCGGGTATCTCGGGGCATCCCTGCCTATCGGCCACCCGACGTCGTCACAACCACAGATGATGATGTCGTGGTGTCGTTGGCTCAAGCCGTCCAGATCCTCGGGATCTCCCGGGTCACCCTGTATCGCTGGTTGAACGACGGATTCATCGAGGGCGAACAGCTCACCCCCGGCGGACCCTGGCACATCCGGATCACGAACGAGCTGCGCAGCCGCATCGCGCCTGAGGTCCCCGAAGGCTGGGTCGGCCTGGACCAGGCGGCCAAGGCGCTGGGGGTGGCACGACAGACGGTGTTGCACAAGGTCCAACGCGGTGAGCTCCAAGCCGTGCATGTCAACCAGGGACGGAGAAAAGGCCTGCGTATCGATGTGAACGGGGCCGGCCCTGGACTGTTCGATACACCCGACTGAAAGGAGCGCGCAGTGTCAACCACATCCGGGCGGGCCGACCAGGCAGAGGTTCTCCGCGGCGGCGACCCACTCGAGGCTGGCCAAGTAGTCGAACGTGGCCCGGGGGACCGACGACGCTGCGACGTCGAACTCGTCGAGGGTCTTGGCCACGGGAAACGCTGCGCTGGCCATGCGGCCCCGGGCGTTGGAGGCGTCACGGGAGGCGATCTCAGCCTCGATCAGAGTGCGGAGGAAGTCCTCGGGCTTCCAGCGTTGCGTGGTGGCGGTAACCAACAGTTCCGGCGACATCCGACGCATCGCGCCGAGGCGGAGCCGGCGCAGCCCGGCGTCGAGGTCGGCGGGCAACGACGGCGGTGTGGCGGTCATGATTCACCGCCGATGGCGTAGGCGTCGAGGGAACCGACGGTCACGGTCGGCAGATCGACGATGAGTGCTTCGCCGGGGCGGCGCACCCGGGGAACCCCGGCCCCCGCAGCCAGGATGGACGCCACATCGTTCGCCCGGAACCGCCCGAACTCCGTCGCCCGGCCAAGAGCGGCGATGAGTGCGTCTCGGCCATGCGTGGTCTCCATGGCCGACAGCTCAGCCAGGTCGCTGCCAAGCTTGGTCATCCCCGCCGCGGCGGCCTCTTTGATGAACCGCTCGGCGACGGGCCCCAACACGACGAGGGCTTTCTCGGCCGGCGTCTTGGCCCGCACGGCCCGGGCCGGGGCGGGTCGGGGACCCCCGTAGTGCTCGTCGCGAACTGACGTCTCACCAGGGGCGACGAGGGCGTGCTCGGCGATGATCTCACCCAGCAACACGATCATGACGGTGCCATCCGCAACGCGCAGCTCGACTTGGCGGCCGACATGGACCATCGGCACTGAGTAGCGCGCCGAGCCGAAACGGACACAGGACAACCGGTCCACCTTGCGGACCACCACCTGGCCGATCCGGGCCCGCAAAGACGGCAAGACGCCCAGCAGCGGCCGTTCCACCGCAAGGCGCTCAGCGGGCACCGCGACGATCTCTGAGTGGACCTGGGCGTTGACCTCTTGGCACCACGCCGCGGCCTTGGCGTTCGCTCCTGCCAGGTCCGACACCGACAGAGCCTCGGGGATCATCAGGTCGGACTTGACGTAGCCGACGAGGCGCTCCACGATCCCTTTCGACGCCGGGTCCGCTCCCTCACAGAAATCGGGGCGACAGCCATAATGAGTCACGAAACGGACATAGGCCGGCGTCGGGATCACCACCCCGGCAACTGTGCCACCCTTCAAGCAGCCCATCCGGTCGGTCAGCAGCGTCTTGGGGACCCCACCGATCGTCTCCATGCACTCAGCCAGGGCGGCCATCGTCGTGTCGGCTCTGAGGTTGTCGGCGAAGCACACGAAACGGAACCTCGACCACGCCAACACGGCACAGAACACGAACAACGGGCCGATCTCACCCCAGTCGAAGACCAACATGTCGCCCGGTGCCCACACCCCAGGGCGCCGACCACGATGATGGTCCACCCGCCACGCCGCCTTGGCCTCAGCGACCGCCCGGCGCAGATTTCGCGCCGAACCCGTATACCCTGCCGCGGTCACCACCGGCAAGAGCCGTTTCGCTGAGATCCGGCCCTCGCTGCGCTCGACCCGAGCCGCGATGATCGTGGCCACCTCGTCATAGTTATGGGTGACAACCCCCGGGTCGCCCGCCGGGGCGGACTCCGCCGCCCGGGCCGCGGTTACTGCCCGCCTTACTGTCTTGGGAGACGTGCCACACATCGCAGCAGCCCCCCGATACGTGCCCACCTCTTGGTAGGCGGCATGCATGTCCATACGTTCCCTCGCTGATTTCATGGAGGTGTCCCTTCGGTCGGTCCGGCGGTCGGCTAGCACCGCCACCGTGACCGGCCGAAGAGACCCTCAGGTGGATACTCAGCGACAGGCGGGGACTTCTGATGGCCAAAACCGAGGACCCCCCACGGCCATCAGTGGGGACCCCTCACGGCCAAAACCGGGGACTTTTTCGTGGCCATGGACAGACTCGTTGCGGCTGGGTAGGAAGCGGATGATCGCGAGATCCGAGATTGAGCGGTTCATTGCTGCCGGTGGGACTGAGACAAGCGGGGAGTAGCGAGCAAGGACGCCTCGTGCTCGGCCTATCGCCCATCTACCGGGACCACGGCCCGTTCTACTATCACCATGGAATCCTCGGCGCCACCGGGATCGATCAGCACCACCAGGTTGGTTCCCGGTGTTCGAGCACTTGGGACGAGCAGGCCACCCCGTCCGAGCTCAGCAACTGCGGCGCCGACTCGGCGACAGGCGGTGTGATCGTCATTGCCGATGTCCGACGCTGTTAGGCTGACCCGCTTCAGTGCCCCCGGTGCGGTCAGATCCACCAACTGGCTCACCGAGAGTTCGACTTGGTAGAGAACCCGTCGGGCGTGGGTGCGCCGTGGCTGGACGTCGATGGCATGTTGGCCCTCCGCCAATGCGGTCGCCGGGTCCAGAGTCAAGTAGATGGCCCCGACGCCCGGCGGATTCCAACGGGCACCGCCAGTATTGATTCGCTGCGGAGGGTAGTCGTTGAACATGTGCCGCCAGGCTCGGCCCTGCCAGTCGATGCATGGCAGGGCCGACACAATGGCGAGAAGTTCGGATTCGTCATCAGCCATCACCTCAGACGAAGGCGCCGTCTCGAAGTTGATCAATCAGGGCCAGCACGTCGTCAACCCTGCCGGCTTGGATCCGGTCGGCCGGTCGGTCGCCACCCAAGAGACGGTGGGGGCTGAATAGCCACAGGCGGGCTTCGTCTGGTGGGTAGAACTCGTGGAGCTGGTCGGCCAGCCACTCGAGCATGAGGAGTTGGCTCAACTTGGTCGGCTGAGGGTCCACCCGACCCGTCTGCCAGCGCGAAACGGTCTGCGGGGTGGTGCCCAGCATCTGGGCGATCTCCCGGCTGCGGACGCCGGCGTTGGCTCGTATGGCGTCGAGTCGGACGCTCACGGCTCCGGCCATTGGTGTCGCACCTCCTTCGGCGAGCGGTTTCTCCGCCCTGCCGGCATCATACCTGGGATGAACATAGATGTGAACAAAAGACTGAATATAGTGGTGAACAGGGTCCTGAGCGCCCAAGGTCCGAAAAAGCGCCTCCCGGGGCACCGGCGAGCGTTGGACTATCGGAGGAGCATGCGCTCCTGGCCGGCCGTGACGTCGACGACCGAGCGGATCTTGTGTCGGTAGGTCTGGGCCAACATCCTGATGTCCCGGTGCCCGAGCATGTCCGAGACGTCTTGGAGCGGGGTACCGGTGGCGACGAGTAGAGAAGCGGCGGAGTGGCGCAGCTCGTTGGGGGAGAGGTGACCGACGTTGGCCAGGTGGGCGTAGGTCGCCACCGTGCGCCGCAGGTTCGACGAGTCGATCGGCCGACCAATCGCGTTGGTGAAGACCAGCCCGTGGTCTTCCCAGACGGGAGCGGACAGACGCGCCTTGCGCTGGGCGTGACGATGGGTGCGTAGGAGCGCGATGAGATCGAGCGGTAGGCGCAACGTCCGGTAGCTGTCGACCTTCGGTGGCCCGATCACGTAGGTGCCATCTGGGAGCCGCTTGAGGGCCTGGCGAACCGAGAGCGTGGCTTCGTCGAGGTCCACGGCGGCCCAGGGCAACCCCGTGACTTCCCCAGGACGGAGCCCCATGGTCAGCGCAACCCGTATCAGCGCCTCGTCGTCGGTGCCCCGCACGGCTTCGACCAGCCGGCCAGCTTCCTCGGTGGTCAGGGAGCGCCGTGGCTGGATGCCTTGCGCTCCCGAAGGGAGGTGGGCCAGTCGAGCGATGTTGCGAGCCACCAGACCACGCCGTTCGGCTTCGTGCAGAGCGGCGCCCAGCACCATCTTTATCCGGTTGAGGGATGACTTGGAGAGTGGCTTCTCCCGCCCGCCTCGCCTCTTCTTGGCAGCAACCCCGGGAGCCCGGTTGGCCAGCTCCTTCAAGAGTCGCTCAAATTCCAAGACGTCCAGTTCTCGGAGCCTCCGCCCGCGCAGCGGCTTGAGCTGCGTGATGGCCCATTGGCAGTTGTGACGGGTGCTGTAATTCTTCTCGCCGGCAATCATCTCCATGTACCAGTCGAGCCACTCACCCAATCGAATGTCGCTGCCGAGGGGGAGCCCGGCCTCACTCTGGGCCCGCAGTTCGTCGAGTTTTTGCACCACCTCGCCGCGTGTCCACGCCGACACCCGGCGTCGGTTGGTGCCGAGCCGGAATTCACCGCGCCAACGGCCATCGGCCTGCTGGTAGATGGAGCCCTCGCCGTAGCCGAGCCTGCGTGATCGTGCCATGGTTCCTCCTCAAAAAGTGGGGCACTTTGTGGGGCACTTCGCCGCCACAATGGGCCCTACGCCGGAACCCACCGAGCGGGAAAGTACAGCTCAGTGGGGGTGTGTGAGGGGTGGTGGGTGCCCCCGGGCCAGATGACGCGCAAGGGGTCGCAGGTTCAAGTCCTGCACGGCCCACCCTGTGATGTCTCAGGACATCGTGGACAAACGGGCTCTTCGGATCTCAGCGGGGCGCGCCCTGAAGTAGGTCCCCCAGAAATAGGCGAAGGTGCTCAAGGGTTGTGGTGTGAGCCAACTTCCCAGCAGCACCTTCGTCGTCACTGACCCTATCGAGATCGTCCGGGCCATGGTGGGCCTCAAAGATGTCCGGGTCCTCGCGTATATCCGCCGGGGTCCCGACGTCGAGCTCATGATCGAGCAGGTCGTCGGCCAGGTTCGATGTTCGGCCTGCGGAGAGAGGGCCCGGGTCAAAGAACGCCCGGTCGTCCACTACGTCGATTTGCCGGTCTATGGCACGCCCATGTCACTGGCGTGGAGGAAGCACCGCATCACGAGCAGCCCCGTATTGGGATCGAGTGGCGTCGCTGGCGCGCATTCTGGGCGCGCGTTCTGCCCGGTTCGGCGTATCTGCGGAGAGCGCGGAACGGCAGGTCGGGCGCTACGGCGACGGGGCCGCAGGCGGAAATCTGTAGAAGATATGGGGACGGAGCCAGTGTCCCGTTGGAACGTTGGGGTGCTCGAAGTCCGACGACGGATCGCGAATCATGCCGAGGCGTTCCATTACGTTCCACGACCGGACGTTGTATGGGTTGGTGAAGGAAACGATCTCGTCAAGACCGACCTCTTCGAGTCCGTAGCGAACGGCACTACGAGCCGCCTCGGTCACGAATCCGTAGCCCCAGTGCTCGCGGGCTAGGCGCCATCCGACTTCGACCGCAGGCGTGAAGGGAGCGTCAAACGACACTCGGTGCAACCCGACAAAGCCAATGAACGGCGAGTGGTTCGGCACCTCTACGGCCCACAAACCGAAACCGTAGTCGTCGAACTCCTCCTCGATGCGCGCCACGAATGCGTCGCTCTCCTCTCGGCTCATGGTCTTCTGCATGTGCGCCATTACGTCGGGATCGGCGTTGAGTTCGGCAAAGGGTGCTAGGTCTTCGGCGCGCCAACGCCGCAACACGAGGCGTTGAGTCCGCAGTGTCGGGCCCTTCGCATCGGTCGCGAGGTCTCGATCAGGATACAAGAGCCCATATTGCCCGGTCGGAGCGCATTGCGCCACCAGCCGGGGCCGCACAGAACGCCGTCGGCACCGTCGGCAGCCAACGCCGTTTCCCGCGACCCCGCTTAGATCCGAAGAGCCCCCAAACCACCACCATGTCTGACCAGGGGAAACACGCTGGATCCTTTTGGGGCAACCCAGAGAAGAGTTCGATCCGCCATCCTAAGGGGATCCGATCTGTCGCGGAAAACGAGTCAGGACGATTGCTCGCTACCGCCGTCATCGGGTCTTGAGCCTAAGGTCGACACGTCGAGGAGCCGTTGTGGGTGGAGTCCGTCGACGTAGCCAATGAACGGCGGGTAGAGGCTGTAGCCGATCAGTTCCTGCACTCGGGGCGGGAGTGTGCTGGCGAGGTGGGGTGGGATCGCCAGTGCCATATTCTCGATCTGGCGCATCCAGGGCTCGCAGTACTGAGGTGTGATCCCAAGTCGTGTGCTCCGACCGCGATGTGCGCCACCTCG
>JBOGIG010000008.1:0-23641 GCA_050742455.1 Acidimicrobiales bacterium
AAGCAGACCGAGGTCGCGAACTGGAGGAGGGTCACCGAGAAGCTGCGCGGCAAGAGCGACGAGGTCTTCGACGTCGAGGTACTCGACGTCGCTTTGCTCAGAGGCCAAGGCGCTCCAAGGCCTCGCCGTGGACCTCGATCACGCGCTCGGCTGCGCGGCTGATACGGTCGCGGTGCTCGGCTCGCGCCACGTACTCCCGGACCGCTTGGCGGGCTGCTTGTTGCATCGAGATCCCGTCGAGGTCGGCCCTCCGTTGCAAGGCTGCTTGCTCCCCGTTGGTGAGCCTCAGGGTCATCGCCATTCGCCTATGGTATCATGTTGATACCGAGCGAGGGAGCCCCCGACTGACTACTTCCGGCGCTTCGACGGCTTTCGGCTTTGGCGCTGGTCGCTCGGTCGTGGCCCCTTCGGTAGCGGCTGGTGGCATTCGAACAAGCCATAGACGGTGCCTTCGCCCTTGCTAGTCGCTTCGTCGGCCACCATCACAATGTGGAGTCCCTTGGTTGCTCTCATCCGTCGGCGGAAGTCCGAGATTCTGGGACTGTCGGCGGGCACCTCCATCAGCAGCTGCGCGCCGTTGCTGCCGGTCAGGATGAAGACCTCCTGGCCTTCGTCGGTACGAACAGCCGTAACTCCGTAGGGGTCGAGCTCGGCGACTTTGGCCGCGATGGACTCGCCCTTCTTGGGTTTCGGCAGGATCGCCAGGAGCGGCACGTCCGTGCCGGCCGGTCGTGGCGCCCCAGGAGGAAACGGCCGGTGAATTCGCGCTCCGGCGCGCAGGGCTGTCACAGATGCCCAGGGCAGGTGGCCGAGAACAACCGGCGTCCCCTGAGGGACGAGGTCGAAGCCAGCCTGTTGGACACGGAGACGGGGAACGTCGGACGCCGGTGCGGGCGGCTTCTGAGCGATGGAGAAACGCGCCGTACGCCCGTTCCCCAGCACGATCTCACCGATGGTGACTTGATCGGCGGAGCCGACTGCGACGGGACCGCGGGCGTCGAGGGCCGTCATCGCGGCCAGCGCGACGGCCAGCAGCTGGGCGTCCGCCTCTCCCGGATCACCCCCGCTTTCCCGACCGAGCCGAAGCACCGCAGGCACCAGCTCAGCGTCCGGTGGCCACCCATAACGGAATGCCTTGTTGCGTAGGTCCGGGGGCAGATCCGAGGGTGGCTCCAACATCAGCGAAAGCGTGCCCGATGGCATCGGTACCGGGAGTCCGGGCTCCCAGTCGTCCAGACCGGCCGGGATATGGCCGCCGGGGTAGAGGACCAGGCCGTGCTGGATACCTGAGTTGCCCATCACAACCGCGGCCCAGCTGCCATCGGTATTTTCGATGCTGGTCTCCAGAGCCAGCACGACTCCGTCGTGCCATCGGGTCCAGGGTGCAGCCCTGTAGAAGTCGAACGCACGCCGGTACAGCAGCTCCCAGTCGGACGGATTCGGCGGCTCGGTAGGCTGCAGGCGACTCGACATGTGGCCGATGAACGAATCGAAGATGTCCTCAGCCTCCGCTGGTGGCTCGATCGCCCGAACCGGAGGCAAACGATCGCCAGCAACGAGAGACGACAGGATCTCGATGATCCGAACCTCGAGTTCGGGAGCACAGAGCACCTCGTCCGGTCGCTCCGGTGGTAGGCCTCCGGCCGGCTTGGTGAGGCCCATCTTGAACGCCTGGGCGACCGCGTCATTCTCAGTCGTACCTACCGCCACTCCCCGGACCAGACCGGTGTCCATGTCGAGCACCATGGCCGCCCGGACGTGCGGCTCGCCCGCCACGCGTACCGAGTCCGAGATGTCCCGGCTCAGCACCAGCCACGTCGCGCCACCGTTACGCCCGCCTCTCCTCCCCGTCTTGCTGGTCATCGAAGCCACTCTGCCAGACCCGGCCAAGGTTGATTGGAACTGCAGGAGGCCAAGATAGGGGGCCGAGGTGAACTCGATGCCCACGGCGGTGTTCCGGACGGAGCTGGCGCTGGCCGGGTGGAACCGGAGGCGACCGATGGCCGGTTGGGGCGTCTGGCCATCAGCTCACCTACGACCCGGCCCGCCGGGTGGTGACCGTCGAGTCGCACCTCGGCCCGGGTGGGGGCGAGCCGTCAGCACGCGCTCCGCGGCCAGGAAGCGGGCCAACGGGGGGCGCAACATGCGCGCCAGGCGCCGAGCCCGTGGGCAAAGGTAAGTGTCGGAGGGGGGACTTGAACCCCCACGCCCTTGCGGGCACTAGCCCCTCAAGCTAGCGCGTCTGCCTATTCCGCCACTCCGACTGGTCCGGGCCGAACCCGCCCGGCGTAGAACTCTATATCAGCGCCTCGCGGACGGAGAACCCATGGCCGCCTTGGAAGCCCCACCCCCCCAGGTGGGGTCTATGAAAGGCGCACCCGGGGATCGAGGACGGCGTAGAGGGCATCAACAACGATATTGGCCACCACGATGAAGGCCGAGGCCAGGATGACCAGGCCGATGATGACGGGCAGGTCCTGGCGGGTGATCGAATTGATGATCTGCTGGCCGAGACCAGGCAGGCCGAACACCGTTTCGGTGACGATGACCCCCCCCAGCAGGGTGCCCAGGTCGATGCCGAACTGAGTCACCACCGGGGTCAGGGCGCTGCGCAGGCCGTGGCGGTAAACCACCCTTCGCTCCCGCAGTCCCTTCGCCCGGGCCGTTCGTATGTAGTCCTCACCCAACACGTCGAGCATCCCGCCCCGGGTCAGACGCGAGTAAGTGGCCGCCGTCACCAGCGCGATGGTGAACCAAGGCAGGATCATGTGGCGAAACCACTCAAAGACACTGGTGGTGAGGCCCACGTAACCCGACCCGGGAAAGAAGTCCACCCCGGCCAGGTGAAGCCGAAAGAACAGCAACAGCAACAGGAGCTCACCCAGCACAAAGGTGGGCATGGAGTAGAAGAGCAGGGCCAGGCCGGTCGTGGTCCGGTCCTGGATGGACCGGGGACGGGTGGCGGCCAGCACCCCCGAGGTGACGCCGATGATGAGCCATATGATGGCCCCGCCGATGGCCAGGGAGGCGGTCACGGGCAGATCCTGCTTGATGATGGTGGTCACCGGGACCGAATTGACGTAGGAGTACCCCAGATTGCCGTGCAGCAGCCTCCACAGGAAACTGCCGTACTGGCTCAGGACCGAATGATCCAAGCCCAATCGCTGTCTGACCAGGTTGATGGTCTGAGTGGTGGCCTGATGGCCGGCTATGAGGCGGGCCGGGTCATGGGGCGCCACGAAGTACAAGATGAACACGATGGTGCTGGCGATCCACATGACGACGATGCCAAAGAAGGTGCGACGGAGAAGGAAGCGGGCCATTATTTCGCCTAGTTGGTCTCGAATAGTCGGTTGTATCGGGGATCGAAGGCGTCACGGACGCTGTCGCCCAGCAAATTGAAGGCCAGCGTGGTGATCAGCAGGGCCAGCGCGGGGAAGACCAGGTACCAGTAGGCCACCTGGTAGTAGCTGAGCGAGGTGGCCAGCATGCCACCCCAGGTGGCGGTGGGAGGGGGGACGCCCACACCGAGGAACGACAAAGTGGCCTCGAAGACGATGGAAAGCGGGATCAACAGTGTCAGGTAGACGATGACCGGAGCCAGGATGTTGGGCAGGATGTCGACAAACATGATGCGCAGGTTGCCCGCCCCCAGGGACCTGGCTGCCTCGACGAACTCCTTTTCCTTGAGCGACAGGACCTGGCCTCGCACGATGCGCCCTACCGAAGAGAAAGAGAAGAAGGCGATCACAGCCACCGAGATCTGCAAGCTCGGCCCAACCACCGACACCAGGGCGATGGCGAATACCAGATACGGGAGCGATAACACCACGTCGATTAGGCGGCCCAGCACCAGATCTACCACGCCGCCGAAAAAGCCGGCCAGCATGCCGACGACGATCCCGACCGACACGGCCAGGACGCTGGCCACGACGCCCGCCAGCAGGGAGATACGTGCTCCATAGAAAACCCGGACCAATATGTCCCGGCCCAGCTCGTCGGTGCCAAGGGGGAAGATGTGATTGGGACCCACCGGGATGCCCCTGGGGCTCAGCCCGGTGGTGCGGTACTGGGCGTTGGGGCCATGGCCGACCAGATGAGCCACCACCGGAGCCAGCAGGGCCATGAGGATGATTAGGAATATGACCACCAGGGACCCGACCGCCACTTTGTCGTGGCGGAGACGTTCGAAGGCCAGGCTCCACGGACTGCGTCCCTCGATGGGATTGGGGCCCATCACGGCATCATCAGGTCCGAGAGGAGCGCCAGGAAGGTCGGGCATCAACGTCTGAGTCATCGCAGGTCCCCTTCATGCCGCTGCGAAAAAGCGCCCAAGGCGCTGGGGGCCTTTGTTAGCACCGGGGCACTGACCAGGCGTTCATCATCGGTTAGGGCGAAGTGGCACGCCGCCTGGTGACCGGCTCCGTCGGCGAACTTGGCCTCAAGGACCGGTACCTCTCGGGAACAGATGTCCTGGGCTTTGGGACAGCGGGGGTGGAACCGGCAGCCCGAGGGCGGGTTGACCGGCGAAGGTACATCTCCGCTTAGCACTATGCGCTTTCGCCTGTCAGCCTCATCGGGATCGGCCACTGGGACAGCGGACAGGAGGGCCTTGGTGTAGGGATGGCGGGGGTGAGCATACAGGTCGGACTTGTCGGCTATTTCGACGATCTGTCCCAGGTACATGACACCGACCCGATCGCTGACGTGTCGCACCACCGCCAGGTCATGGGCGATGAAGACGTACGTCAGATTGAACGACCCCTGGAGATCGTCCAACAGGTTGATCACCTGGGCCTGGATGGACACGTCCAGGGCCGAGACCGGCTCGTCGCACACGATCAGCTCGGGCTGGAGGGAGAGGGCCCGGGCTACACCGATGCGTTGGCGCTGGCCTCCTGAAAACTCCGCCGGGAAGCGGTTGTAGTGCTCGGGATTCAGGCCTACCTGTTCCATGAGTGCCTGAATCTTGTGGCGGCGATCCTCGCCCTTGGCCACATTGTGGATGGCGAAGGTGTCCCCGATGATGGAGCCGACCCGGCGCCGGGGATTGAGGGAACCGTAGGGATCCTGGAAGATCATCTGCATGCGACGGCGGTAGGGTCGGAGCCGACGAGGGGAAAGCTTTGATATATCGTCACCGTCGAACTCGACCTGGCCCGAAGTCAGGTCGTAGAGCCTGGTGATGCAGCGGGCGAGGGTCGACTTACCGCAGCCGGTTTCCCCGACCAGAGCAAACGTCTCGCCCCGGCGGATTTCCAGGGTCACCTGGTCCACCGCTTGAACCTTTTCCCTGCTGCGACGAAACAGGCTGGTAGAGCGAACGGGGAAGTGCTTGGTCACATCGGTGACTCGGACCAACGTATTGGCGTCGTTGGGGATGGCGGTGAGATCGCTCACGGCATGTCCGTTGGCACAGGTTCGGCCGCACCCGACGAGCCATTTGGATCGGATTTGACAGGTACGGGGGGAAAGCCAGTTCCTTTGGGAGTAGGAGTGCCGGCGAACCGGGCCCGCTCGGCCTGCACCTCGGGCGAAGTCCCCACCAGGTTGGGAGGGAGCCAGCAGGCTGACCGGTGCCCGGGGACGGTGCCGACCTGGCGGAGGGGGGGGACCTCGGTGCGACACCGGTCCATGACGAAGCGGCACCGGGGACTGAACGGGCACCCCGGCGGGGGATCTATGAGGCTGGGAGGCTGGCCCAGGATAGGAGTAAGGCGCTCGTTCTCCCGTCCTGCTTCGAGGTGAGGCAGGGAGGCCAGCAGGCCCACCGTGTAGGGGTGGTGGGGCTGGTAGTAGATGGTGCGTCGCTCGGCCATCTCCATGGGCCGACCTGCATACATGATCATGACCTCATGGGCCATGTCGGCCACGATGCCCAGGTCGTGGGTGATCATGATGATGGCCGTACCGAACTCGTCCTGTAGACCCTTCATCAATTCGATGATCTGGGCCTGGATGGTGACGTCCAGGGCGGTAGTGGGCTCGTCAGCGATGAGCAGCGACGGATTCAGGGACAGGGCCATGGCGATCATGGCCCGCTGACGCATTCCCCCGGAGAACTGATGAGGAAAGTCGTCCACCCGCTTATCCGGTCGCGGTATGCCCACCAGGCCCAAGAGTTCGATGGCCCGCAAGCGCGCTTTGGCCTTGGGCAGGGATTCGTGCGCCCGGATCATCTCCACGATCTGCCAACCCACCCGATAATAAGGGTGCAGGGCCGACAGCGGGTCCTGAAAGATCATTGCGATCTGTGAACCGCGTATGGCTCTGAGGGCCGCGGGCGACATGGTGAGGAGGTCTTCGCCCTCGTACAGGGCCTGGCCCGTGACCCGGGCCCCGCTGGTGAGGCCGACGATGGTCTGGGTCGACACGCTCTTGCCCGAGCCCGATTCGCCCACGATGCCCAATGTCCGTCCCCGTTCGATGCTGAACGAGACGCCTCTCACCGCCTCCACCACGCCATCAGGCGTGGGGAAGGAGACCTTCAGATCCTTTACATCCAACAACGTTATGCCCGCTCGACCTTCATCTGTCGATGTATACACGCTCAGTGGGGGTCCTGCGCCGCGACCCCGGGAACAAAGTCTCCGTGGGCAGGTTCGGCAGTGGCAACGCCCCGGTTGGCTAACCCAGGTTGGCTACCCCCCGAACGCCTCTAGGGCGACAGGGGGTAGCCAACGGGATCAGTGCAGTCCGGCTACTTCAGCCAGACGTTGGTGATGTCGCAGTTCTGGTTGAAGTCGTTGAAGATGCAGTTCTGCACCTTGGTCGAATGGTAGATGGCCGTCTTCTGTGCCCCCAGAGGGACCACGGCGGCATCGGCCATGATCTGCTTGGCCGCAGCCTGCCAGTCGGCAGTGGCTGCGCTGGTCGAGGTGGCCGCCAAGGCCTTGTCGATCAGACCATTGACCACCGGGCTGTTGTAGTCGCCGTAGTCGGTGGAGTTCTTGCCATAGGTGCGCCCGTCAAACAGGGGCTCGATGACCGAACGGCCGTTGTTGCCCAACCAGTCGGGAATCCACCCAGGCTCGGCGATGTCCCACGACCCGGCCTTGCTGGCCGTCGGGTTCTCCAGGTACTTGGTGTAGAAGGTGTTGGCCGGATTGACCGCGATCAGGTCGACCTTGAAGCCAGCAGCCTGGAGGGCGGCCTGATCGGTCTGGGCCACCTGGGGATGCACGGAGTTGGTCCGGTAGATCAGCTTGAGCGTGATCTGACCCGGAGCGTAACCGGCAGACTGCAGGAGGGCCTTGGCCTTGGCCGTATCACCATTGTTGCCCGGAGTGGGATAAGGGTTGTACCCGCTCACGTTGCCCACGCTGCCCGGCGGAACGATCTGATTGAGAGGCAGGTCGATGGTCGAACCGCCGTAAACCTGGCCCACCGCCGTCTTGTTGAAGGCGTATTCCAGAGCCTGGCGGACCTTGAGCTTGCCCAGGGCCCCATTGTTGTTGGGGCTCTGCAGGTTGATGGCGATGTAGGGGTTGATGGTGATGAAGTTTTGGCCCGTCGGTCCAATGACCAGGTTGGGATCCTTGCTCGTCTCCATGCCGGCCAGCAGCGCCGTCGGTACGACCTGGTCCCACAGCATGTCCTGGGTACCGGCCTGAACCTGCTGGACCGCCGACGTGGCGTCGGCCACGCCTTCGGTGATGTTGATCTGGTTCACGTAGGCCTTACGGATATTGTCGGTCGAAGCCTTCCAAGCCGGGTTCCGCACCAGCGAGATGGACTTCGTGGGCACGTAGCTGCTGATCGTGTAAGGGCCGTCCGAGATCGTGTGCTGGGCCTGATCGGTGCCACCCGGCAGGTAGTTCAGATACTCCTTGGGCGCCGGGGACGAGAAGGGCAGGGCCAGGATGTTGATGAAGTCCGATGCCGGCTGGGTCAAGGTGAACTGAACCGTGGTGGCATCCACCGCTTTGATGCCCGAGATCTGATTCCCGTTGATGTAGGCGGCGACGTTGGCCACCGTCGGGGTCACACTCTTGGGGAAGGCGGCGGCGAACCCGTCGCAGTAGGTCTTCATACCGGCGATGGTCTGGGTGAAGTAGCCCGGGGCCCCGGTGGGAGACACCGGATTGCACAGACGCTTCATGCCGAGAATCTCATCGGCCGCCGTCACCTGGCGGGGGGGAGTCGTGTCCCACATTGCTCCCTGGCGAATGTGGATGGTGTACACGGTGCCGTTGCTCGAGATGGTGGGCATGGCCGTGGCCAGGTCCGGGACCGGGTCTATCTGCGAACCGGTCGTGGTGGGATAGGTGTAGAGCTGGCGGGTGAAGGCCCGGTCCAGCGTGTAGGTGACGTCGTAGTAGCCGGACGCAGTGTCCATGCTGTCCACGTCGCCTTGGCCCACCAGAGTGAGCGTGCCACCTCGCACGGGCGTACCCGCCGACGAAGTGGTCGAGGTGCTGGCGCTGTTGGGGGAACTGGATCCACATGCAGCGGCCACTACGGCCACCGCGGCCAGGACGCCCGCGATCCTCAATTTCCTCTTACCCGCCCAAACCCTGCGGCCGATGTGCATAGTTCCCCCGATCTGTTAGGACGCGATGCATGTTATACACATCGCGACGTTCGTGGACTGATTTTTCTAGGCACGGTTTGAATGTCGAACGCCACTGCTTTGAGTTCCGCCGCCAACATATCCGAGCGCGACTGACCATAGTCCCACTGGGAGCATCGGGGTGACGATGGTCACCTTGGGGCCGCGTGACGGCCGCGCCGGACGATCCTTAGCGCAGGCGCAGTGCCAGGATGGTGGAGGTGAAGGCAAAGGTCACGGCAATGGCCACGGTGAGACGGTCGAGGTTTTTCTCGGCAACCGTGGACCCGGCAGCCGCTTGGCCGACGCTGCCACCGAACATGTCGGACAATCCGCCCCCCCGACCGCTGTGCAAGAGGATCAGGACGATCAAGGCCAAAGAGACGATGACGTGAACGACGACAATGGCGACGGTGAGCACGGATACATCCTCGCCCATGGGGGCCATCGGATTCAAGCCACGACAGTGGGGGCTCAGGCGAACTGAACGATGCGGGCGAACTCGTCGGGGTCCAAACTGGCTCCACCCACCAGGGCCCCGTCAATGTCGGGCTGGGCCATGAGATCGGCCATGGTGTCGGCCTTGACCGAACCCCCGTACTGGATCCTCACTCCCAAGCCTGCCTGGGCACCAAAGTGGGAAGCGACCAGGGCCCGGATCTGTCCACACACCTCCTGGGCGTCTTGGGGTGTGGCCGTGCGTCCGGTACCGATGGCCCAGATGGGCTCGTACGCCACGACCAGGCCGGCCACCTCGGTCCCCGTGAGGCCGTCGAGTCCGGTCCCTACCTGGCCGGCCACCTTGTCCCCGGTCATGCCGCGGTCGCGCTCCTCGGCCGTTTCCCCGACACACAGGATCGGGATCATGCCATGGCGCAAGACCGCTCCCAACTTTGTCCGCACCACCTTGTCGGACTCGCCGCCCTCGCCGTTCACACCGGACCGGCGTTCGGAATGGCCCACGATCACATAGGCGACATTGAGCTTGGCCAGCATGACCGGGCTGACCTCACCGGTAAACGCCCCAGCATCTTCGCCGTGGCAGTCCTGGGCTCCCAGGGACACGGGAATCTGATCAGACTCCAGAACCGTCTGCACCGAACGCAGATCGGTGAAGGGGGGATGGATGGACACGTCCGCCCGACGGTAATCTTCGGGTCGCAGCCGGTACGACAGCTTCTGGGTGGCCTGGATGGCCTCAAAATGGTTCTTGTTCATCTTCCAGTTGCCACTAACCAGAGGCTTGCGGTCAGGCACCGGTCGCACCCGCCGTTCCGCCCGGGGTGGCCGGCTTTCCGCCCCGGGTGGCCGGCTTTCCGCCCAAGGTGGCCGGCCCTTTGATTCCAGGCCGAGGGTGGCCGATTCCCCATTGCAGGGCCGACTCCCTCAGCGCTGCGAGGCCGGGAAGGTCACCGTGCTCGATCAACTCCAGGCTGGCCCCGCCCCCGGTGGATAGATGGTCCACCTCGTCCTCCCAGCCCAGTGCGGCCAGCGCTGCCGCGCTGTCGCCCCCGCCCACCACGGTGAAGCCCCGGCAGTCGGCCACAGCTCGGGCGACAGCCCTGGTACCCGACTCGAAGCGGGGGTCCTCGAACACACCCATGGGGCCATTCCACAACACGGTACGGGCCGAAGCGATCTCATCGATGAACTCCGCCGCCGTACCCGGACCGATGTCGGCCCCCCGCCAGCCGGAGGGGAGGCTGCGCCCGCACTGACGCACCTGGCCTGTCCCGGCACGCCCTGACCCGAAGGAGCCATCGGGACTGAGCGCCACGATGTCGGTTGGGACCATGATGCGCCGGCCCGAGTCCAGCAGTTCCCGGCAGTTCTCGATCTGGTCCTCCTCGACCAGGGAGTCTCCCACCGAGTGGCCCAGAGCCACCAGGAAGGTGAAGCACATGCCCCCCCCGATCAGCAGCACTTCGACCTTCTCGATCAGGGAGCGCACCACTCCGAGCTTGTCGGACACCTTGGCCCCCCCCAGCACCGCGCAAAATGGCCTAGACGGTCGGTGCAACAGGCCGCCCAGCACCTCAACCTCCCGGGCCAGCAATCGGCCCGCCACGCTGGGCAGGTGACGAGGAGGACCCATCACCGAGGCGTGACGTCGATGTGACGATCCGAAGGCATCGTTTACGAACAGGTCAAACCCCGCAACCAGTGCGTCGACGAAGCCCGGGTCGTTCTCCTCCTCTCCCGGTCGAAGGCGCAAGTTATCCAACACGTCCACTCCGGGCGCCAGCTGGGCCAGCACACGGCGGACGGGTTCGAGCGAGAACTGGGCCTGCTCACCGGCTCCCCCGGCCGCCTCGGCTCCCCCGGATACCTCCGGTCCCCCGGATACTTCCGCACCTGCCCGCGGACGACCCAGGTGGCTGGCCACGCTGACTTTGGCCCCCTTCGACGTCAACCATTCGATGGTGGGCAGTGCCGCTCGGATCCGGAAATCGTCGACAATCTCAAATGAACCGGACGCCGTCTGGCGCAACGGCACGTTCAGATCTGCCCGAACCAGGACACGCTTTCCGGCCGGGTTGGGAAGGTCCTCGAGCACCGGCACATCGAGGGGGTTGGAAGGCTGGCTCACGGATTAGGAGTTAGCCCGGCCTATCACGATGGCCATGTCCACCAGCCGGTTCGAGTAGCCCCACTCGTTGTCGTACCAGCCGAGGGTCTTGATCAGGGTGGCGCCGTCTCCAGCCGGGATGGCCATGGTCAGGCCGGCGTCGAAGGTGCAACTGGCCGGCGAGCCCACGATGTCGGAGGAGACCAGGGGATCTTCTGAGTACACCAGGACCCGGGCCATCGGACCCGATTCGGCCGCAGCCCGGAAGGCCTCGTTAGCAGCCTCGACGCTGACGTCGCCTTCGAGGATGGCGGTGAAGTCGGTGATAGACCCAACCGGGACGGGCACCCGCAAAGACGTCCCGTCCAGGCGCCCATTCATGGCCTGCAGGACGAGACCAGTAGCCCGGGCCGCACCGGTGGAGGAGGGCACGATGTTGATCGAGGCAGCCCGGGCCCGGCGAAGATCCTTGTGGGCCAGATCCAAGAGGTTCTGGTCGTTGGTATAGGCGTGAACGGTAGTCATCAGCCCGGAGCGGACCCCGAAGGCATCGTCGAGCACCTTGACCATGGGCACAAAACAATTGGTGGTGCACGAAGCGTTGGACACCACCGTGTGCAAAGCGGGGTCGAAGGTATCGTCATTGACCCCCATGACAAAGGTGGCGTCGACATTGGTGGCCGGAGCGGAGATGAGCACGCGGGGCGCCCCCGCTTCGATGTGGGCCCGGGCCGCTCCCCCGTCGGTGAAGATGCCGGTGGATTCCACCACTACGTCAACGACCAGTTCCTCCCAGGGCAGAGCCTTGGGATCCCGTTCAGCAAACACCCTGATGACCTGGCCATTGACCCCGATCCCGTCCGGGGTGACCTCGACTCCGGGTAGGTGGCCGTGGGTAGAGTCATGGGCCAGCAAGTGGGCATTCACCTCCACCGATGTGAGGTCGTTGACACCCACCACCTCGACGTCAGCGCCTGATTTCAGCGCAGCCCGTACAAAGTTTCTTCCGATCCGCCCAAAGCCATTGATACCCACGCGTACGGTCAACTGGTCCTCCTGGCATTCCCCACCCGATCGCCCCTGCGGGCCTGTTGGTGCCTATCCGATCAGACCGGACAGAGCCCTCGCCAATTTTGCCGGATCGTGGGATCGGGCGCCTCCAAGACGCAGGTCGGCGACCTGGTACGAGAAATCGTACTCGTGGGCCATTTTGTCCAGATGGCCGAGGGACATGGCGCTGGTGTCGCACAGGACGACGTCGGGCTCGACCCCGTGCTCCAAAAGAGCTTCCACGTGATCGCCCACATCCAGTTGGGCCGTTTCTGCCTCCTGGTGGTCCAGGTTGCACACGTACACCAGTTGCGCCCGGGTCAGGGCCAGGGCGGCCCCGATGGCAGGAACGGTGGCCGTGGCCAACACACTCGTGTAGAGCGACCCCGGTCCGAGCACCACCTGGTCGGCCTCCATGATGGCAGTGGTCACATCGGGATGAACCGGGGGGTCGGCTGGATGCAGGGAAATAGTCCGAATGGCGGGAGTCCGTGCCACCGCCGCCTGGCCCTCGATCGCTCCTCCTTCGGTCCGTGCCCTCAGCGTCACCGGCACGGTGGTGGCCGCCAGGACCCGGCCAACGGCGTGCAGAAGGAATCCTGCTTCATCCAGGGCCGATTGGAAGTCGCCGGTGGCTGCGGTCAATCCGGCAATCACCAGGTTCCCCAGGGGATGGCCGGCCAGTTCCCCGTCCTCGAAGCGGTGCTCGAAGGCCCGTCCCCAGGTGGACCCTGGTTCGCTGAGGGCGCCCAGACAGCGCCTTATGTCCCCCGGCGGCGGTATGCCGAGCAACTGGCGCAGGCGTCCGGATGACCCTCCGTCGTCGGCCACCGACACCACGGCCGTGATCCGATGGGCGTATTCCCGGATGGCAACCAGTCCGGCGGCCAATCCGTGTCCACCCCCCAATGCCGTCACCCCTACGCCATGGGCGGGCGACGTCTCCACCGGCAGAGCGCGGAGCAACGGGCGTTCATTGGTGGCGCCGGTTACGCCCTCGCCCCCGATAGGCCGGCTCACCGGTTGATATCCCGATGGTGGACGTTGGGCTTGAAGCCCCGGGCCTCCATGCGCCGAGCCATCTCCTCGGCCACCACCACCGAGCGATGGTGGCCGCCGGTGCAGCCGAGCGCCAGGGTCAGGTAGGACTTGCCCTCCTTGACGTACGCCGGCAGCAACAGGCCGAGCAGATCGTCCAGCTTGGTCAAGAAGGGCGCGGTCTGCTCCTGGGCCATCACATAGTCCCGGACCGGTGCCTCCAGTCCGGTGCGGGGGCGCAGGTCATCCACCCAGTGAGGATTCGGCAGGAATCGACAGTCCATCACCAGGTCCACGTCAAGGGGGATGCCGTGCTTGAAGCCAAAGGACATGACCGTGACGGTCATTGCATCCCCGGCGTCATCGTGTTCGAAGAGCTCCACCAGCCGCTTGCGAAGTTCGTGCAGGTTCATATCCGAGGTGTCCACGGCCACGTCGGCCTGGTCCTTGATGCGGCTCAGCATGATCCGCTCGCGGGCGATGGACTCCACCACCCCATCGGCCGCCAAGGGATGGCGGCGGCGGGTTCCCTCGAACCTTCGCACCAGCACGTCATCACTGGCATCGAGGAACAACACCCTGACTCGAGCCCCGGTGCTGCGCAGGTTGTCCAAGGCAGGAGAAACGTCCTCGATGTGGCCGCTGCCCCCCCGGCCCACCACCAGCGCCACCCTTTCGGTTTCCGAACCCGGGCTCCCCACCAGGTCGGCCACCTTGGTAATGAGTGAGGGCGGGATGTTGTCGATGACGAACCAGCTCAGATCCTCGAAGGTGTCGGCCGCGGTAGACCGTCCTGCTCCTGACATACCGGCGATGACCAGGAACTCACTCATGATCGGTCCAGCCAGACCGGCTTCGGGGGCAGGGCCTGCTCGACCAGGTTCGGGGGCAGGTCCGGCTCGACCAGCCGCGGGCGCGGGTCACAATGCGGCTTCTCCGCCCGCAGGAAGAGGAGCCGGGGAATGGTGGCGGCATCCTCGTATTCTGCCGCTCGGATCAGGAATCCGGGGGGAGGGGCCGGTTCGATCATCCGGGTGATGAATAGCCCGGCCTCGGCCATGAGGTTCACGTAGCGGCCGAGGGGGCGATGGAGGAAGGGAATGAAGACATCCTTTTCCACTTCCTCGACCGTGGAGTCCTCCACCAGGTAAGGCCCGATACGCCAGTACTGCTCCCCCAGTATGTGGTCGTCGATCCAGCCACTACCCGGAGTCTGCAACAAGGGATGATTGAGGAGGAAAAGAAAGCAACCCCCCGGGGTCAGCACCCGGGCCACCTCGGCGATCGCGGCTTCCACATCCAAGATGTGCTCGAATACCAGGCAGGCCACCGCAGCATCGAACGATGAGGAGGCCAGCGGCAAGGCATTGGCCTGGGCCCGGGCGTAATGCGGGCCCCCGCCCCGCCGATGGGCCTCGACGATCTGGCCTCGGGTGGGGTCGATACCCACCACCGTCGGAGGCGAAGCCCTACCGACTGACTCAGGACCGACTGATTCAGGACCGACTGACTCAGGACCGACTGATTCAGGACCGACTGACTCAGGACCGACTGACTCAGGACCGACTCGGGGATCGCTTGCGGGCAGACCCCGGGCCAGGCGAGCCACCTGTCCCTCGCCGGTACCTATGTCGAGGATCCGACGGCGACCGGCCAGATGCTCTGCCAGCAGGGGCAGGATCTGTTCTTCGTACTCGGCATCGGCCCCGTTGGTAAATCCCACCTGCCACCAGGAGGCATTGGCCTCCCACAGGTCGGGGTGGGTCATCTCTCCCCCACCGGTCCCCCTTCCAATACCGATCCGGCCGACCTGTCCGGTCGAGCGGGCCTGGCCGATCCAGTCTTTCTCACGGGCGCTGGGCCATGGAGTCGCAGGTAAACGGCCCGGGCCACTGGGTCCGGCAACCAGCTAAGGCCCTCCATGTCAGCCTGGGTGGCCCGTTTGACCCCGGCCACGCCGCCCAACTCCTTGGTAAGACGGGCCTGGCGAACCGGTCCCAGGCCGGTAATCCCGTCCAGGGCACTACGGGTCATCCGCTTTCCCCGCAGTTGGCGATGGTAGGTGATGGCGAAGCGGTGGGCCTCGTCCCTTATCCTTTGCAACAGGTACAGTGCCTCGGACTGGCGAGGGATACGGATGGGTTCGGACCGGCCGGGCACGAACAGCTCCTCGAACTGCTTGGCCAGGCCCACCACGGGGATTTCCGAGTCCAGACCGAGGTCCTCCAGAACCCGTATGGCCACATTCAGCTGGCCCTTGCCCCCATCCACTACGAGCAACTGGGGTGGGTAGGAAAATCGGCGGGATCGCTCCGCTACCGGGAGCTCTCGCTCGGCCAGCAATGCCCCCAAGCGACGGGTCAGGACTTCGGCCATGGCGGCATAGTCGTCGTTCTGTCCGACGGTGGCCACCTTGAATCGGCGGTAGTCGCTCTTCTTGGGCAGCCCGTCCTCCATCACCACCATGGAACCCACGTAATCGGTGCCTTGGATGTGGCTCATGTCGTAGCACTCGATGCGCAGGGGAGCTTCAGGCAGCTCCAGTGCGTCCTGGAGCGCATTCAGGGCACGGGCCCGGCTGTTGTGGTCCGAGGCCCGCTTGAGACGGTGGCGGGCAAACTCCTCCTTCGCATTGCCGGTGACCGTTTCTTGCAGGGCTCGCTTGTCCCCCCGCTGAGGCACGCGGATAGTGACACCCAGAGCGGCCCTGTCACCTCGGGCGGCGAGGTGCGAACGCCGTAGACGCAGCCACTCGGTGAGGACCTCCAGGCTTTCCGGTTGATCGGGTACCAAGATCTCGCGGGGGACCTCAATTCCTTCGTCGGCATAGTGCTGCTCCAGTATTTGAGCAATCAGGGCGGGGCGTTCCAAGTCCTCCACCTTGTCGACAACGAAGCCCTTTCGACCCGTCACCCTTCCCTGGCGGACGTAAAAGACGGCCACACCCGCCTCCAGCTCGTCCTCGACCAGTCCGAAGACGTCGATGTCCTCAGAGCGGGCTGCCACCATGACCTGGCGTTCGATGGCCTTGCGCACCGTGGCCAGCCGATCCCGTAAACGCGCGGCCTGCTCGTACTCCAGGGCGTCGGACGCCCGAGCCATCTCCGATTCCAGGCGGCGCACGATCGGCTGGGTATCGCCCGACAAGAAGTCCATGAGCTCGCCAACCAGGCGGTCGTGATCCTCTTTGTTTATCTCTCCCACGCACGGCCCCGAGCACTTCTCGATGTGGAATAGGAGGCAGGGTCGGCCCAGTCGCTGGTGCCGGGCGAACTTGTGATCGGTGCACGTTCGCACAGGGAAGGACCGCAACAACAGGTCAAGCGTCTCCCTGATGGCATAGGCGTGGCCGTAGGGTCCGAAGTACCTCACCCCCTTGCGCTTGGCCCCCCGCATCACCGTCGGTCGGGGCCATTCCTCCGACACCGTGACCGCCAGGTAGGGATAGCTCTTGTCGTCCCGCAGCCGGATGTTGAATCGGGGTCGGTGCTTTTTGATCAGGTTGAACTCGAGCATGAGGGCCTCGACCTCGTTGCGCACCTGGATCCACTCCACCCGTTCCGCCGTGGCCACCATTTGCGCCGTCCTTGGGGCCAGGGTTGCCGGGTCAGCAAAATAATTCGACAGCCTCTGGCGCAGAGAGGCCGCCTTGCCCACGTAGATGACCCGGCCGTCGGCATCGTAGAACTGGTAGGAACCGGGACCCTCGGGAATGGTGCCGGTAGCCGGGCGCGAAATCACCCTCCTAGAATGCCATTCCCCGTTACCGAGCCGGGCAGCGTAAGATAGTGGGTGAGCCGGCCTGGTATCCGGCATACATAAACAGCTCCATGACCGACATCCCCGCGGAAGGGCGACCAGGCTGTCCCCGCCGGTCATCAGCGGAGCTTCTCCCCCAGGGGGTTCTGCCAAATGTTCAGGCTGCAAACGCCGCTCCCCGAGCGTTACATAAAGGCATCAGCCGAGGAATTGGACGCCTGGATCGGCGCCGCCAAGGCCGTCCTTGGTCCACGGCTGTTCATCCTCGGTCATCACTACCAACGCGACGAGGTGATGGCCTGGGCTGACGCCCGGGGGGATTCCTTCGGGCTGTCACGCACGGCGGCCGACCAGCACGAGGCCGAGTACGTCGTCTTCTGCGGGGTGCATTTCATGGCCGAGTCAGCTGACGTGTTGACCGGGCCCCATCAGCAGGTAATCCTGCCCGACCTCAACGCCGGATGCTCCATGGCCGACATGGCCGACATCGACGCCGTGGACGAAGCCTGGGATGAGCTGGCCCTGGTTACCGACGTCGAGCGCCTTATGCCTGTCACCTACATGAACTCGTCTGCCGCCCTCAAGGCCTTCGTGGGCCGCAAGGGTGGGGCGGTGTGCACGTCATCCAATGCCCGGGCTGTTCTCACTTGGGCCCTCCAGCGTGCCGACAAGGTCTTGTTCTTCCCCGACCAACACCTCGGGCGCAACACCGGATACCAATTGGGCTACGGCGAGGCCGACATGGCCGTGTGGAACCCCCGCATGGTTCTGGGCGGTCTGGACGAGGCAGCGGTAAAGGCCTCGACCCTGCTGTTGTGGAAGGGACACTGCTCCGTGCACCAGCGGTTCCGTCCCGAGCACGTGGCGGCATTTCGGGCCGAACATCCCAAGGGCCAGGTGCTTATCCACCCCGAATGCCCCCACGAGACGGTGGAACTGGCTGATCAGGTCGGCTCCACCGACTTCATCATCAGGGCGGTGGCGGAGGCCGACGCGGGTTCGGTCCTGGCCATCGCCACCGAGATCCACCTGGTAAATCGCCTGGCCCATGACAACCCGGACAAGACCATCGTGTCCCTCGATCCCCTCATCTGTCCCTGTTCAACCATGTTCCGCATCGACGGGGCACACCTGGCCTGGGTCCTGGAGAACCTGGTGGCAGGTGATGTGGTAAACCGCATCATCGTCGACGGCGAGGAGGCCAGGTGGTCCAGAGTGGCCCTGGACCGCATGCTGGAGATTGTGTAGGAACCGGATCCGATCGGGTCCGGTGTCTGTCTCGCCTATCCAGCACCCATACCGCCTATCTCGCCGACATTCCCCGGAACCGTCGATGCCGCCAAAGGTGGCGGCAAACCGCCCATGCGTGTCGCGCTCCCCGGCGGGTCATCAGGGTCCGGTTCCTCCGCCGGGGCGGATGTTCGACGGAGGCGTCCGACACCTGTAGAACTCGCCAGCCACGCTCCCGCAACCGCAGACAGAAGTCGACGTCCTCCGGTCCATAAAAATAGGACTCGTCCAAGCCCCCGACATCGTTGAAGGCACTTCGCCTAACAACCTGGCAAGCCCCGATCCCGAAGTCGACCTCTCTGGGCGCACCATGAGCCGTCGGTTCAACGCCATCATAGTGGTCACTGAGCCGAAGAGCCCGGAAGGCCTTGCGACCCAGAGTGGGGGCCCGGCCAGCGCTGGCCTCGGGCTTCTGACCGGCGAAAACCGGGACGGCCACTGCAATGCGTTCATCGGCGAGCACTACCTCAGCCAGCCGACCCAGGCTCTGGGGCAACAAAACAGCATCGCTGTCCAGGAAACAGATCAGCGAAGCAGCGCCGAGACGGGCCCCTTGATTGCGCGCCTTGGCCACGCCTTGATTTGTCTCATTGCGCACCAAGACCACATCTGGATCCTCGAACCCTAGGGCGGCGGGCCTGGAGCCGTTGTCGATTACGATCACACGCGGCACGACTTCGGTGGCGGCCAAGACCGAGTCAAGCGCCCGTTCGAGCATGGCGGGATCATTCCAGGTAAGGATCACCACATCCACCACCGGTCTCGCCGACGATGGACTCCGCCCCTGGTCGTACACGCCCCCATTATGGCGGCGTCGGCCCAATGTCGGGGAGCGATGGGGCTTGACCAAGAACAGGGGACGGACAAGGGCGCCGTCGAAGACAGGGGGACGCAGGGACCAGGCGGTAAGGTCCAAAGGTGTCCCCAGGATCGAGTTGGGTCCTACCTATACTGACCCCGTGCCGGCAGCCTCGGGGGTGACACCCTCCATACTCGGCCCCGCCGTGCTTTCACGCCCGGCCACTATGGCCTTTTACCTTCCCCAGTTTCACCCGATCAGCGTGAATGACGAAGCGTGGGGGCCCGGCTTTACGGAATGGCACAACGTAGTGGCAGCTCGTCCCCGCTTCACCGGGCACCGCCAGCCCGTGCTGCCTGGACAACTCGGCTTCTACGACCTCCGCCTGGACGAAACCCGCCAAGCCCAGCAGTCCATGGCTCTAGCTCATGGCATAGACGGATTCTGCTGGTATCACTACTGGTTCTCCGGTCAACGCATTCTCCACGAGCCCTTTGACCGGATGCGGCGAGATCCCCTGGAAACACTCCCGTTCATGTTGTGTTGGGCCAACGAGGCTTGGACGCGCCAATGGAGCGGCAACAGCGGCAGCGTGATAGTGGAGCAACGCCACTCCGATACCGACGATGACAACCACATCAAATTTCTTCTGGACGTATTCGCCGATCCGTCATACGTCCGACTTGACGACAAACCGGTGTTCATGGTGTATCAGCCGATGAAACTGCCCGATCCAGGTAGAACATTTGACCGCTGGCGCTCGGCGGCCGATCAGAGTGGCTTTCCCGGCCTGTGCCTTCTTGGCGTGGAAAGCTTCCGGCGCCGGATCCGTGATCCGGGTGCCTTGGGATTGGACGGCGTGGTCGAGCAACAGCCCGATCTCGCTCTGGTCCGTCCCCCGTGGCGTGCTGTTCCTCGCCTGGTCGCCAGCCGCCTCGGATTGGCCCCACGCTATCCCCGCTTGATTCGCTTTCCCTACGAGACCCTGGTCCGTCGGGCGCTGGATCGGATGGGTTCCAGGCAAGACCCCAGTCGCTACTCCACTGTTTGCACAGGATGGGACAATTCGCCCCGTCGCCAACGGGGTGCCGTCGTCATCACCGATGCCAGCCCTGAGCGCTATGGCGATTGGTTGGCCCAGACCCTCTGGGAGACCAAAGCTCCGATGGTATTCATAAATGCCTGGAATGAGTGGGCCGAGGGCGCCCACCTGGAGCCGGACGTGATTCATGGCGCCGCTTATCTCGAAGCACACGCCGATGCCGTTCACCGCGTCGTGGCCCGGCGGTAAAGCAGTGAGACTCTGCATCCTGCACAACTCCGGCCCTGGGGGGGCGGCCCGACTTGTCAATCAGATCGCCCTGGGTTTGGCCGCCACCGATGACGTCACCGTCTGCACCTGGGGTGATACCCCAGTGTCTACTCCCCCCGGAGTTTGCGCAATGTGGTGTCGCCCACCTCGAATTCATCTTCCGGCGCCTTTTCATCCGTTCGCGAATCTCGTGCGGTCCTACCTCGGATCCCTCGGCGCAGCCAAGAGGGTTGATGCTGGGGCCTTCGATGTGGCCCTGGTCCTGGCCTGTCAGTGGGGTCAGGCTCCCCAGGCCCTTCGGCGATTGCGTACCCCGCACATCTACTTTGCCCAGGAAGGGCGACGCCGCACCACAGAATCGAACTACCTCCCAGTGGCCTCAAGCGCCCGGGCTGACCACATGATCCGTAGCATGGGCCGGTTGATCTATGACGGCCTGGGAGCTCGCCTCGACCGCCAAGCTATGCGCTCCGCGTCCACCATTGTGGCCAACTCGGCATTCACCGCCCATCGGCTCGCGCAGGCCTACGGCGTGTCGGCCCAGGTTATCGAGCTCGGCGTGGCCGTGGACCAATTCCGGCCAGGAGGCCATAGGTCCGACAAACCAGGGGCCCTGGTAGTGGGCGCTCTCGATCCCACTAAAGGACATGAGTTGGCCGTGGAGAGCTTGGCCCGACTGCCCATGATCAATCGGCCCACCCTTCGCATCGTATTCAATCGAGGGGATGAATCTTTCGGTGCGCACCTCACCCGCCTGGCGCAGGCCCGAGGCGTAAAGCTGAACCTTTTGAGGAACGTTTCCGAAGCCGAACTGGTCGCGGAATATCAGGCGGCAACCTTTTTGCTGGCCCTAGCCCAGGATGAGCCCTTTGGCTTGACGGTTCTGGAGGCAAGCGCTTGTGGAACCCCAACCGTCGCCGTAGGTGAGGGCGGCTACCTTCGCACGGTTGATCCCAGCCTTAACGGAATCTTGGCGCCACGCGATCCCGATGCCGTCGCCCGGGCTGTTTCCGAGATCCTCACTGGCCTGCGCGCCTTCGACTCACAGTTGATGGCGGCATGGACGGGCGAACACTGGGGTTGGGGTCGTTGCATCAGCCGGCTGCGCGCCGCTCTGGTCACCGAATCGGAGCGAGGAACCGACGATGGCCCCGAAGGCCGCAACCCCAACCCCGCCCGAGCAGAGGCAAGCTGGACCAATTGAAGGTTCCCCTTAGACTGCGATCCGCAACGGGTTCTGACGACCGCAGGGATCGAAAGCACGGACTTTGGAATATCGGGGGCCGATTGGCCGGTGCTATCGGCTCTCTGGCCCTGGTCCCGTTGGCAAGTAGATCGCTTTCCCAAGAGGAGTTCGGGGTGTGGATTGTCCTGTCCACCCTATCGGCTCTGCTGGCCTTTTCTGATTTCGGCATCGCCAACGCCCTCGTCAGTGATCTAGCCGCAAGCGCGGAGACCGGAGATGTTGCGGCCTTCCGTTCGCTGGTGACCACCGGCGCCGGGCTACTGGCCCTCCTGGGTGCAATGCTGGTGGTCCTCGGCATCGTATTGCCCCAAGTTCTCGATGTGAATCGGCTCCTGGGTGTTCCAGGAGAAAATTCATTTGTCTCATCCACCCAGGCCGCCCAGGCCTACCTGGCGATACTGGGGTTGTCACTGCCCCTTACGGCCGCCGTTCGAATTCTCGTAGCCATCGAACGCAGCGACACGGCAGCCAAGCTCGCCATTGCCGCCACCGCTGTTCAGGTCCTGCTTGGAGGACTGGCCAGCGTCTGGCATGGCGGTCTGGTCGTCTTCACGATGGTGGCTGCCGGTCCCGGATTACTCACCGGCGCCGCGGCATGGATTGCCTGCATCCGATTTTACCCGCCGGCCCGACCCGCCCTGAGTTCCATTCAGCCGGCGGTGGCGAAGAGATTGCTCGGGCAGGGTGGTGCATACGCCACCATCGGCCTGGCTGGGGCTTTGGGCTTCGAGACGGACGCCTTCATCATCGCCAATCGCCTGGGCAGCACAGGCGGCGCCGCCTACATGGTTCCGGCCAAGCTTTTTTTGATGGTTCCTGCCCTCGTTGGCGTGTACTTCACTTCCCTGTGGCCCGCCGTGGCCCGCGCTCGGGCGCGTCGAGACCGTACTTGGCTGCTGGCTCGCTTTCGGCGAACCGGCATCGCCGCCGTGGTCACCAGCACGGCAGCGGCGATTGCTGTTGGATTCCTGGTTCGCCCAGCCGTCGAGGTGCTCGCCCCAAATGTTCCGCGTCCCGGCCTGGCCCTGGTTGTAATCCTGGCCGGTTTAGCCGTCGTACTATCGTCCAGCGTGCCGGTGGCTTCATTTCTGAGCGGCCTCAATCTGGTTCGCAGTCAGGCCGTTTCCGCGGTCGCAATGGCCACCGCGAACCTGGTGGGATCGATCCTGTTGGTTAGACACCTGGGACTTACCGGCCCCCCCCTGGCTACGGTCGGCTGCCAGGCAGTCATCACGTTGGCCCCGTTGACATTCCTGGTGCTCCGCCACATTAAATCTACCAATGATTCCCAGTGGGCTACCAACCAGGCGAAGACGATTTGAACCCGGAACTCTGTCCCATCTGCTCGGGTCCACGAGATCTCGCCTTTTCCCGAGTGATACTCGGGGAATATCAGGCGCAATATCTCAAATGCCCGCAGTGTGGCTTTCTCGGCGCACTCAACCCCACATGGCTGGACCAAGCTTACGAATCACCGATAGCCGTAGTTGACTCCGGCGTTCTGGCCCGAGCGAAGGACCTGGAGCCGAGACTGTTGTGTCTATTCTCGCTCAATTTTCCCAAGGGGTCCGTATACGTGGACATCGGAGCCGGGTACGGCGCCCTAGTCCGCACCATGCGTGATGCGGGGCTCGATTTCCGATGGAGCGATCCCAACTGCCCCAATCTGCTCGCACCCGGATTCGAGCTCGATTCGCAGGCGTGCTCCGGGCTCACCGCCATCGAGGTCCTTGAACATACAACCGACCCCGTTGCGTTCCTGGAAGGAGCCATCAGTCGCACCGGTGCGCCGGTGGTCTTTCTGACCACCGAACTTCTTCCCACTCCAATTCCTGATCCCGATTCCTGGTGGTACTACGCCTTTTCAACCGGCCAGCACCTGTCATTTTTTGAGAAACGTACCCTGGGCATTCTGGCCGAGCAACTGGGATTCCGCCTTCGGTCCCGGCACAGCCTCCATGTCCTTCACCAGGGCCAAATTCAGCCGTGGACATTTCTTCTCGCCACCACTCGCCTGGCCCCCGTGG